>JBEKOF010000221.1:0-8249 GCA_049522055.1 Verrucomicrobiota bacterium | reverse complement strand
GATCTTGGCTTTGGCAGCCGTTTTGGTGGATGATGATTTTTGGGTATTGGTATTATTGTGTTTCATACAATCTTGGTGTAACGCTTGGGCGCTCACCTGCCAATACCCATGTCATCTACCAGGCCAATTTAAGTGGCCACGAATTTTTTAAACCGCTCTACCGCAGGCCCGCCTCTTCCAGCATGGCCATCAGAGTCAGCAGGGCGTTGCCTTCCAGCCGGTTGTTCACGTAGAGAAATAGTTTGCGCGGCGCGCCTGTCCGCAAGGCGCGGTTGATCAACTCCGCGGCGGCGGCGCGGGCCTGCGAATCCGGCGCTTGGATGCGGTCGTACGGGCTGAACAAATCCACCGCTTGCTGGTATTTCCGGCCAGGTGTCAAGAGGAACCGCGCCCCCGCCAAATCGGGATTGGTGAGGCTCCCCGCCAGGGCGAGCTGTTCGTGGACCGGCGGCATCTCCGCCCAGGAATTGAAGATGTGGGCGGCGCCGTGGCGTCTGAGCGTCTCGAAATACTCCGGCTGCAGGAACTGTTTGTTGCGGATTTCCACCCCGTAAGGCCAGCCCCGGGGCGCCCCTGCGAGAAACCTGTCCAGGTCGGCGACAAATTCCCGGCCCTGCGCGTATTCGCCGGCGTGGAATTTCGAGAACTCAAAAATGAACAACCCCACGTTCCGCCGAAACGGCTCAAAGGGCTGGACGAACGCCGAGGCGAACAGGCCGGCATTGAGATAATTCTCGTTCGGCTGGCCGGCGCGCCGCCCGAAACGCGCCAGGTTGGTGAACTTCTTGACCGTTATTTCATCAGTGACTCTGAAGGCGAAAAGGAAATCCTCCGGTACCTGCTGGACCAGCCCGCCGAGTTGCCGGGCGTCCGGGAAGCGGTAATACGCGGCATCCACGCAAACCGACTTGAAGGTTTGCGCGTACTCAGCCAGGCATTCGCGCTCGAACCGGGATTGGGAAAACCGGCCCCGCGTCAGGTAGCCGCTTTGGTCGTAAATCAACCCGCGCCAGCCGGGGTATTTCCAGGAGGAAGTGCCGAGGAAGACCCCTTTGCCCGCGAGCTCCGCCGCGCGTGATTTCAACCTATCACGGTCGAAGTTCATGTCTCTGCCAGCATAAAATCATTTCTCCGGCACTTCAATCACGTCGCCGTCGCGCAGCCACAGGTCGCTCAACGGTGACGCGTGAATCCGGGCGGATTGTCCCCCCCCGCCTGGCACGAAAGGAGGTGGAATGTCGCGTGGATGTGATCCAAACCCGTTGGAGGGCGGTGGAGGATTGCTGCAATCGAAAATCCATTGGCGCGTCTGGCCGCTTTTTGGGTCCCGGCGGGAGACCTTGACGTGGGAAAGGTCGCAGGACGTCAGCACCTCTTTGGCTTGAAGCAGGACTGGCTTGAGCCAAAACGATGTCTTGGAATCAATTTCATAGCCGGGTGCATTTTCGTTTGCCTCCGGAATCTTGATTCCAGGCTCGAGGGTGATGGCATTGGTTTGGCCTTTGACGATGAGAATGAGGTGACGTGTCAGGTATTTTTTCAGATTGCTTAGTTCCAATACGGAAAAACCCGGCCACCGCTCATTGAGCGGGTGCTCCGCCTCCGGCATTTCCACCACGTCGCCCCATTCCACGGTCACGTCATTTGAGCCATCGCCGGACTTGAGGCCGGAGGCAAGATCAACCGTCTGTTCCTTCCAGCTTTTCAGGTCGCTCGCAGGCCGGCGGATGCGAAGATGGGCCAGGTCGGGAAAAGGCAGTGCCAGACCTGGCCAGAAGGCAGACGCAGAATAGCGTGAGCCGGTTTCGCCGGGTGACGCCGCCAGGAATTGGCACTGCACGGCGACCATTTCCAGCAGGGTGAAATGATTCCAATCGTTGGTGCCCTTCCGGAATAGGTCCGACGAATAATTAGCCGAAGGCCGGCTCACGGAGATGAGATCCAAATCCGGCAGATTATCCAGCGCGCCGTGCCGGCGCAGCAAATCAGCCAACTCCACGGCCAAAGCCTTCTTTTCGCCTGTGTAGTTTTGCCCTGTTATATCTTTGAGCAAATCCAACGGCGTTTTGCCCCGGTTATTTCGCGCGTTCGGATCGGCCTTCTCCGCGAGCAACATTTCAAAAACCTTGCTGTCCCTCAACTTCAACGCCGCACAATGCAAAGGGGTCATGTTGGCTGGATTGCGCGCGTTGGGATTCGCGCCGTGTTTCAACAAAATTTCCACGGCGGCGGCGGCGTTCTGATAAGCGGCGGCAGCCAAGGCGGTCCAAGAGGGTGGGTCGCCAAGAGAAGTGTTATAGCCATACCCCGGCCTGACTTCAATCGCCTCAACTTTTGCCCCCGCGTCCAGCAACGCTTCGAGAATATCGGGACTGGATAGCGCGCTGAATAACAAAGGTCGTCCGTCGGCTTGCGCGCCATTGGGGTCCGCCTTGTATTGCAAGAGCAGTTTAACCATCGGAAGCTGCTTCATATAGATCGCCAGCCACAATGGGGTTATCTGTTGGCGTTGGGCAATGAATTGGGGAACAACACCCCTCTGATCCGTCGAAACGTCTGAAGGTCCCGCCGCATTGGGGTTCTCCCCGGCTTGCAACAGAAAGTCCGTCGAAACGTCAAAAGGTCCCGCCGCATTGGCGTTCGCCCCGGCTTGCAGCAGCAACTCAGCGGACGCGATGTCCTCTTTTTCAATGGCGCAGAGCAGCGGGGCATCGCTTCTGCCGGCGTTGGGATCGCCCTTGGCGGCCAGAAGCAGCTTTATCATCTCCGGCGAATCCTTGACCGCGGCAAAACTCAAAGGCGTTCGGCCGTCATTGCTCAATGCATTCACGTCGGCATGGTTCGCCAGCAGCACCTCTGCCACGGCTGGAAACCCTTGCCGGGCGGCTTTGTGGAGCGCGGTTTCATCAAAGTCTCCTGGCGCGTTCACATTCGCGCCGTGGGCCAGGAGCAGCTCGACCATTGCTTTTTTGCCTTGCCCCGCTGCGGCGATGAGCACCGTATCTCTGCCGTGGAAGCTCATGTTTACATTGGCGTTGTTGTCCAAGAGATATTGCGTCACCCGGAGGTTGTCTGACGTGGTTACCTGGGTCCAGAGCTCCGAGTTGATCAAATCCGGGCTGTTCTGAACCAGCGCCTTGATCTCGCGGATTTTCTGGTCTTCTTCGTCGGTGGGAGCGGCTGCAACGGGAGAAACCGTCAGGCCTGCTTCCAGTGCCGCCAATTGCCGTTTGAGTTCGAGCAGTTTTTGCTGCGTTGCCAAAACGTCCTTGTAATCCCCCACCCCCGCCTTGGATTGCACTTGCACCATCTGCAATTCCTGTTCAACCACCTTGGTTTCGTCCGCCAACAAGTCTTGCTCTTTTTGGCGGGCGGCATCCGCCGGCGGCGCGGCGGCGCGCATCCCCAGGCCTGTCAAATCCTGCTGGCTCAAGGTGGCGAGCGTTTTCTGCTCGGCAAACTCCCGGACGATGCGCTGGTACTGGGCGGCGGCTTGGTTGGTCTGGCCCAGCTTGCGATAACATTCCCCCAGCCGGTAAATCGCCGTGGCGGCAATCTCGCGGTCCTTTTCGAATTGCGCGGCCAGGGATTGATATTTGGTGATGGCGGCGGGGAGGTCGTGCCCGGCCTCCTCGTCCAGCAATCCCTGTTGCAGCAGGGACTCGAGGTTGTTGGTGGCCGCGGACAACAAGGCCGCCGGCGCCAAAAGAATTGCCGCGAGGAGCATTTTTGTTTTCATAAAAGATTATTTAGATCGCGTTGCCGATTCTGCGCGCTCTCCGCCGTCGAATTGTCATGGTTTTGCAAAATCCGCCGGCTCCAGTTTGTAGCCCACGCCATGCACCGTCTGGATCCAGCGCGGCGATTCGGGGTTCGGCTCGATTTTGGCCCGCAGGCTGGCGATGTGGTTGTCCACCGTGCGGGTCGTGGGGAACGCCGTGTAACCCCAGACCGCGTCGAGAAACCGCTCGCGCGTCACCGGTTCGCCTTGCGCCTCCGCCATCAGGCGGAGCATGGCAAATTCCTTCGCCGTCAGCGGCACCCGTTTCTTCCCGCGCGCCGCCGTCTGCCGGGCCAGGTCAATTTCCACCTCGCCCAATTTCAATTTCAGCGCCGTCCGGGTTTTCCGTTCCATGCGCCGCAGCAGCGCGCGCACGCGGGCCAGAAGTTCCTCCGTGCTGAAGGGCTTGACCAGATAATCGTCCGCGCCGGCGTCCAGCCCATGCACGCGGTCTTCGATCTGGCCTTTGGCCGTGAGCATCAGCACGGGCACCGCGCTGCCCAGGCGGCGCAACTCCGCGCACAAGGCGAAGCCATCCAGCTTGGGCATCATGATGTCCAGCAGGATCAGGTCGGGCTTTTCGGCCCGCGCCCGTTCCAGCCCGCGCGCCCCGTCCGCCGCGGTCAGCGCGCGGTAGCCTTCCGATTCGAGCAAATCCTCCAGCGCCGTGCGCATCGGCGTTTCGTCCTCAATGATTAAAATCCGTTCATTCATGTGCATTCGGCGCCGGCAATTCGATGGTGAAGCGGCTGCCCCGGCCCGTTTCGCTTTGCACCGTCACCCGTCCGCCGTGCGCCTCGACGATATGCTTGACAACGCTCAAGCCGATGCCAACCCCGGGCGTTTCCCGGCGCAACTCCGAACCGCTGCGGTAAAACCGCTCGAATATCTTCTCCCGCTCCTCCGCCGCTACGCCGGGGCCGTGGTCGGCGACAAACAGGCGAATGGCCGCCGCGCCGGGGCCGTTGTTCCTTTCAATGCCCACCGTCACCGTTTCGCCTTTCGCCGAATGCTTGATGGCGTTGTCAATAAGATTTACCAGCGCCTGCTGCATCGCCCGGCCGTCCAGGTTCAATTCGATGGGCCGGCCTTCCCTCCGCTCCGCCGCGGCCGGCGGCCCCGCCTCCGGGCGGCGGGCAACCTCCGATTCCTCCGATTCCTCCGATTCCTCCAATTCCTCCAATTCCTCCGATTCCTCCAATTCCTCCAATTTCACGCTTTTTTCCGTTGCGTAAGGCTCCATCAGTTTCACGGTGGTCCGCACCAGCGCGCCGAGATCGGTAGGCTCAAACTCATACTGTTTGCGGCCCTGTTCGATGCGCGCGAAGTCCAGCACGTTTTCGATGAGCGAGGAAAGCCGGCGGCATTCCTGCACGATGAAATGGAAATACTCCCTTTGCCTCTGCGGCTCCGCGATTTTTCCGCCTTCCAGATTTTCCGCCATCAAGCGCACCGAGGCGATGGGCGCGCGCAATTCGTGCGAGACGCTGGAAACGAAATTGGATTTCAATTCGCTCAGCTCCAATTGCCGGCGGAAGGCGCGTTGCGCGGCAAGAAAGCCAACCAAGGCGGCTGCCGTGGATGCGGCAATGAGCGCCCCAAAAATGAATTGAAGCTGGCGCTGTTTTGCGTAAAGCAATTTCCGGTCGGTCAGCCGGATCTGCATCGAGAATTGCGGATGGCTCGGCATGGCCTCAAACGGTGTTTGCTTCCCACCTGCTCCGTAAGGGCCGCCTTGCTGCAAGTAAATGGCGGGCTGATACATTTGGAAATGTTGCTCCGCAAGGATGTCTCCAGAGGCCTTGCCGCCGGCCGAGTGGATCCAGCGCGATGGCAGCGCAATTGGCTCGCCTTCCAATTCGAGCGAAATGCCGAAATAACCCGGCACGGAGATTCTGGCGTCTTTCAACGAATCCGCAAACCCCCGCTCCACCACGGATTTGGGATAGCATGAACCTGCCGTGATCGGGTTGGTAATCGTGACCGGATGATTGGAAATGGAGGTGTGCATTTGGGTTTCAGATGGGCTGAGAATGCAAAACCAGCGCCGGTCCATCGCGTCCACCCAGAGATTGGCGGTCGTGAAGCCGTTGATCTTTACGGTTTGTTTCACCGCCTCTGCCAATTCGGATTGCGCCTCTTTATCCGCCAATAGGATCCTCATCGCTTTGACCGCGTCTGATAATTTGGCATCTTTGGCCGCCAGGCGCCCGGCTTCGTCCAGCAAGGCTGCGGTCAGCGCGCCCGGCCTGGAGACTTCCGATTGCAGCGCCTGCCAAAGCCGTTTGTTTGGCCCGCACTCCTCTGCCCTCCGCAAAGCCTCGGCCAGAGCCAGAGTTGATAAAGGCAACCCGCTATCAGAGACAACGTCGTAATGACGTCCGGAAAACCGCATCAACTGCTCAATCGCATTGGTAGCAGTCATTGAAGGCAAACGCGCACGAAGCTGGATGAATTCCTCGCAAGCAAGAGCCGGTGCGGGCGGTTGAGTCGCCTGAAACGCTTCGGACAATGTGGCCAGATTCGACGATGATTCGGAGGCGTACTCCGCCGCCTGCAGAGCCATCCACGCCTGGTATTGCGTGGCAGACATGTTTGTCAGCCAGGCGGGAGGAGAGGGCAGGGGTCTTTGGCCAAATGCCATATCGCCATTCGTGTTCAGAGAAAAAAACACCATAGGAACCGGCCCTTCCGGCCAATCGGGAAACACGGAGCGCAGGGCTGCCAGACTATTGCTCAAGATTTGTGTTTCGTTGGTGTCGAACCATACTTTGCTGACTGTCTCATCCGGCCACTGCTCCGCTGCCCCCTGCAAATACTGGAACCATCCACCCCTTGGCCCATCGAATTGAGTCAACATATTGGCGGCCAACCGGCCAAAGTCAGTGGGAATCGCCTGAATGATTTCCTTCGCCCGTTGCCGCGCCTCTTCTTCAACCGCGTTGCGTTCGCGGAGTATCGCCCAAAGGCCAAAGCCGGCCATTAGCCCCACCGGCAGCAGGATGAGGATTGCTTGCCAGAAAAAGGTCGGCCTCTTGGGTTCGGGCAGATGGGTTTCGACAGGCATTGCCATTTTTTCCTCCATCGCCCGGCGTTTGGACAATCTGCACATGAAAAAATAAAAAACCCACAATCCGCAGAAGTAGAGCACCATCGGCCCCTTTTTCCAGAAAAACGGCTGGTCGCTCCTGGCCGCGTCAATAAACGACAGGATCAGACAAAGCGTCCAGCAGAGAAGCGCCACCCGCATTACGGTATAATATTTCTGCTGTGGGCTTTTGGACGGCATTCGCTTCATTACCCGCCAAGTTAGCCGGAGCCGCAAGCCCAATTGTCACGGTTTTGTAAAATCCAGACCGCTGGTCTCGGCCTTTTTTATTTCCGCATCTCCTCGGTGGAGTGGTATTCCAGGAAGGTGAACAGGCCGGCGGCGACCGCCAGAAAAAAGGCGCTGGCCAGCAGCAGCATGCCCGCCGGGAAAAGCGTCCCGCCGCCGGTCCATTGGAAGAGGCTTTGCAATTCGGTGTTGTGGGAGAGCAGGCTTTGCAGGTGGCGCATCAGGGAAAGGCTGTTGATGTTAGTCGGAATGGCGCCAATCCCCATCTCGACGACCAGCCCATAAATCAGCGCCAGGGCCAGGTAACGCTTGGTGATTTGCCCCAGCAACACCCCCAAGGCGCTCCAGGCCAAAACCGCCAGGAATTGCGCCGCCAAAAAAAGCGGCAGCAACGCGCCGAGGGATGGAATTTCGCGCAGCCGGCCCGCGCCGATCAGCAGCAGGCTCTCGGCCAGCGCCACCATCTCCAACCAGCCCGCCTGGCACAGATACTTCATGAGCAGCAGCGTCGCGCGCCGCACTGGGCGCGTGGTCAAAAATCCCAGCGTGTCGGATTGCAGCTCGTCGCGGACCAGGCCCCCCGTCGCCCGCACACACCCCAGGGGCAGGATGATGAAGAAATAAAAATCCACCAGCCAGCGGTAGAACGGCGCGGTCCGGTTCCACGCCGGTTCGCTGATCCGGTTCTGGCTCCGGCCCAGGGATTCGCGGTTCCAAATTCTAAACGTCGCAAACTGGTTGTCGTCCAGCACCCCTTTGGCGTGGGCCAGGACGCCATCGAAGTAGGATTGGACGATTTGGCGTTGCTGCTCCACGCTGGTTTCGGGCGACTTGAGGCCGCGCCAGTCGCTCTCAACCCGCTCGAATTCCGTTTGGATGATCTTTCTCAGTTGCTCCCGCTGATCGGGTTTGAGCGCCGGGCTGTTCCGGCCGAGCCGCCGCTCGAATTGCCACAATTCGCTGGCCTGGTTGGACATGGGGAGGCGGCTGTTCCCGGCGCCGGGGGGAGAGACGGTGAGGTAAACCAGAAAGGGCAGGATCGCCAGCCCGCCCGCCAGCGCCGGCGCCCGGCGCCACGAGAGCTGGCTCTTCCACGCCAAGAGCCATAGCCCCCGCAACGCCCGCAAAAAT
>JBEKOF010000220.1:0-8267 GCA_049522055.1 Verrucomicrobiota bacterium | reverse complement strand
AAAGGCGGCGACGTCGGCGTTGCAGGCGGCGGTGAGGGCGAAGACTTGGGCGTCGCCCATCCAGCCCATGCGTTCGTCGCGCTGCGGGCAGTCGGTCGGGACGCTGAGGAAATTGCCGCGCTGACCCCAGAGGATGTTGGAGAACAACTGGTTGAGATTGGTGTCGGAGGATTGCCAGGCGCCGGTTTGGGGATTGTCCGAGCCGACGACGATGCCGCGCACGTCGGAAGGGGTGAGTTTTCCGGGATAGCCGGCAAGCTCCGCGTAGCGAAAACCGTGGAAGGTGAAGAGCGGCTCAAAGGTTTCGGTCCCCTTGCCGGCCAGGATGAATTTATCGGTGGAGAGGGCGGGCCGGAGGTTTTCGGTGTAGAGCGAGCCGTCGGGATTGAGCATCTCGGCATGGCGCACGACGATGGTCGTGCCCGCGGGGCCGCGCGCGCTCAGACGAATATGGCCCACCATGTTCTGGCCGAAGTCAACAATCCAGGCGTCGCCCGAGCGGGTGATGGAGCGTGGTTTGAGTTCCAGCAACTTGCGCACGGGCGGGCCGAGTTGGGGATCGAAGGAAATTTGGTGGGTTTCCAAAACCGGCGCCGCCCACGACGAATCGTCGAAGGGCGGGGTGTCCCACGGGGCGGCCTTGCGGGCGTCAATGACTTCGCCCCACTGCGGATCGGAGGCAACGATGGGGCCAGGCCCGGCTTTCCAGGAATCGTCGGTGGGGATGATTTGGGTCGAACCGTCGGCGAGGAGGATTTCAAGTTGGGCGGAGAAAACGGGGCGCGGGCCGTATTGGGCGAGTCCCATCCAGCCCAGGCGGCCGGCGAACCAGCCGTCGCCGAGGACGGCGCCCAGGGTGTTTTTCCCCGGGGCAAGAAGGCCGGTGACATCGTAAGTCTGCACCATGACGCACCGCGTGTAATCGGTCCAGCCCGGGTCGAGCACAGAATTGGAATTGACAACGCGGCCGTTGATGGAGGCCTGGTAAACGCCCAGGGCGGTGGCATAGAGGCGGGCGCGGACCACGCGGCCCTGGACGGTGAAGTTCTTGCGCAAATAGCGGCCGGGACCCGTGGTGTTGTCGGCGTGCGAGGAGGGGTGTCCGGCGTACGGAGCGAGGACGTTGGCGGCAGCCCAGGCGGAATCATCGAACGCGGGCGCGAACCAATCGCCGACGGGGGCAATCGCGGCCTTCCAGGAGGAATCGGTGTCAATAACAATGCGGCGTCCATCCTCGAATTGGATGGCGGCGCGGGCGGCGATGGCGTTGTGGTTCGCCTGGGCGGCGTCGCCCGGGGCGCGGCGCACGGCGGCGGAGGCGATGGCGATGACATTGGCGCCGGGCATCAACTGGGCGCGCACCTGGGCCTGAAGCGGGGCGGTTTTGCTGCTGGCGCCCTGGCGATTGGTGTGGCCGTTGACGTAAAGGGTGATCAGACCATCGGCCGCGGCGTCAATGGCGGCGCTACGCACCCGGGCGCCCGGCGGGATTTGAAAAGCCACCCGGACGGCGGCGGCTTGGTTGGCGGCGGAGCCGGCACTGATCCAGGAGGCAAAGGCGAGGGCGGATTGTTCGACGTCATAACGGGGCAAATCGGCGGTGATCCATTGGCCTTTCCATTCGGCGGCCGGGTTCAACAAACCCAACTCGAAGGAGGCAACCTGGCTCCACGGCGAGGGCCGGCCATCCTGGTCCCAGACGCGGACCTGCCAGAAGACGCGGGAGCGGGAGTCCAGGGGTTTGCCCAGCCAAGGGACAAGGACCGATTGGTCCGAGGCGACCGGCCCGGAATCCCACAGATCGGGCGTGGCATTGGCGGATTGGCCAGCGCGGATTTGGTAGGCGGTTTGCCGTACGCCTGGATCGCCGGAGACGAGTATCCAGGAAAGGCGGGGTTGGCGGATGCCGATGCCGAGGGGATTATCCAGGTGCTCGTAGCGCAGGGCCTCGACGCGCACCGAAGCGGCCAGGGACGCGATGGGGGACAAGGCAAGGCACAAAAGCCAAAGAGCGGTTGTTCGCATGAGTTTCAAACGGATTCAATCTCCGGGCGGCCGGGCTGATTCAACCGGCTGTTTGGCCGCCGTGGACATGGAGGTTGGCGTCGTAAACGAGCTTGGAGAGGGTGATTTCCGCGCTCTCAGCCAGGGCCGGGTCGTGGTGACGGGAGACCGCTTCGACGATGGAGAGGTCGAGTCCCCAGAGACCCAGGACGCAGGCGCCCAGTTCGGCATGGGTGTATGCGAGAACTTCTTGCTCGGCCTGCCAGAGGGGCAGTTTTTGTTTTTTGGCAAGCGCCAGGATGCCCGCATAGGTTTCGGGGGAGTTTGCGGCGAGCATCACTTTGCCCACGTCATGGAGGAGGCCGGTGATGAAGGCGGCCTCGACGAGGGCGGGACCGGCGTGACGCTCCCTGGCCAGTTCCTGCGCCGCCAGGGCCACGGCCAGGGCATGGCTCCATTGGGCGGCAGGACTGAAACCGGGACACATTTTCTCGTCGGCGAAAAAGAAGGCCCAGGCTGACATGACGAGGGATTGGAGGCGGACGACTCCCAGGACGGTCACGGCGGCGGGAATGGAGTAGATGGGATGGGCCAGCCCCAAGGCGGCGGAGTTGACGATTTTGAGGAGTTGGGCGGTCAGGGCGACGTCGTGGCTGATGAGCAGGGCAACATCCTGGGCCTGGAAATTGGGGTTTTGCAGGGCTTGGACGACGCGGCGATGGGATTCCGGCAGGGTGGGGATGTTGCGAAGGCGGGGCAGGATCATGCGAAATTGCGGTTTGGTGAGCCACTGATTGACCAGGATGGCTCGGTCAATCCGGTCCGCCCAAGTTTCCGGCGGTTCGTCCTCTTCGAGAATGGTTGGGGGAATGCCCTGCCAGACGCGGAAGAGGGACTCATTCTTGCGCGAGCAAACGACGAAACGCGAACAGGTGGGGCAGAGTTCCTCAACCTCACCCAGGGTGAGCTTGAGCAGCGAGTTGTCTTTGGAGTAACAAATAATGCCCTCAAGGCGGCCCACGTTGATGACGTCGGCCAGCTCGCGCCCACGGAAATAGACAGGCATGAGGAAGCGGCGGAACTTGTGGAGCCGGGCTTGGACGTAGCGATGCTCCTCCGGGGTTTCCGCCCAGATGCACAGGCGTTTTTGGCCGGTGGATTGCTCGTCGGTCATGTTGCGCGGAGCGCGCCTGGGGACCGTTTTGCGGTCCCCGCGCGCGCTCCCTCTGGAGATGATTCGCACGCTTCAGAGGAGGGGGCAAGCGGATTCGGCACGGAGCGGGCGGTTGGGTTGGCTGCGGCTGCGGCGGAGTTGCGGTTTCGGGGTTGTATGCCAAGGAGATTCAGGGCGAAGAAGTCCATTTTGGGATGATTTTTGACTTGCCAAATGGCGGGATTTGGGGTTAACTTGGTGCAGAAGGCGAGAGTTCAGGCGGAGGACTGGTTTCCGCTGAAACGTCCGCAAGAAATGTCATTTGAAGCATTCATGAACATTTTAGACTTGGTGAGGGCCTCTTGAGTCGCCCTTTCTCGCCTCGTACTTCTCCTTCGGCCGCCTCATTCACGCGCGTCAACGGGAAAATTCGCGCCCGCGAGGTGCGGGTGGTTGATGGGGACAAGAAAATGCTGGGAGTCATGCCGCTGGGCGAGGCGATCAGCCTGGCGCGGATGAGGGCGGTGGATTTGGTGGAGATAGCCCCGAACGCGACGCCGCCGGTGTGCCGGTTGATCGCCTTCGGCAAGTACCGCTACGAGCTGGCCAAACAGGAGAAGGAGGCGCGCAAGCATCAGCACGCCAACCGGGTGAAGGAAATCCAGCTCAGCCCGAATATTGACCCGCATGATTTTGCGGTGAAATTACAGCACGGGGTGGATTTTCTCTGCGAGGACATGAAGGTCAAGCTGACGTTGCGCTTTCGCGGGCGGGAAATGGCCCACAAGGAGCTGGGGTTCCAGCAGGTGGAGAGGTTTGTCAAGAGTCTGACTCCCTACGGGCACGAGGACGCGCCAGCCAAGTTGATCGGCAAAGGGATCAACGTGATGCTCAGCCCGCTGCCCCGGGCTAAACGGGCCAAGAATCCGCGCCAGGCGGAACGGGACATCGAACTGGCGGCGGAACGCGCCGCGGGAATGCACGACGAAGAGGTGTCGGGAAACGGCGCGGCAACGCCGGAGCCGGAGCAGGACGAGGACCAGGAGCCGGAGCAGGAGGACTCCACTCCTCCCGAAACGGCGCCGGAGTTTGGCGCCAACGCGACTGCGGACGGGCCGGCGGCGGCAGGGTGAGCGGGAGGGCGGTCATGCCGCTTGCGCGGTCGGGATGTCGTCAATGCCGGCAAGGTTTGCTCCGTGCCGATTATCAGAGGTAAATGGCATCAGTTTTTCTGATGCTTTCATGGGTCGGGCTAGCCTTTGCCTTCCAGTCCCAACAGGCCGCACCAGGGATCAATTCGGATTTGATGGTCGGCCAGTTTTGTGTCGGCGGCGTATTTGCGCCACAGCCACGCGGCCACGGCGGAATTGCGCGCGCGAATCAGGACGGCAACTTCCTTGTCCACCAATTCCGGGAAATCGGTTTCCAGTTCCTCCAGATCGGGGGCGGACTCACCGGAGGTTTCCTGGCCAGGCGGCGCGTCATCAGGGACGCCGGCCTCCGGTTCATCCGCCGGATCGGGCGGCGGCGGAGGAGGCGGGCTAAGAACGCTGAGTAGAAAAAGGAATTGTTTGTCTTCGGCCCAATTGAGGCCGGAACGAATATCCTCCGGCAAGGCCTCGCGCAAGGCCTCGAAGCTGGAACATGGCCCGACGACCGCGTTGACGTCCACCCAATAACCCTGTTCAAAATCGTCGGCGGGGATTGCTTCCAGGTCCGTTTGAGCGTCTTTTGCAATTTGCGGCCAATCCATCGGAGCGAATTCTTTTTCGGTCAGCAGTTGGGCGATAAATTGCGCGGCCGCAATCCGGTTGATGCGTGTCTCAATGCGGACTTCCCCTTCGGGTTGCGCGCATAAAAACGCTTCAAATCGTTTTCGCGCCTCCTCCGCGTTGTCGGCGCAGACGATCGAACTGTGGCAGGTGGTTCGCCCCGGTCCCAGGCTGGCCAGGTGGGATGGAGTGCGGGTGACGGCGGCGGTGAATAAGTATCCGTTCATGGCAATGTTGGTTTGTTTGCGCGGTATTGAAGCATTTCTTTACAGGGCAAGCGACACAATTAAGCAAATGCGGTGATACGGGACGCCGGTTTGGGTCGGGAGGAGGACCTTTGGGGGTCTGGAGCCGTTAACCCGTTAGGACCCCCGTAAACATTGGGGATTTTTGAGGTTTGACCCGTTAGAATTGCCGTTAGCAGGCGTTAGGGAGCCGTTAAGTTCTACAGAAGTTCCACAGAAGACCACTGGAAATGTCGAGGGTGGTCTTTTTTTTAATTTTTTACTTGCGCTCCGGCATGATTGCGTTATGATATCATATAAATATCAGACAACCGTTAAAAGAAAGGCCTTTATGAATACTGAAAAATCAACCGCCAGCCGCGAGTCCGAAAGATGCGTCACCAGCGGCTGGATCATGCTTCCGTTGGACATCGCCTTAATAATAGGCTCCGCAGTCTTGATTATTTACTCGCTGGTTCACGGCATCCCAGCGCTGGGACATCCGATGTGGGCGTATCTCATCATTGGGGGGCTGTTCGAGTTGTTGAGTTTGATCCTGCTCGGGGGTTTTTTCACGTTGCAGCCCAATGAGGCGCGGGTCTTGCTTTTGTTCGGCGCATATAAAGGAACGGTGCGAAAGAGCGGATTTCATTGGGGCAACCCATTCTATGCCCGGAATTTGAAAGCGGGCGGAGTTCAGATGCGGGTTTCGGGGACATCCGGGCGAGACAAAGTGTCGCTACGGGTCTGCGGCCTGAATGTGGACAAAGTGTCGCTGCGTGCCCGCACGCTCAATGTGGTGAAACTCAAGGTCAACGACAAACGAGGCAATCCCATCGAAATTGCCGCCGTGGTGGTCTGGCGCGTGGCCGACACCGCCCAGGCGGTCTTCGACGTGGACGATTATGAAGGCTACGTTCACCTCCAAAGCGAAAGCGCCTTGCGCCATCTGGCCAGCGCGTATCGCTACGATGACGGGGAAGAGAACGAACCGACGCTGCGGGGCAACGTGGATGAAATCTCCCGGGCCTTGCGCCAGGAATTGCAGGAACGGCTGGCCATCGCGGGCGTCGTCGCCGATGAAGCGCGGCTGACCAACCTTTCCTACGCGCCGGAAATCGCCCAGGTGATGCTGCGCCGCCAACAAGCCGAGGCGGTCATCGCCGCCCGCCAGAAGATTGTGCAAGGGGCCGTGAGCATGGTGGACATGGCGTTGAAGGATTTGGCGCAGAAGGAGGTTGTGGAACTGGACAACGAGCGCAAGGCGGCGATGGTGAGCAATCTGATGGTGGTGCTTTGCAGTGAATCGGAAGTGCATCCGGTCGTCAACACCGGCACGCTATATACTTGAGCGATGGCCACGAGAAAACCCTTCCTGTTGCGGATGGATCCGGCGCTCTGGGCCGAATTGGAGGCTTGGGCGCAAAGCGAATTGCGGAGCGTCAACGGCCAGATCGAATATGTGCTCAAACAAGCCGTCGCCAAACGCAAGGGCAATTCCTCCGTCCGCAAGGAAGGGGATGCAAAGAGAGGATGATCGCAGAAACCGCGGATTCACATGCCTTGGGAACGAGAAGGGAGCGATTAGATCTTCAACCAGCGTTTGAGCGCGGCTTCCACTTGACTAATGACGCGAGCATCAAATTTTCCGGGAGCTTTGCGGACGAATTCGGTGAACTTCACCGGCTGGATGCTCTGGACATTGATATAGCTTTGCTCCCGCAACCACGGCACGCGAGGCAATGTCACCTCGTAAGGTGTGTCCTCAAACTGTGTGGTGAGCAAAACGACGCTGGCCAGTGCGAGTCGGGCATCGGTTTGAGCCGCCAGAACGAGCACATAACGCGGTTTCCCAACCATGCCCAAGTCAACGAACCAAACTTCGCCGGGATGCGGGACAGTTCTCACGCCTAAAACTCATCAGCCAGCGTATTGCGGCGGGTGGCATGGCTCAAAACCTCATCTTCCGGGCAGTCTGCCTGGACGGGGAACGGGATTGCCCGGCGCTTGATGATCTGCTTGTAAAAAAGTTCCAATGCGGCCCGTGGTTTGAGTCCGATCTCTGCCAAGACCGCTTCAGCTTGGCGTTTCAGTTCGGGGTCAATCCGGCTTTTGGCTATTGCGCTCATGTACCCAATGTGGCCCAATCGTGGCCTTTTGTCAAACCGCCTGATTGCGTTGTTTCTGGAGGCCCCAAGATCAACGACTTACAAAAGCAAAAAATGACATTTGGCAATTCGTTTTGAACTGATTCTCGATGGGGGGAAAAACAGTAAACGTTTTGCGGATTCTAAATCGAAATTCCCAAACTGGCCATTTCAGGCTCCTCGTGGGCCACTTTACGTCTCTCCCAAACGGGAGTAAACTACGGGGTGCCTATGAGCACCAACGCGAAAAAGCCCAAGTCGCTCAATTGGTTTGAACCGTCTTGGAGTTTCCGGCCACGTCTGAGGCGGGATTTGGCCTGCGTGTTGGATCTTTGGACGTGGGTGCGGATATTTGTGGTGGCGCTGCTCCTGGTTATTCTACTGGCGTCCTTCGTTACGCGCACCGTTCCCAATCTTCAATTCGATTGGACATACGCCTGCATTGTGGCTATCGGAGGGATCGTTTTATCCATTGCGTCCTTCATCGCCTTTTTCTGGTTCATTCCTCCCAGGGTCGGAATCAACGCCAAAGGGGTGTGCCGCCAGCAAGGCAACCACGCCATCTGGCGTCGGCACTCAGATATCCGACGCATTATCCTCGATCGAACACATCTGGAGAGACCACGTCTTTACGTGGAAGCCGCCGGAAAGAAGGAGTTTGACTGCGGCATCGCATCAAAAATCGGCCTCGACTCGTTGGCTGCCTTTCTCCGAGAAACCTTTCCCAACGGGGTCATCGAGGAAAGAAAGTGATTGCCGCCTCGTAACAAGCCAAGCAAATCAACGCCGTCGAAATTCTTTCAGTTCAAAACTGAAATTCCCCAGTTCAAAACAGGCAGCCGCAGTTTAGAGCATTTCAATAAATAGTGTAGCCATTTTAGAGGAGTGTGGTATGGTCTGTCCATGCGAACGCTTTCTTTGGATCTCCGTGAACGAATCCTTGTTTCCTACGACCGTGGCGAGGGCA
>JBEKOF010000219.1:0-8343 GCA_049522055.1 Verrucomicrobiota bacterium | reverse complement strand
CTCCGTCATGAGCAAATCGCCCGCGGCGCGGCCAAAGGCCTGGGCAATCCCGTCTTCTACGTCGGCCCCGCCACCGGCCGCGACGGATTGGCCGGCGCCGCCTTCGCCTCGCGCGACTTGACCGAGGAAACCGCTAGCCAGCAGCGTGGCGCCGTCCAAGTCGGCGATCCCTTCATGGAAAAACTCGTCTGCGAAGCCTGCCTCGAACTCCTGGCCACCGGCGCCGTCTCCGGAATCCAGGACATGGGCGCCGCCGGCCTCACCTGTTCCACCTGCGAGACCGCCGCCCGCGCCGGCACCGGCATCGAAATCGAATTGGCCAATGTCCCCCAGCGCGCCCCGGACATGACCCCTTACGAAATCATGCTCAGTGAGTCCCAGGAACGCATGCTCATCATCGTCCACGCCGGCCGCGAAGAGGAGGTCAAAAATATATTTGACAAATGGGACCTCCCCTGGGCGCAAATCGGCCGCGTCACCGACACCGGCCGCATGGTCGTCACCTCCGCCGGCCGGGTGGTGGTGGATATTCCCGCCAAACAACTCGCCGACCAGGCCCCGGTCTATCACCGCGAAGCCCGGGAACCCGCCTGCCTCAAAGCCGTCCGCCAATTCACCCTGGCCGCAGTCCCGGAACTCCAGGACCCGGCCTCCGCCCTGGGCCGGCTCCTGGCCTGGCCGGGCATCGCTTCCAAAAACTGGGTCTATCGCCAATTCGATCACATGGTCCGCGACGGCTCCGTCGTCTGCCCCGGCTCCGACGCGGCCGTCCTTCGCATCAAAGAAGATTCCCTGCCCGCCGGAACCGGCGCCGCCGCCCGCCCCGCCGTGGAAAAACTCATCGCCCTGACAGTGGATTGCAACGCCTCTTACGTCTTCCTGGACCCCTTCGAAGGAGGCAAGATCGCCGTGGCCGAAGCCGCCCGCAACCTGGCCTGTTCCGGCGCCGTCCCATTGGGCGCGACCGACAATCTGAATTTCGCCAACCCCTACGATCCCGAACTTTTCTGGCAGTTGCAGGAATCCGTCCGTGGCCTGGCCGAAGCCTGCCGCGCCTTCCGCGTGCCGGTCACCGGCGGCAACTGCAGCCTCTACAACCAAAGCCCCAACGGCCCCATAGACCCCACCCCCACCGTCGCCCTGGCCGGCCTCATCGAAGAGCCGGCCCACATCACCACCCAATGGTTCAAGGACCCGGGCGACGTCATCCTCCTCCTCGGCGATATTGTTGACAACTCCGACCCCCTCCTCGGCCTGGGCGGCTCCGCCTGCTTGCAGCTCATCCACGGCCTGAAAACCGGCCTCCCGCCCCGGTGCGAGCTGGAAAAAGAGTGCCGGCTCCACAACACCCTCCTCGGTTTCATTTTTTCCGGCCTGGTCAAAAGCGCCCACGATTGCAGCGAAGGCGGCCTCGCCGTCGCCCTGGCCGAATGCTGCGTCTCCTGCCAAATCGCCCGCGACACCCCTCGCCTCATCGGCGCCCGGATTGATTTGTCCGCCCTCCCGCCCCTGCGCCTCGACGCCTTGCTTTTCGGCGAGACCCAAAGCCGCGTCCTCATCTCCATCGCCCCGCTGGACGTCGTCAAAGTTCTCCAACGCGCCCGCATCATGGAAGTCAGCGCCACCCAACTCGGCCTCGTGGGTGGCGACAGCCTGTCCGTCAAAACTCACGCCGCCCAATTCAGCTGGCCCGTGGCCGAACTTCATGCCCAGTGGTGGAATGCCATCGCCGCCGCCATGCAGTAAGAATTGGCCACGCTCCCGCTCCTCCGGCTCGCTGCGCCGGCCAAAACGGCGCAAGCTCACAAACTCCCCGGCCGCGGCCGGAATGTCATTTGCCGCGCACCCGCACCCCCAGCAGCTTCTCCACTCCCCGGCACGATTTCAGCGGGCTGACCAGCGCCAGGTTGAATTGCTCCGGCCGCGCAAACTCCCGCGCCGCCGCGCGCACCTCCGCCGGCCGGACCTCCCTCCAACATTGCTTGACACGCTCCGGCGGAAAGATTCTCCCGTAGCCCAGCCACTGTTCCCCGGCCCAGATCATTTGGTTCTCGCTGTTTTCCAGGCTCAAATCCAGTTGCCCCGTCAAATAATCCCGCGCCCGCTCCAGCTCCGCCCCCGGCACCAGTTCTTCCCTCAAGCGCTTCAACTCCCCCGCAATGATCTTGAGCGTCTTTTCAAGATTCCCCAGGTCCAGCCCGGCCGATACCACCAGGTCCCCGGTGTCCTCGAAGTAACTGTTCGCGCTGTAAATCGAATACGCCAGCCCCTGTTCCTCCCGCACGCTTTGGAAGAGCCGCGAACTCATGTTCTCCCCCAGCACCGCGTTGAGCAGCCGCAGCGCGAATCGCCGCGGGTGATGCCGCGAGCACGCCCGCACCCCGAATGCCATTTGCGTCTGCTCGGTTTTCTTCCGGTGCAGCCTCGCCACCGGCCCGTCTTGCGCCGCCGTGGCGGGCAGAAACCGCGCGCGCGGCCCGCGCCCAAATCTGGCCGCGTAGCCCGCCACCGCTTTGAGCGCCTGCCGGTGTTGCAGCCGTCCCGCCGCCGCGATCACCGTGCCCGCCGCCGTATAGTGCCTCCTTTGAAAATCCACGATCTCCCTGCGCGAAATCGCGTCCAGCGTCTTCTCCGTGCCGGTGATGGACCGCCCCAGCGGCTGCCCTGGCCAGAGTGTGGCGTTGAACAATTCCTGCACGTACTGCTGCGGCTGATCCATGTACATCGCCAATTCCTCCTTGATCACCTCCCGTTCCTTGGCGATCTCCTCCGGATCGAACATCGAGTCCAGATACATATCCATCAGCACCTCCACCAACTCCTCAAAATGGTCGTGCCGCGCCTTGGCGTAAAAACAACTGTTCTCCTCGCTCGTGAAGGCGTTCAGGTAGCCCCCGATCCCTTCCACCGCCTCCGAGATCTCCCGCGCCGTCCGCCGTTTCGTCCCTTTAAAAAGCAGATGCTCGATGAAATGCGAAATCCCGCTGATCCCCTCCGGCTCGTGCCGCCCTCCCACCCCGGCCCATATCCCCACGCTTACGCTCGCCATGTGCGGCATCTCCGCCGTGGCCACCGTCAATCCATTTTCAAGCCGCGTGACTTCGTACATCGGGCGATTGGGAAAAACCGGCCGCGCCGCCTCTCACATCGTTTTCGGGGTGGCTTCCGGCGGGCCGACCCGCCGCAGGTAATCCAGGATCAGCCGCACCGCCTCCTCCGGATCGTCCGTCACCGTCACCAAATCCAGGTCGTTCGGACTGATGAACTTCCCCTTCTCCACCGTCGTTTTCGCCCAGCGCAACAATCCGTTCCAATACCCCCTTCCAAACAGGATCAGCGGAAAGCGCGGTATCCTCTGCGTCTGCACCAGCGTCAGCACCTCAAAAAACTCGTCCAGCGTCCCAAATCCGCCCGGCAGAAAGACAAACCCAACACTATACTTTACAAAACAGACCTTGCGCGAGAAAAAATAATGAAAATGAATCGGCACGTTGGCAAACCGGTTGCCCTTCTGCTCAAACGGCAGCTCAATGTTCAATCCCACCGATTTCCCCCCGCCCTGCGCCGCCCCGCGGTTGGCCGCCTCCATGATCCCCGGTCCCCCTCCGGTGATCACCGCCAGGTGGTTCTTGGCCAGCCCCTTGGCCAGCGTCACGGCCGCCCGGTAGCAAGGATCCCCCGGCGGCGTGCGGGCCGAGCCGAAAACCGTCACCGCCGGCCCCACCTCTGAGAGCACCTCAAACGATTCCACGAACTCCGCCATGATCCGAAAAATGCGCCACGGATCCTCCTTCGTAAATCCAGCCACTTGATTGTTCATGCCCTGATTCTATGGCGGAAACTCCAAATTCAAATCAAAAACCGCGCCCATCCTCTCTCCTTCATTCCTCATCTTAATCCCTCCCCCCATGCCGGGCCAAAACGCGATTTGAATCCGCCGGCAGCATTTCACTTTTTTGGGTGACTCCTGTCGGCGAAGAAGCGCCTTAAGATTTCGGACCTTTCAATTGAGAATTGACCTTGTGAACGAAATCCGCGCGGCTCTCCTCGGAACGGCTTCATCGTAGTTTGGCGCCGCCGCGATCCCGCTGCGGACGATCTGGCCGGCGACGTGCCGGCCCACACGGGTTTCCGGCAGCGCGTCCACCACCTTGGCGATGCGGGCCGCAAACTGCCACAATCGCTCGGAGAGTTGCTGGGGCGTCATCCCGCAGGTGTTTACATGACAAATGACAAATTCTCGATGACCAATGCTCAATCGTTTCAATCGCTCGAATCCAGTCCACGACACAACAGCACCCAAGAAAGTGATATGCGCCCGAATCCGCCTCGCCCCGCAATTCACCCTCGCCTCTCCGCCCGGCTCCGCCTACTATCCGCCCCGCGCATGAAAACAACTCCGCTCCTCTTTTCCCTCCTCCTCCTCCTGCTCCTGCCCGCCTGCCATCCCCATCAGACCCGGGTCCTCGTGGTTTACACCTCGCAGGATGAAATCTATGCCGAGCCGATTCTCAAGCAATTCGAAAGGCAAACCGGCATCCGCGTTCAACCCGTCTATGACAGCGAGGCGGTCAAAACCGTCGGCCTGGTCAACCGCCTGCTGGCCGAACAAAACAGCCCCCAATGCGACGTCTTTTGGAACAACGAGGAATTCCGCACCCGCTACCTGGCCTCCCGCGGCGTCTTCCGCCAAACCAACGCCTGGGCCCCTCTGGGCTACCGCACCCGGCGCTTGCTCATCAACACCAACTTCCTCACCCTGCCCGCCGCGCCCCGCTCCTTCAGCGACCTCACCAACAAAATCTGGTTCCATAAAGTCGCCCTCGCCATGCCCCTTTTTGGCACCACCGCCACCCATTTCCACGCCCTCCGCCAGCTTTGGGGCGACGCCGCCTGGCAGAATTGGTGCCGCGCCCTCCTCGCCAACAACCCCTTCGTCGTGGACGGCAACTCCGTCGTCGTCAAACAAGTGGCTCGCGGCGAAGCCTGGATCGGCTGGGCCGATTCCGACGACATCGCCGACGCCCAACGCGAAGGCCTGCCCGTGCTGCCCCTGCCCGTGACTTCCGAAACCCTCTATCTTCCCAACACCGTGGGCGTGGTCAAAAACTGTCCCCATCCCCAAGCCGCGCAAATATTCTTCGATTTCCTCCGCGACCCTGCCGTTTCCCGCAGCCTCGTTCAGGCCCGCGCCCTGGAAGGCGCCACCCTGGACCCCGCCGTCGCCGCGACCGGCCTCCCTGTGGATTGGGACAAACTGCTGCGCGACCTGGAGCCGGTCACCCGCGAAACTGAAAAACTCTTTCTGCGCTGAAATTCCATTCGTGCGCCCCCTCCGGGCCGCGCCCTCGACGAGCCTTGTTCGGGTGTTACCTTGATCCTTTAAGGACGGCGTCCGGGCCGTTTTTGAAGCTGTCAGCTATTTGGGCGGCGCTTAGCGCGGCGTTGTAGATGCGGAATTCGTCAATGGAACCGTTCAGCGTCGGGTCGGTTGGGAAGAGCGAGCGGCCCAAGTAGAAGCGGTTGGTGGCCACGCTCGCCAAGGAGGTCAGGTTGTTGGTGGACACGGCCAGGATGCCGTTGGTGTATATTCCCATAAAGCCGGTCGCAGGATCCAGGACGCAGGCCACATAAAGATTGGTCTGGTTGTCAAGATTGCCGCCGACGTGGATCACCCGCTCGGTCGGATTGGGATCCATCACGGTAAGGCGAAAGTCCCGCGCCCCGCTGTGGGGACAGAAATAGAGGTCCAGCCGACCTCCGTTCACCATCGTGTCCGATCCCTGGTCGAAGACGCGGCACCAACTGCGGTTGGTGCCCAGGCTGGCCCAGAATTCAAACGTCACCGCCTTGTCGCCGACGATCAGTCCCCCCGGCAGATTGACGTAAGTGCCCGGCGTGCCATCCAGATGGACCTGGCCGCCGCGGATCACCGCCGCCCCTTCCAGGGTCCCGTCAGCGTGGCCCGCGGAATCCTTGGCGTCGCCGTTGAAGCTGTAGCGATGTTGCAGCGCCGCTCCCGGCGAGGCAAGCCCCTGGGCCAAAACCGCCACGGGAAAGGCTGACAACCAAAGACTCGCCATCAGACGGGTGAAACGTTTCATGTCAAGTAATACTCTTTTGACTCTGCTTTAAACCGCTGTCAATTGGGGAAACCACTTCTCCGGATCAATCCCCAACTCCTGGATCGCCCGCGCAACCGCCTCCCGCCTGATTTCCCCGCGTTGCGACAGCGCGTGCAACACCCCCAGCGCCGTGCAGGGCCCGTCAATTTCAAAAAAACGCCGCAGCCGCGCGCGCGTTTCGCTCCGCCCAAAACCATCCGTCCCCAGCGTCGTCAAGCCCCCCGGCACCCATTTGGCGATCTGATCGGGCACCATCTTCATGTAATCGGATACCGCCACGAACGGGCCTCCTTCCTTTTCCAGCGCCTGCCGCACGTACGGCTTCCGCGCCGGCTCGCACGGATGCAGCATGTTCC
Source organism: Verrucomicrobiota bacterium (assembly GCA_049522055.1). Lineage (GTDB taxonomy): Bacteria > Verrucomicrobiota > Verrucomicrobiia > Limisphaerales > Palsa-1400 > JBEKOF01. The sequence continues at coordinate 1,862 of JBEKOF010000219.1, read as the reverse complement.
ATCTCTCCGCCAGCAACGCCTCGTTGCGCAGGTTTTTATACGACGTCGCGCTCCACACATCCGCCGACACGTCATATCTCTCCCCCAGCAGCTCCTGCGCCCTCAACGCCGAGCGAATGATGCTCCCGCTCCCCAAAATTTGCGCCTTGTGCTTTTTGCCCTCCGGGCCGGCCCTGAACTTGTACAGCCCCTTGATGATCCCCTCCTCGCAACCGGCCGGCATTGGCGGCATCGCGCACTTCTCATTATACAGGCAAAGGTAATACAGGATCTCCTCCCCCTCCTCGAACATCCGCCTCATCCCGTCGCAAACAATCGCCGCCACCTCGTAAGCGAACGCCGGATCATACGCGCAGAGCGTCGGCACCGTGCTGGCGGCCAGCAGCGAATGGCCGTCCTGGTGTTGCAACCCCTCCCCGTTGAGCGTCGTGCGGCCCGAAGTCGCTCCCAGCAAAAATCCTTTCGCCCGGCTGTCCCCCGCCAGCCAGATCTGGTCCCCCACCCGTTGCGGCCCAAACATCGAATAATAAATATAGAACGGAATCAAATTCACCCCATGATTCGCGTAGGCCGTTCCCGCCGCCACGAACGACGCCATCGAGCCGGCCTCCGTGATGCCTTCCTCCAAAATCTGTCCGTCCTTCGTCTCGTTGTAGAAACTCATTAACCCGCCCTTGTCCACCGGCTCATAAAGCTGGCCCTTGGACGAATAAATCCCAATCTGGCTGAACAGCGCGTCAATCCCGAACGTCCGCGCCTCGTCCGGGATTATCGGAACCACCCGCCGCCCCACCTTCGCGTCCTTCACCAGCGCCTTGAGCAACTCCACAAAACTCATCGTCGTCGAAGCCTCCCTCCCGCCCGACCCCCGGGCCAATTCCCCGAACGCCTCCAGCCGCGGCGTCCGCAGCGGCTCCGCCTTCACCTCCCGTTTCGGCACAAATCCCCCCAGCTTCCTTCTCCGTTCCAGCAAATACCGCGTCTCCGCCGCATCCTTCGCCGGACGGAAAAACGGCGTCTCCGCAATCTCCTCATCGCTGATCGGCACATCAAAGCGCGTTCGGAATTCCCTCAGCTCCTTCTCGTTCATCTTCTTCTGCTGATGCGAAATGTTCCGCCCTTCCCCCGCCTCTCCCAGCCCGTAGCCCTTCACCGTTTTGGCCAGAATCACCGTCGGCTGGCCCCGGTGTTCCACCGCCGCCTGGTAGGCCGCATAAATCTTCCGGGGATCATGCCCGCCCCGCGCCAGCCGCGTTAGCTCCTCGTCCGTCAAATGATCCACCAGCCGCAACACCTCGGGATATTTCCCGAAAAAATGCCGCCGGATGTAACTCCCCGGCGCCACCGTGTACTTCTGATAATCCCCGTCCACCGCCTCGTCCATCCGTTTCACCAGCAGCCCCGACTTGTCCTGCGCCAGCAACTCGTCCCATTGCGATCCCCAGATCACCTTGATCACATTCCATCCCGCGCCCCGGAATACCCCCTCCAGCTCCTGGATGATCTTCCCGTTGCCCCGCACCGGCCCGTCCAGCCGCTGCAAATTGCAGTTCACAACCCACGTCAGATTGTCCAGCCCCTCCCGCGCCGCCAGCGTCAGCGCCCCCAGCGTTTCCGGCTCGTCGCTTTCCCCGTCCCCCACAAAGGCCCACACCCGCGGCTCCTCCTTCGTCTGCAGCAGCCCCCGCGCCTTCAAATACCGGATGAACCGCGCCTGATAAATGGACATGATCGGCCCCAGCCCCATCGAAACCGTCGGGAACTGCCAGAAATCCGGCATCAAATACGGATGCGGATACGACGATAGCCCTCCCCCCTCCCCCAGCTCCTGCCGGAAATTGTGCAACTGCCCCTCCTCCAGC
>JBEKOF010000218.1:0-8369 GCA_049522055.1 Verrucomicrobiota bacterium | reverse complement strand
CCGCCGGCGCTCACCACGCTGCCTTCCGACGACCTCCGTCAGATCATGTGGCGCTTTGCCGACCGTTACGACCTGCACATGCTCGTGCAAGCCGCTCGCGGCGTCGCGCGCGGGCCGGTCGCCAGGCTCGTCGCCAAGGGGGGTCGCAACTCGCACGACTGGACGGCGGACAAAGCCAGCCTCCTGCCCCACTTCGACGAAAGTGGCATCACGGCGGCGTTCCTCGATCCGGAAGACGGCGGTTTCATCGCCGGGCCAAAGAATCTCGCGCTGGCGCTGATCGCCTTTGAATTGTCCTGGGTGGATGCCGGCGCGGCCACGGGCAGTCTGGCGGGTAATCTCGGCCTGGCCCCGATTCACGAGCGCGGCACGCCGGAGCAACGCGCCAAATACGTGGCCAACGCCGCCCCGCTCAAGCCCGGAGAAAACCGCCGGCAGGTTCGCGCCGCCTTCGCCCTCACCGAACCCATTCCGTTCGTCGGCGTCGAGACCGGCCTGTTGGCCGGCAAAGTCCGCATCGCCGAATGGCAGGACGGCCGGGAACCGCTCCTGCAAGTCGAAAAACGCGGCCGGTTCATCACCAACATGGGCTTCGCCAACGTCGTCACCGCCGCCGTCGAGTCCGACGACCCCAAGCTCAAGGGCAGTTGCATGGTGATCCTGGAAGAAGGCGATCCGGGCCTTTGGGATCGCGGCACGCCTACAAAAAAACTCGTCCACCAGCTTTCCTCCACCAATGATCCGGTCTTCAACCTGAAAGTGCCCGCCAGCCGGATCGTGGGCGGCTACACCATTCAGGACGGGGCCATCATCCCGAACTACTCGCACAGCGAAATCATCGAAGCCGTGTTCCGCCGCACGCGCGTGACCGTCGGCTTGATGACTGCGGCCAAACTGCTTTCCGCCATCGAGCCGGTGATCCTTTATCAGCGCCGGCGCTTTCGCGGCGGTCAGGGCGCCCCCGGCACCCCCCGTTACCAACTGGGCCTCCAACAAAAGCAAGATGCCCTCCACCGCTTGGTGGATGTCTGGGCCACGGGCGAGGCCAGCGCGTCGCTGGGCTTCCAGGCTGCCCGCTTGTTCGACCAACTCGACCCCCTGGAAAAGGAAAAGGACCGTATCCTAGCCGGGAAAAAGCTGACTGGCCGGGCCGCGTTCAAGGAAATGGCCAAGGCTCAAGAGGAAGCCTTCAAGTTGCTCAATGCGCGCCAGCCGATGGAAAATCCGCTCGCCAACTTCGCCCAACTCGACTCGCTCGCAAACGTCCTTTGCCCCGCCTGCAAGCTTTGGAACACCGGCCACGGCGCGAACATGATGCGCGAAGCCGTCAGCCTCATGGGCGGCTACGGTGTCACCGAGGATTGCCCCGGTTTTCTCGGCCAGAAATGGATGGACGCGCAGCTCGAAGCCACCTACGAAGGCCCGGAGGCCGTGCAGCGATTGCAGCTTTCCATCACCATGACCAACCCCCTGTTCCTCGCGCAGTTCCAGCAATGGATCTCCGATATGAAACGCATCGCCTCCGAACGCCCCGGCACCGGCGCTTGCGCGCTCTCCACGGCGATGAAACTCTGGCTTTGGACGCTGCAACACGCGCAAACGGCCACCGACGCCGACGGCGCAAAGCTTTATCACAAGGCGCGCCAAGGGGTGACCTTCCCGCTTGCTGACGCGCTTTGCTGGTTGCTGGCCGCACGGCAATTCATCCGCGACGTCATTGAGCTGGAAACCAAGGGCGCGGAAAACCCCGCCCTGGCCGATGGACTCCCCGGCGCCGTGGCGTTCTTCACCGACCTTTGCCATGTGCAAGCGGCCCGTGCCGCGGGCGAAGTCGGGCGCATCTGCGCCGAAATCGTCCATGGCTACAATCGCCACCCGGCGTGGGATGACGCCAGTTGCCAGGCCTGTTACGGGGCCGAGGAACTCACCGCGCTCGAAGGCATCATTCCCGGCATTGACGCCTCCGCCCGCGCCTATTCCGACGTGTCCGAACCCGGCCAGGCGCATCCTCTCAAAGCAGGCCCGTGCGTCAAAGCCGAAGGACTCGAAGCCTTCATCGCTCTGCGCGCCAAACTGGACACCTGCCTCACCGGCTGCCGCCTCGCCAAAGATCGCGCCGCAGAATCGCTGACCACGGTCATGACGCGCGAGGCGCTGGATTATCCGATATAGAAACCGGAGGAGCCGAGGTAAGGAGACCCTGTACAGAATATGAAAGGAATCGCATGGAAGGTTTGACATTTCTTGGATTGGCGAAGCGAGTTTTAGAGGAAGAAAAGAAGCCGCTGTCGGTGGGCGAAATCTGGACTTTGGGCAAATCGAAAGGCCTCGACCAATTTCTGAGAGGTCAAGGCAAGACCCCCTGGGCATCTTTGGCAGCACAGCTTCATGTGAACGTGCTTAACCGCAAAGACACGGCATTTGCCACGGTTGGAACGTACCTCAAGCGCTTCTACCTGAAAGGGCAATTAAGTGAAAGTGAGCTTCACCCACCCGAACCCGGCCAGATTGAGCCGCCAACCGTCACTAAAAATTTGGATTACTTTGAGAAAGACCTTCATCCGTTCCTAGCCTTCTACGCCAGATTCTACCTGAAAGCCTATACAAAGACGATTCAACATTTGCGTTCCGACAAACGGGGATTCGGCGAGTGGATACATCCCGACATGGTCGGCTGCTATTTCCCTATCGAGGACTGGAAACAGGAGGTTATAGAATTCGGATCCATTATCGGCAGTGTTGCTATCAAGATGTTCTCTTTTGAACTGAAGAAGGAACTTACTTTCGACAATTTGCGGGAATCCTTTTTCCAAACCGTCTCGAATTCCACCTGGGCGCACGAGGGATATCTGGTCGCGGCAGAAGTTTCAAACGAGGAGGAGTTTCGTGACGAGTTGCGGCGGCTTTCCATCTCCTTTGGCATAGGAGTAATTCAGTTGAACCTCGATGACCCGGACTCATCCGAAATCGTGTTTCCGGCACGAACACGGGAGAAGCTGGACTGGGACGCAATGGACAAACTAGCCGGGAAGAACCCTGATTTTCAAGAATTCCTTCAGCGCGTTGGCCACGACATTACGAGCAAGGAGGAAATCAGAAAGGAAAAACACGACAAGGTTCTTGACCGGGATGATTTGATTAAAACCATCCGCCGTTAATCGTGATCGCGGAAGCATTATAAAACGTCACTCAACCGCATGAAAACCAAGACCTCGGTTATTCCCCGGCAGCCCGTCGAAAACCTCATTTGTACCATTCGAGGTCAACGGGTTATATTGGATTCTGATCTTGCACAGGTGTATGGCGTGCCGACGAAAAGGCTGAATGAAGCGGTTCGCCGTAACTTGGACCGGTTCCCGGCCGACTTCGCATTTCAACTTGTCAAGAATGAGGCGGAGGAGTTTCGGCGTTCAAGGTCGCAAATTGCGACCATGAAGAGGGGCCACAACATCAAATATCTCCCGCGCACTTTCACCGAATACGGAGCGATCATGGCGGCGAATGTGCTCAACAGTCTGCGCGCCGTTCAGATGAGCGTGTTTGTCGTGCGGGCGTTCGTGAAAATGCGCCAGGTGCTCGCACAGAACGTGCAACTGGCGGAAAAACTGGCGGAGTTGGAGCGCCGTTTGACGGGACGTTTGGACGTTCACGAGAAAGCGATTGTCCACATCCTCGACGAAATCAAAAAGCTCATGGAGCCATTGCCACCCCAACCGGAACCGATCCGCCGGCCAATTGGTTTTCATGTTCGCGACGAAATCCAGGCCAAGCCATCCGCCCGCCGGTCCGCTCCAAAAAAATGATCCGAACCAAATTCGCAAATGCCGCTCCCAGCATCAGAAAACCCGCCCCTTGACCGCCCGCGCCTGGACGCGGACATCGTTTGCGTCGGATTCGGCCCGGCGACGGCGGGCTTTCTCTCCACGCTCTCCAAACAACTCGTCCACGCCGACGGCACGCCCGCCGTGGAAAGCGCCGTGGCGCCCGGTCTGCCGCCCCAGGTGCTTTGCTACGAACGCGCCGACGACATCGGCTTCGGTGTTTCCGGGGTGGTCACCAAAGCTCGCGCCATCCGCACGAGCATTCCGGAGATCGACAAGGCCGGCATCCCCATGGCCGCGCCGGTCGGCGAAGAGAAAGTGCTTTACCTGCTCGATCCCCTTGGCGCCAGCCGGCGTCCGGCCATGCTGCGGCTCGCCGACAGATTCATTCACTCGTGCCATTGGGCGCTGCCCTTCGAGCGCCAGGCGCTCAATCTGCCGTGGACGCCCGGCTTCCTCCACAAGCGCGGCGGAATGGTGCTCTCGATGGGACAGTTTATGCAATGGGTCGGCGCGCAGGCGCAAAACACGGGCACGGTTCAAATCTGGCCCGGCACCCCCGTCGCACAGGCCCTCATCGAAGACAAAAAAGTGGTGGGCATCCGCCTCATGGATCAAGGCGTGACCAAACAAGGCACGTCGGCGGACGGCTTCACGCCGGGCATGGACATTCGTGCCGCGCTGACCGTGGTGGGCGATGGTCCGGTTGGCCCGGTCGGCCGGCAATTGGATGACATTTTCGGGTTGCCGCAAGACCATCACACGCGCGACTGGGCGGTGGGCATGAAGTTTGTCGTGGATTTGCCGGAGGACACGCCGCTCAAACCAGGCACCGTGCTGCACACCTTCGGCTATCCCGAACTGGAAATCTTCGGATTCTTCTACGTGCATCCCGACCGCGTCGCTTCAATCGGCATCTTCGTCCCTTCGTGGTTCGACAGCCCGGTGCGCACGTCTTACCGCTACCTTCAGCATTGGATGATGCATCCGTATCTCTGGCATTTTCTCAAGGGCGGCAAACTCCGGTCGTGGGGCGCGAAGACGCTCGGCGAATCCGGCCGCCGCGGCGAACCGCAGCTCGCCGGCGACGGCTACGCGCGCATTGGCGAAGGCAGCGGCAGCACCAACGTCCTGACCGGATCGGGCGTGGACGAAGCCTGGGCCACCGGCGCGCAACTCGCCGAAGCCGTGCTCGAATTGCTTAAAGCCAGGAAGCCTTTCACGAGGGAAAATCTCGAAGCGGCCTACGTGCGGCGCCGCCGCGGCAGTTGGGTGGAACAGGAGGCTCGCGCCGCCGAAAAATCCCGCGATGGGTTCCAGCGCAGCGTCCTCGCCGGCCTGATCGGCATGGCGCTGGCCGGCTTGAGCGGCGGACGGCTCGTCCTGCCCGGCAAACCGCTCCGTCCGTGGGAACGCATTCCCCCGCTCGAAGTTTATTTTCGCGGCCGCATCCCTCCCGCCGAGGCGCGGAAAATTCGGGACGACTGTTACGCGCGCGGCGTTTCCGCGCACGCCGCGCTCATGGAACGCGCCGGCTGGCCGCCGATTCCGCACGACGGCCGGTTGCTCGTCTCGCATCAGGACGCCTTGCTGATGGGCGGAAAAGTGCAGGCCCCGCACGGTTGCGCCGATCATGTCGCCTTTGTTTTTCCGAACCAATGCCGGCAATGCGGCACCAAGCTCTGCGTCGAAATCTGTTCCGGCCAGGCGATCACCCCCGGCCAAAACGGCGTCCCGGCTTTTGACCGCGAGAAATGCGTTCACTGCGGCGCCTGCCTGTGGAACTGCGCTTCCCCCTCGCCGGAAAACCCCGAACGCATGGCCGTCGCCTTCCGCGCTGGCGCGGGCGGATTGCATTCAGGAGAAAATTAATGAATATCTCGATCATCCTCGCTCATCCCAACCCCGGAAGCTTCAACCACGCCATCGCCAAGACGGCGGCGGCGGCGGCCCGACAGAATGGCCACCAAGTCGTGCTCCACGATCTGTGCCAGGAACAATTTCCTCCGCTGTTGACCGCCGCCGAACTGCAGCCGGACGCCAAACTCGATCCTGTGATCGCCTCTCACGGCCAGGAAATCAGCGGCGCCGGCGGCATTATCATTGTGCATCCGAACTGGTGGGGCATGCCGCCGGCGATTTTGAAGGGCTGGATTGACCGCGTGCTGCGTCCGGAAGTGGCCTACCGGTTTGTCGCCAACGATAAGGGCGAGGGGGTTCCGGTTGGCTTGCTCAAAGCCGCCTCGGCGATTGTTTTCAACACCGCCAACACCCCGGAGGATCGCGAGCGCGAGATTTTCGGGGATCCCCTCGAAGGTTTGTGGAAGCAATGCGTGTTTGACCTTTGCGGCGTGCGCCATGTGCATCGCCGGACCTTTTCGGTCGTCATCACCAGCACACCGCGGCAGCGCGCCGCATGGTTGCTGGAAGTCGGGGAAACTGTCACGCGCTGTTTTCCCGCCGCCTCGGGCGCCGGCCAAATGTCCGTTGGATGACGGAGATTTTATATGAACGCCTTTCATATTATCGTCTGCGGCGGCCTTGTGCCCGACCCGCTCCAAACCTTGGAGCCGGTAACCGCCACGACCGGCCCGACGCTGAGAAATGAGATGCTGCTGCCCGCCATCCTCGATCCGTGGGCAAGCCACGCCCTTTATGAGGCGGGCCACCTTGCCAGGAACGCCCCCGGCAGCAAGGTCTGGCTCGTCAGCCTCGGCCCAAAGGCAAAGCTCCAACAGGTGATGATGACCGTGGCCCAAAAAGTGCCCTTTGAACTCGTGGCCCTCGACGGTCCGGCCAGCGGTTTCACCGAGGCGGCTGACGTTGCCGCCGCGCTGGCCGAATCCATCCAGACCATCCCCGGCCTCGACAAATCCAAGCTCCTCCTCTTCGGCGGATGGGAATCCGCCTCGCGCGGCGCGGGCGTGACGATGCAAATGGTCGGGGAGCGTCTGGACATCACCGATCAATTCCAGGGCGTGGACCAACTCATCGTCAACGCGGACGGCTCGCTGGAAATTCTGGAGCGCATCGAAGGGGGCAAACATCAGGTCTCCAAGTGTGCCGGGCCGCCGGCCTTGCTGGGTTGGGCCACGGGAAACTTGCCCGAGCCGAAAAACAATCCACAAATCGGCATGACCAACATGCGCGCGCTCATGCCGGCATTGCAGAAGGCCAGGCTGACCAAGCTCGCCGGCGAAGGTCTCTTGTTTATGGGCGTCACGCTGCCCAAAGAGCTTCGCGCCACCAGAATCGTCAAAGACAAATCCCCCGCCGAGATCGCGGAGGAAATCGCGCAATGGATCAAAAAATGAGAAATCCACAAACGCGCCCAACACACCAAAACTGCTGAAATGGAAACGATTCTTCTTCTCGCTCACGTCGAAGCCGACGGCTCGCTCGCCAAGTCCGCTCGCGAAGCGCTGCGCGCCGCCCGCGCTCTCAACAAAACCATCGCCGGTTCGAATCTCTTCGTTGCGCTGGTCGGCCAAAGCGTTCAAGCGGCGGCCGATTCCATCGCCGCCTGTCCCGCCACAAAGTATTTCGGCGCCGTTGGCGCGGAACTTGGCCAGTCGCGCTATGCCACTGACGCCGCCGCCGCGCAGGCCCTATGCAAGGCGGCGCAAGCCACCATCATCGTCGCTCCGGCGACTTCACGCTGGAATCGCGTTTTGCCCGGCGTCGCCCAACGGTTGGGCGGACGCGTGGATTCCCATCTCACAGGCATCGGCGCCGCAGCCGGAAAACCAACCGTCAGCCGCTGGTACTACCGCCAGCGCATGGAGGCCACGCTGACCAGAATGCAGCGTCCCTGGTTCATGCTAATTGACCCCGGCAGCCAGACGGCCTGCGACTGCGGCGCAGGCGCGGCGGCGGTTGAATTGGTTCCAGTGAACCTGGCCGAGGCCAGCCGGCGCACGACGGTCATTGGCATTCGCCAGCCGAAGGCCGATGCGCAAACCATCCGTCCTGATGCGCATCTGCTCTTCGTCGCGGGCGCAGGCTGGACGAAAAAGCAGGCCGATGGCCGGACCCATGTTCCCGAGGCAGAGAAGTTAATCCTCGATTTCCTCAAGGTCACACGCGCTTCGCTGGGCAGCAGCAAATCGCTGGTGGATTTGGGAGGCGAAGGGCAGGCGGTGCTGCCGTTCCTTTCCCATCTCAACCAGATCGGCCAGACCGGCGCCACCCCGCGCCACCCCAAAGGTTTGAGCACCTGTTGCCACGGCGAAGAGCCCCATACGGTCGGCTGGCGTTTCATCGGCCAGCGCCGAGCCATCAGCCTTGACCCCAACTGCGGCTGGGCACGAGGCAAGGCCGACGTCCTTTATGTGGCCGACGCATTCGCGGTGATTTCAAAAGCCAACGAACTGCTGGCGGCCAATCCATCAGAGATTTGATTCTCCAATGGCGCACAAAAAAGACAGCCAAGGGAGCGGCTTGCCGCTGCCCTTGGCTGCGTCAGATTGTGCCTGCCCGCATTAACCCCGCGTCACACTTTCTTCCCACGCGAGTTCCCAAAATTAATGCCGCTCCCCGCCACCGATT
>JBEKOF010000217.1:0-8402 GCA_049522055.1 Verrucomicrobiota bacterium | reverse complement strand
GGCGTCAATGGCCGCATCTTTGACCCGTTGAAGCTCAAGGTCGCGGCCTACTACTACAACCGCGCCAAGGCCTGGGGCAAGCAGGTCTCCTTCAGCACCAAGGACTCGGCGTTTCTGGCCGGCAGCCTGATGGACTACGAGCGGATGAGCCGCGCGCCCGCCCAATTGACCGATTACCCATGGCAGGTGGATGATCCGGTGCTCTACCGCTTTGGCTACACCGCCGACCCGGAGCACCCGGAAATCGCACGGCCCGACGGCGTCGTGCGGAACCTGATCAACAACGTCAGCAAGAACGGCGGACTGCTGCTGAATATTTCGCCCAAGGCCGACGGCACCATCCCGGACAACCAGCAGCAACTGCTGCTCAATATCGGCAAGTGGCTCGAGGTGAATGGAGACGCCATCTACGCCACCCGTCCCTGGACCAAGTTCGGCGAAGGGCCAGGCGCCGCCCGCCAGACGTATCGTTTCACCACCAAGGGCGGCACTCTCTACGCCATCGCCCTGGGCTGGCCCGGCGGGCAAGCCACGGTCGCCTCGCTCGCCACGGGCGCGCCCGGGGTTGACAAGATCACGAGCGTCGAACTGCTGGGTCACAACGGCGCTTTGGAGTTCACGCAGGACGCTGAGGGCCTCAAGGTCAATATGCCTGCGGACAAACCGTGCGATTATGCTTACGCCCTCAAGATCGCCGGCTTGAAACTTCCGTGAGGGCGGCCTGATCTTCCTTCGGTTCCAGCTTCGCGATGGCGGCCATGATCTCATCAGCCACTTGCTGATAAATCTCCTTGAGCCGCGCCTTTGAACAGTCACCGGCCTCGGCGCGCAAGCCGGCGAACGCGAGCGGTTGGCCATACTTGACAGTCACTTGCCGCGGGCGGGGCCAGCTTCGATGTTTTCCATAAGCGGCAAAGGTGCCGAAGACCCGCGCGGGCACGACCGGAGCGGCGGATTTTATCACCGCCAGGCCAATCCCGGAACGGGCGGGCTGCAATTGGCCGTCGGATGTGCGTGTGCCTTCCGGGAACAGGAGGATGGCCCCGCCGCTGGCCAGACGATCCAGAATGGCTTTGAAGCCGCGGCCCGTGCCGCCGTCGCGGTCCACGGCAACCACTTTCCAGGAGCGCAAGAGGGCGGCCAGAACCGGGACGCGGAAGAGAGACTGCCGGGCGAGAAAATGAATTTGCCGGTTGACGCCCGCCCCCACCAGCGGCGGATCGAGGTAACTGGCATGGTTGCACGCCAGGATCACCGGGCCGGTCCGCGGGACTCGTTCGGGATTCCAACAACGCCAGCGGAACCACACCGTGAAGAGGCCGCGGAAGCACAGCCAGCCGAGTCGGTAACTGGCGTTCATTGCGGCGGACGGACCCGCGGCTGGCTTAATTTCTTTTTGACTTCATCAAGGATCAGCTGGCTGGTCTGCTCGGGGGTCAATTGCGAGTTGTTGATGATCCGGGCCCCCAGCGGGATCATCAACGGCGCGACCGCCCGTTGGCTGTCGCGCTGATCGCGCACGGCGAGATTCTCGTTCACCCCCTCGGCGGCGCGTCGCTCCGAGCGGGCCTGGAGGCTGGCGTCCAGGTAGAACTTGAAATTCGTCTCCGGAAAAACATTGCTGCCGATGTCGCGGCCTTCCATCACCAGATTGCCAAATTTCAGGCACGCCCTCTGCGTCGCCTTCATCCAGGCGCGCACCGACGGAACCGCAGCCACGTGCGGCACCGCGGCGCTCACTTCGGCCGTGCGGATTTCCTTTTCTGGATAGTAACCGTCCACTTTTAGAATCGCCTGGTTGTCCACGCATTGCAGGGACGTTTTCCATTTGCGGCTCAGGGCGGCCACCGCTTTGGCGTTCTGGGGGTCCACGCCCTGGCGCAAGGCCTGCCAGGCCAGCGTCCGATACATCGCCCCGGTATCCACATAAATGTAGCCCAACTCGCTGGCGACCCGCCTCGCGTTGGTGCTTTTGCCCGAGGCGCTCGTGCCGTCAATGGCGATGACGATGTTGGCCGTTTTCAAGTTAGTTGGCGAATAACTCCTCCAGCGACAAGCGCCGTCCGGCGGGCGCTTGGCATACCGCCGCGCCCAAGCCGCCGGGCGGCTGGGCCGCCAGCTTTTGGAAAAAGTCCGGGAATGATTTTTTCACGCAGGCAGGATTCTTGATTTTAATCCCGGCAATTTTCAACCCCAGAATCGCAAAGCACATGGCCATGCGATGATCGTCGCAGGTTTCAATTTCCGCGCCGCGCAGTTTTTCCGCGGCCGGGAAGATGGTCAGGCTTTCCTGTTCTTCGATCACTTTCGCGCCGCATCGGGTCAATGCCGCCCGCATCGCCGCCACCCGTTCGCACTCCTGCAGGCGCAGCCGTTCCAGGTGCGTGAACTTTACCGGCGCCGCGGCGAAGGGCGCCAGGATCATCGCCGTCATGATGCTGTCCCCCAGTTGGGCGCGCCGCGAAATCTCCCCGGGCAACGGAAGATAATCCGGGAACGCCGCGTCAATTTGCCATCGGGAGGCTGGGAAGGCCGCGACTTGGATCGAGCTGCCGGGCCGCAGCAGCCATTGCGCGGCCCAAAAGTAACTGGCGCTCGAGGCGTCGGGTTCCACTTCAAACCGGCCCCCCCGCGCGGGAAAGCATTCCACCAGCCGTTGCGTCATGGCCACATACGGGGCTTCCTCAGGGTTGTCTCCTGCCACGGCCACTTTCCAGCCGCCCGCCCGCGCGCAGAGCAGCAGGGCGGAGGCAAACTGCGAACTCTCCTCAATGCTCACCTGGCAGGCGGCGGCCCGCCGCGGCCCGGTCCCAAAAATGTCCATCGGCAGCCGGTTGTTCTCCGAATCAATCCGGTAGCCCAATTGCCGCAGGGCGTGGCACAGGCCGGCCTGCGGACGTTCTCCCATCCGCGATGTTCCCTGGAGGCGAAAAACGCCCTTGCCCAAACAAACCAGCGCGGCCAAAAATCTGGCGGCAGTCCCGGCGTTTCCCACAAAAAGTTCCAACGGATGCCCGGCGGTCCCTGAGTTGGGAATTTGGCCGCCCTCCCCGCCCACCAGCAGCGTCCGGTTGCACGATTCCTGGCCCTCCTCCTCCTCCGCCACTTGAAAACCCAGCCGGCGCAAGCTCTCCACCATTACCTGCGTGTCCTCGCTCCACAGCGCGCCCCGCAGCGTGGTTTGGCCGTCCGCCAGCGCCGCAAGGACCAAGGCGCGATTGGTCAGGCTCTTGGAACCGGGCACCGTGATGTGGGCCGCAACGGGCTGGGCCGGCGGGACAATCTCAATAAGTTCAGGCAGGGGCATCCTGGCTTTTCTTTCCCGGCCGTTATTCCGGCGACATGGCGGGAGAGTGGGCGCGCCATTGTTCGCGCCGCTGTTTCGCCTTGGTGAAAAACTCCTCGATGGCGTGAACGTCCTCCCGCTCCAGGGCGAGTTGGAATTCCTGGAGGTCCTCGATAAAAACGCCCAGCACGCGGCCCAAATTCTTGCGGTTGGCCAGCACCACGTCCCTCCACATCTCGGGCGAACTGGCCGCGATGCGCGTCGTGTCGCGAAAGCCGCTGGCGCAAACCAGCGCCTGCTCCCGGGGGTGGGCCGGGCTGAGCACATAATTGGCCAGTTCCGCCGCCACCACATGCGGCAAATGGCTCGAACGGCTCACCAGATCGTCATGCAATTCCGGGGTCATCCGAACCGGCCATCCCCCGATCGCCTTCCAAAAATTCTGCACCGCGCATACCGCGTCCACCGGCGATTGCGCCGTCGGCGTGACCAGGCAGATGGCGTTGTTGAACAGATCGGGGCGGGCGGCGCCCAGGCCCGTTTTTTCCGACCCGGCCATCGGATGACTCCCCACAAAAGAGACGTGAAACTCGCGCAGCAGCGGTTCCAGTTCCTGCGCCACTCCGGCTTTGACGCTGCCGACATCCGTCACCACCGCGCCGGGTTTCAAATACGGCCGCATTTGCGCGGCCAATTCGCGCATTTGGGACAGCGGCGTGCAAAGCACCACCAAATCGGCCCGATCCACCGCCTCCTTCATGTTTTGCGTCGCCAGGTTGGCCACTCCCAGCCGCTGGCATTCGGCGATGCTCTCTGGCCGGTGGACCAATGCGTGCACCTTTGCCGCCACCTTGCGCTGGCGGATGGCCAGCCCAAGCGAGCCGCCCAACAGGCCGGCCCCGATTACGCTGATTTTTTCCCACTGCATCGCCCCTATTACAACCCAAACTCTTCCATGGGAAAAGCCAAATTTGCGCCGTTCTTCAAATAGGAGAGGCCGGATCGGCAGGATGCCCCTTTGGCGAATCATAAAATTGCCGTGACAAGCCTTCGCCAGGCCGTATATTGCACCACCTTTCGGTGACCCTATCGTCTAGTGGTTAGGACACCGCCCTTTCACGGCGGTAGCAGGGGTTCGACTCCCCTTAGGGTCGCCACCCTCATTATCAAGCACTTGCAACACATGCAACGCCAGTGGCAACATCCAGTGGCAACAAAACCAACGAATTCCAAGCCAGTTCAAGGTTGTCACGACACAAGGAAAGCGCCGCAAGAAGCGGTGCAAGGTGTGTTGGCCCGCCCAAGAGGCTCGCGAGGTGCATTCATTCTACCCCCCCCCTGCAACAGCCCCTCCCCTTGCGTTATATATACTTGACTGAGACCCTTTAGCTCTCTGTCGGTTCCGCCTCCTCCGAGACCCGGGACCTGACCTCAATTCAAACCCAAAGCGATCAACGCCTGCTCCACCCGGACAGGCGTTTTTGCTTTTCCCACCAAAAAGGACAAACCATGACCCCACTTGCAGGAGACGTATTATGTACAGAAGTCGCCCCCCGCCTCCAATCTGCCGTCCCGGCCGCCGTCAACTTCGTTGGCTGTGAGGATGCCGAGGAGTTGGTCCAGGATGGCACAGCGATGGCCGCGAAAATGATGTGCAACGCTGAACGGGCTGGCAAGAAGGTGACCCGGTCCGCCACCGGTCGGCTCAATGAGATCAGCGCCGGCAACATCGCCTATTACGCCATCCAGCACCTCAAATCCGGACGGCGCAGTGTTGGCTACAGTTCTGCTGACGTAATGGCCACGGCAACGCAATTGAAGGGCAGGACCAGGTTGACCTCGTTGGAAGAGGTGGTCGCCAGTGATGAGGAGACGGGTGGGGAAATCTTCCTGCTGCACGACGTTTTGTCGGACAACTAGGAAGATCCGGGTACCCGGGCGGCCCGGAAAATGGATTGGCAAGAATTCGTCGCCGCATTGCCTGAAAGAGAGAGGGTGGCCATTGGGTTCATGGTCGAGGGTAAGACCCTCCGGGATGCGGCTCACCGCCTGGGGGTCAGCGATTCGACCATGCGGGACAGCAAACGGAATGTGGCTGGGAAGATCCTCGACTTCATGGGCTTTGACATTCTGGTCCAGGTTCAGCGCCAGCCTCAATGGAAAGACGGCCTGGACGCCACCCGGGAGCGGTTGGCCTGCCGGGTGGAGCGTCGGCATCTCTGAAGGGCAACCCACTGGCCTGCCCTGCCGTCCGTCGTCTTCTCCCGGTCATGGAGGATGGGGAGGACTGCGGGGCGGCGAGTGGCCGAATTCATGGGCGCCAACATCCTGGCCGACTGCACCCGGCAGCCGATGTGGCACAACAATATCATGGCCGGCCGCATCGAACAGCACGCCCAGGTTTTCCCCGGCAGTTGGCCTTGGACTTTCGATGGCAAGCCGTGGCGCGCAAGGCGCAATTGGACTTTATCCCGCTCTTTGAAAACCGTATCCATGGCATGATGGCCTGAAGAGCGCTGAATCAGGGTTCCGCCCAAAAAGATCCGCAACCGACAGCGGTCAGGAAGTTTGCTCGAATCTGGCCCCCGATAAGGGGCATGACTTTATTGACCGTCCAGAATCTTCGCCGGCGGTTCAACTTTTGGCAGATAAGTTTTGAAAGTGGCGCAAGGTTCCCTGGTCGTGTCGGCCTGCGATGGGGCGAACGGCTGCACGGTATCATTCACGAGATGAACATCGGGGTGGCGGTCGTAATCGGCGAAGGTCTCTCGAATTGCATGTATCGAGAACCATCTCATATTCGCGGATTTCGTGTCCCCAAAACCGGGTCCGCCCGGCGTGAGGCGAAAAGGTGCTCCGGGTTTGATTTTGCCCTTCTTGATTACCATAATTGTCAAAACGAGCAACAAGCCAAAGTGGACGAAGATGCTGCATGACCATAATTGCCCTGCGCTTGCGGCAATCCAATTATGAATGAACCATTATCGAAAGAAACGCATAACGGAGCGACAGAAACCAGGAAAACTCAAGAGGGCGCGGGTTTGTTCCGTTTTTCCATGGCGCAGTTTCTGGCCGCCCTGATCCTGCTCCTGGTGGCATATCCATTTGTCATCGAACTCCAAGGCGGCGATGTCATCGTGGACATTTTGATGATGATTCTGCTGATCTCAGCCGTATTGGCCGTGGGCGATCGCAGTTGGGTGCTGACGATTCTGCTGGTCATGCCCGCGCTGGCCGGCCCGTGGATGGATCACTACGGGCGCGGCATGGTGCCTTACTGGGTCATCTCCGGCACGCACATGGTTTTCGTGGGCTTTGTGGTCAATCAACTTCTGCGGTTTATCCTGCGGTCAGCCCGCGTGAACTCCGAGGTGATGTGCGCGGGCATCTCCGCCTACCTGATGCTTGGCCTCTTGTGGACATCGGTCTTCCTCATGGTATCGCAATTAAATCCAGGTGCATTTGCCAGCGTCCACCTCCCGGCGAATCAGCCCTTGGGCCGGTTTGATGCGCTCTACCTGAGCTTTGTTTCGCTGACTTGCAAGGGGTGCAATGACATCACGCCGCTGTCCAAGGTCGCCCGGATGCTGGTCATGATGGAATCCACGGTTGGGGTGCTTTACGTGGCGGTGTTGATCGCCCGGCTTGTCGCGCTTTATTCCAAGGCCGTCGAAAGTGGCCGGGAAAAATGAACCGAGGCATTGTGCGGTTCCAATTATGTTCCGCGCTATTCTTTGAGGGACAAAACGATTTCGACTGGAATCCACATGTGCTTCGTCAGCGCGTTCTGGGTTTTGAACCCCGCCTTTTCCAGCGCCTCACGCACGTAGATGGGGCGACAGTCAAGAAAGTTAGGAAAGTGTTCATGCGTCCATTCAAAAACACCGATGAGGGGGTCATGTCCCTCCTCCTTTGACATGCCCACCACCACGATGCGCCCGCCCGGCCGCAGGACGCGCTTGCACTCGCCCAGCACCTTCGGAATCTCCGCGGTGTCGAACAATTCCAGCGTAAAACTCATGAAAGCTGCGTCCATGCTTTTGTCGGCGTAAGGCATTTGCGCCGCATCGCCGCAACGCAGCTGCGCACGTTCGAGCAGATTGGACTGGGCTAGATTCGACTTGGCCAGTTTCATCATTTTGTCCGACAAATCCAGGCCGAACACCTTGCCATTCGGCCCTACAGCCTTCCCCAGCGACACCAAGCTGTGTCCGGTGCCAAAACCGATTTCCAAGACTCTCTCGCCAACGCGCGCGCTCAACAACGCCAAGCCCGCCTTGCGCATGGGGGCTTCGCTGCGTTCAGAAAGCAAATCATAAACGCGGCTGATTTTGTTGTAGAACGCCCGGGTTTGGTCTTTCGATTGGAAAACCCGAAGAATGGGGCCATGAGCGGTTTTTGAATTCGAATTCATCTGAGTCAAAGCTAAGGGCAATGAAGCCCGATCATCTCGTAAAACGCGCGCGGCATGAGAACGAATTATAAGCAACCGCAGCAATAAAGCAATCAACCGGACAGACTTGGCGCGCCGGGCCGATCTTCCGTTTTTAGCCGGGCGAGGCGTCCGACGCGCTCTTTCTTGGCCGTTTCCAAGGCAGCCCAGAGTCCGGAGCGGGTAATCAGTCCGATGGGGCGATCCGGTTCTTGGCGTGTGACCACCGGCAGATTGCCGGCGTCCTTGGCGGCAAATCGCTTGAGGATGGTGAAGAGGTCTTCGTCCGGATAAGCCGTGGGCCAATCGGGCGACATCACGTCTTTGACCTGCACGGTTCGGCGCTCCGCTTCGGCGACCCGATGGATGGCCAGGAGCGTCACCCGTCCTGCCAACTTGGCGATAATAACTTTTTGGATTGTAGTCATAATTAAGATTTTGGTTGCGGTAATAACGGTTGAGGTTTTGGCGGCGGTTCCAGCCAGGACCGCGGAACAGGTCGTGGCTGCCAGTCCTACCGGCGCACTCTGGACGGCATTAGTAGAAAGGAGCAAGGCGAGCCCGCTGGCGCCAACGGTGACGCCGCGCCTGACGAAGAATTCGCGCAGCCTTTCCACGGCGCGACTGGTGCGCTTTTGCGCAGCCTCGTCACTGATGCCCAGGATTCGCGCCATCTCCAAGGCG
>JBEKOF010000216.1:0-8406 GCA_049522055.1 Verrucomicrobiota bacterium | reverse complement strand
TTGCCGCCATCATCGAGGGCCTCCTCTACGAGAAATACCTCCTGCGCAACCTGCGCGAACTCCTGCCCACCCCCAAGGCCTTTTCCCTCATCACTCTTTTGCGCGGCCTGGGCATTCCCGAATTGTCCTCTCCGGAATTGACGGGCGACTGGGAGTTTCAGCTCCGGCAAATGGAGCACGGCCAGTTAGGCCGCCCCGAGTTCATGCGCCAAATCGAGGAGATGACCCGCAACATTGTCGCCAAGACCAAGGGCCATGAAAGCGACACCGTGCCGGGCGATTTCGGCGAGCTCAAATCCCCCTGCCCAAAATGCGACGGGGTCATCAAGGAAAACTATAAAAAATTCCAGTGCCAGAAATGCGATTTCGCCCTCTGGAGAATCGTCGCCGGCCGGCAGATGGAAATCTCCGAGGTGGACGAACTAATCACCAAACGCGTTCTAGGCCCCTTGCAGGGTTTCCGCAGCAAGACGGGCCGCCCTTTTGCCGCCATCATCAAACTGTCCCCCGATTTCAAACCCGAATTCGACTTCGGCCAGCAGGAGTCCCAAAACGCCGCCGCCGCCGCCGCCCGCGACTTCACCGGCCGGGAGCCGGTCGGCAAATGCCCCGCCTGCGGCTCCCCGGTTTTCGAGGATGGCATGAACTACATTTGCGAAAAAGCCGCCCGCCGCCAGGGCTGCTCCTTTCGCACCGGCAAAGTCATCCTGCAGCGTCCCATCGAGCGCGAACAGGTCCAAAAACTACTGGCCAGAGGCCGCACCGATCTCCTCGATAAATTCATCTCCAAAAAAGGCCGTCCCTTCAAGGCCTTCCTGGTCGTCGGCGAAGGCGGGAAAGTCGGCTTTGAATTTGAACCGCGCCCGGACAAATCCTCCGGCCCTGCCAAACCCAGGGAGCCGGCTCCGAAATTGGATCTCACCGGCGCGGAGCCGGTCGCCACCTGCCCCGTCTGTGGCGGCCGGGTCCTCCAAACCGAAAGCCAATACATCTGCGAAAAATCGCAGGCCGAAAAAAAGCCCTGCAAATTCAAAATTGCCCGGACGATTGCCCGCCGGCCCTTGGAGCGCGAGCAACTGCAAAAGCTCCTTGCCACCGGGCGCACCGATCTGCTCACCAAATTCATCTCCAAGCGCGGCCTTCCCTTTTCCGCCTGTCTGGTCATGGGAGACGACCACAAAATCACCTTCGAGTTCCCTCCCCGCGGGAACTAGAAGATGGCTTCTAGCCTGCCGTCTCCGGATTTTCATCCTCCACGCCCTTGAAATCCCATCCCAATTGCCCGCACAACCACTGGCTGAAGCCCTGTGCTTTCTCCTCGCTCCAGCCCCAGGCGCACAACCGCTCGCGTTGCGGTCCCCTCGCTGTGTCCACCCGGTGGAGGGTGAGCAGATAGCTGTAATAACTCCCGCTGGCCAGCCGGCTGACCCTTCTTTGCAACGAAACCCCGGCAATTTCCTGCCGCGGAAAAGTCTGCGGCTCCCGCCGCCCGCAGGTCTGCGGAAGCGTGACGGCGCGGGAATTCTCCTCGATCCACAAGTCGCGCCGCCCGGAGGCGTTTTGCATTCCCTTCCAACATAGCGCCAACCCCGCCGCCGCCAGCACCGCCAGCCAAACGATAACCATCGGCTTGAGCTCCGGGGCGAAACCATTGAGCACCACCACGGGGAATGTGGCCACAAACGCCGCCGCCCCCAGCGCATAAAAACCCGCCGCCCACGCCGAGATCCCTTCCACTCTCACCCGGACCCGGCCTTTTTCCCGCCGGATTCTCACCCCGCCCGCCTCCGGCACGCGCCGCATTTCCCGCAGGCGCGCCAGCACCCATCCCCACAGCACAATGAGGACGACGGTGATGGGGGTTGAGTACAAGATGAGCAACAGATCCGTCCCATTAACTCCGGTGGATAGGACGGAGTCGGCCGGGTTGTTCGGATTGTAATAGACCGTCTCCTCCGACCACTTGGGAAATCGGAGCACAATATTCTCCGCGTCCATGGACGACTGCTGGTCGTCATAACGGTAGCCGGACCCCCGGTAAACCTTGCCCTTGACCGTGTAAGAATACTCGATGGTGATGCCCGCGTTGATTAAGAGCAGATGCGTGACTTTGCTCACCCGGATCCGGCACGTCGTGGCGACAAAATTTCGGGACAAGAATTGCCGGGCGGTCGCCCCATAGACAAACACGTCACCCAAGCCGATGACCACCGTCCAAAAGGACAGCAGCGCCATCAGGACATAGACCGCGGACTTCGACATGCCCCAACTATGCGCCAGATTCGCCCCGGAACAAAACCCAAAAAACTCCCTGCTTGTGAGCCGCCTGCGCTTTGGTTAGGATTGACCCACCTTATGAAAAACAGAATTTCAAACAGACCTTCCCTTCGCCCCCATTCCGCCGTGGTGCTCGACGGCCCTGATCGCGCCCCCAGCCGGTCCATGCTTTACGCCGTTGGATTCAAGAAGGAGGACTTCCGCAAGCCCCTCATCGGCATCGCCTCCACCTGGAGCATGGTCACCCCTTGCAACGCCCACATTGACCAATTGGCGCGGGAGGCGGAAATGGGCGCCAACCGCGCCGGCGGCAAGGCGATAATATTCAATACGATCACTGTCTCCGACGGCATCTCCATGGGCTCCGAAGGGATGAAATACTCGCTGGTTTCACGCGAGGTCATCGCCGATTCCATCGAAACAGTGGTCGCTTGCGAAGGGCTCGACGGCTTGGTGGCCATCGGCGGTTGTGACAAGAACATGCCCGGCTCCCTGATGGCCATGGCGCGCCTGAACCGTCCCGCGGTCTTTGTCTATGGCGGCACGATTTTGCCCGGCTGCATTAGCGGCGATTCGCGCAAGCTGGACATCGTATCGGTCTTTGAAGCTGTGGGGGCGCACGCCAATCAAAAAATCGGCGACGCGGAACTGGATCAGATCGAGTCCTGCGCCATCCCGGGTCCAGGATCCTGCGGGGGCATGTACACGGCCAACACGATGGCCAGCGCCATCGAGGCCCTGGGCATGAGCCTGCCCAACAGCTCCGCCCAAAATGCCATTTCCAAGGCGAAGAAAGAGGATTGCCAGCGCGCCGGCGCCGCCGTCTTGGCCCTGCTCCAGCAGGGCATCCGGCCCCGCGACATCCTCACGCGCCGCGCCTTTGAAAATGCCATCACGGTGGTCATCGCCCTGGGCGGCTCCACCAACGCGGTGCTTCACCTCCTGGCCATGGCCAACGCCGCCGGGGTCAAGCTCGCTCTGGATGATTTCACCAAAATCGGCAAGAGCGTCCCCGTGCTCGCCGATTTGAAGCCCAGCGGAAAATTTCTCATGTCGGAACTCGTCGCCCTGGGCGGCATCCAGCCCATGATGAAGACGCTTCTGGACACGGGCCTGCTCCATGGGGACTGCCTTACGGTCACAGGCAAAACCATGGCCCAAAATCTCGCCTCCGTGCAGCCTTACCCGGCGTATCAGAAGATCATCCGGCCCCTCCACGATCCGATCAAAAAAGACAGTCATCTGGTCATCCTCTACGGCAATCTTGCCCCGGAAGGCGCGGTCGCCAAAATCACCGGCAAGGAGGGGATGCGTTTTGAAGGGGTTGCCCGAGTCTTCAATTCCGAGGAGCAGGCGCTGAAGAAAATCCTGGATGGCACGATCAAGGCTGGCGACGTGGTGGTGATTCGTTTTGAAGGGCCGCGGGGCGGTCCCGGCATGAGGGAAATGCTGGCCCCCACCAGCGCGATCATGGGCAAGGGGCTGGGGCAACAAGTCGCGCTGATCACCGATGGCCGTTTTTCCGGCGGCACGCACGGTTTTGTGGTGGGCCACATCACCCCGGAGGCCTATGGCGGCGGCCCGCTGGCGCTGGTGAAAAACGGCGACCGCATTGTCATTGACGCAGAGCGGCGCCAAATCAACCTCGCCATCCCGGCGCGGGAGATGGCGGCGCGCCGCCGCGCCTGGCGCCCGGTCAAGCCGCGTTACACCCGGGGTGTGCTGGCCAAGTACGCCAGCGCCGTCACCTCCGCCTCGCTGGGCGCCGTCACCGACCAGAACCTTAAATTGTAAAATGTGAAACCCGCTTAGTCGCCCACTTCCTTGGAATAATCGGCCGGGGTCAGGAGGGTGTCCAGTTCGGCGGGGTGGGCGAGTTTGACCTGGAAAAACCAGCCGGCGCCGTAGGGATCGCTGTTGACCAGTTCGGGATGCTGCGCCAGTTGCGTGTTGATGGCCGTGATTTCTCCGCTCACGGGGGAATAAATGTCGCTGGCGGTTTTGACCGATTCCACCACCGCGCAGGATTCGCCGGCTTTGATCTGGCGGCCCACCACCGGCAGTTCCACAAAAACCACATCGGTCAATTCGTGCTGGGCATGGTCGCTGATCCCAACGGTGGCCACGCCGCCGGCGGCGCGGACCCACTCATGAGTTTTGGCGTGCTTGACATCGCCGGGAATCTTTTTGCTCATAATTTGTGGCCGGGAGATTACGCCAATGGGGAAGGTTGGACAACTAGGTTCTGCGGTAAATGGGCTTGGGAACGATGGTGGCGCGAGTGTGTTTGCCCCTGATTTCAATTTCAATCAGGCTGCTGGCCGCGGACATTTCCGAAGGCACATAACCCATCCCGATGCCGATGCCAAGGGAGGGACTTTGGGTGCCGCTGGTGACCTGGCCGATGAGCCGCCGGGCCGGGCCGGGACTCCAAATGGGATAATTTGGGCGAGGCGGAGCGGACTTCTCGGCTGTTTTGAAGGCGACCAGCTTTTTGGCCGTGCCCTGCGCCTTTTGTTCGGCCAGAACGGTCCGCCCCACAAAATCGCCTTTGCCCAAAGCGACAAAAACTCCCAAACCGGCCTCGATCGGGGTGGTGGTTTCATTGAGTTCGTGGCCGTAAAGCGGGTAACAGACTTCGGTGCGCAAGGTGTCGCGCGCGCCCAGTCCCGCCGGTTTCAAACCGCACGGCGCGCCGACCTCCAGGACTTTGTTCCAAAGAGCCTGGACGATTTCGGCGGGCGCGACCATCTCAAAACCGTCCTCCCCGGTGTAGCCGGTGCGGGAGACGAAAATCGGGCGGCCCAGGAATTCGCGGCGGGCGATATCGTTTTTCTTCAGGGTGGCGGCCAGGCTGGGATTTTCGCGCGGCGAAAAGCAGGCGTCAATAAATTGCGCGACCTTGGGACCCTGCACAGCCAGCGCGCTGAAATCGTCGGAGAGGTTTTTCAAATCCACCGCCGCGCGGTTTGGAAAGGCGGCCAGTTGCCGGCCCAGCCAGGCGGCGTCGGCGCCGATGCGGGAGGCATTGACGATGAGCAGGAATTCCTCGGCCTGGACTTGATAGACGTAAAGGTCGTCAATGGCGCCTCCGCGTTCGTTGCACATCAAAGTGTATTGCCCCTGCCGGACTTGGAGCTTGCGGATATCATTGGTCAACACATGGTTGAGGAATTCCGGGGCGCCGCCGCCGCGCGCGGCGATTTGGCCCATGTGGGAAATATCAAAGAGACCGGCGGCGGTGCGGACAGCGCGGTGTTCCTCCATGATGCCGGTGTATTGGACGGGCATTTCCCACCCCCCGAAATCAACCAGGCGGGCGCCCAGTTTCTTGTGGGCCGCGTAAAGTGGCGTTCGCTTCAGCATGGGTTCTCAATCTCTGCGTTGGGCGTCATCCGGTGAACATTCATATTTGACCACATAAATGGGCCATCCGCAATTCTCAATTTTCCTACCCCCACTTTTCGACCTTCATTTGTTCTTTGGGAACTTTCATCTCCTCGGTCACCAGATGCTCGGTGGCTTCGACCAGGGCGTTGGGGCCGCAGGCGTAAAAGACGGTGTTGGCCAAATCGCCAATGTGCTCGCGGATCCAGGAGGCCTCGATGCGGCCGCGCCGGCCGGTCCAGGGATCGTCGGGCGCAAGGCGGGTGCAGGTGACATGGAATTTGAAATGCGGGTTTTGTTCTTCGAGTTTGCGAAATTCCGTGTTGAAGATGATGTCGTCGGCGGTGCGCACGCTGTAAAGGATCGTGATTTTGGTGGCCAGGCCGCGGCGCGAGGCCTCGCGCACAAATCCGCGGAAGGGCGTGACCCCAGAACCGCCGGCAATGCAGATCAGGTGTTTGTCCGGCTCCAAGACCGGGAGAAACCGTCCGGTCGGGGGAATGACCCAGAGTTTGTCGCCGGCTTTGACCCAATCCACGATGCGGGTTCCCATTTTGCCGTCGCGCTTGACGGTGACTTCGTAGATACCGCGGTCCAGGGCGCAGGAGGAAAGGGAATAGGCTCTTTTGTAGGCTGGGGCGTCGGCGAAATAGACGGTGATGAATTGGCCGGTCTTAAACTCCGGGTCGTAGCCGGCGGGCCACTGCAGGCGCAGTGTTTTGGTGTCGGGCAACTCTAGGTGGGCGGCTTCCACCAGCATTTCGGCAATTTGTTTGGCCATATCAGCTCTTTGCAGACACAGACTGAAAGCGGAAAATGGAAAACTAGCAAACTTCTTTTTCTTCGAGCCGCTTGAGCAGTTCCTGGGTCAGAACTTCATAGGCCGCGGAACCGGGATTGTAGGGATCGTAATGGATAATGGGTTTGCCGAAACTGGGCGCTTCGGCCAGGCGCGTGCTGCGGGGGATGACGGTGTCAAAAACCGTCCGCCCAAAATGGTCGCGGACTTCGCTGACAATCTGGGCGGAGAGGCGGGTGCGGCTGTCGAACATGGTCATGACCACGCCCAGAAGGTTCAGGCGCGGGTTGACGCCGTTCTCGCGCACCTGGGTGAGGACGCGGTGGCTCACGGAAATGCCTTCCAGGGCGTAGTACTCGCATTGGAGCGGGATGATCAAATGGTCGGAGGCGGCAAAGGCGTTGAGGGTGAGGATGCCCAGGGAAGGTGGACAATCAATGAGGATGTGATCAAAGCGGCCGGAGCGGGTGATTGGTTGCAGGAGGCCGGCCAGGCGCCGGAGATGGTTTTCGGCGCGCGCGATTTCAATTTCCGCCCCGCACAGGTCCACCTCGCTGGGAACGACACTCAAGCGGGAGAAGGCGGTGGGTTGGATTTTTTCCAGGAGGCTGCCTTCGCCCAGGAGGGGCCGATAGGCGCTGGCGCCCTCGGTTTTTTCCAGGCCGAGGCCGCTGGTGGCGTTGGCTTGGGGGTCCAAATCGAGGAGAAGAACGCGGCGTCCCACCGAGGCCAGGCAGGCGGCCAGGTTGATGACTGTGGTAGTCTTGCCTACGCCACCTTTTTGGTTGGCCACGGAAATGATGTTGGTCGGCACGGGGCGATTAAAGCAGGTTGCCGGGCGGGAGTCGAGAGCGGGAAAAAAACGGAGAAATCGGAGAAATCGGAGGTTTGCAGGGAGGAGCGGATTCTCAATTTCGAGTTGGCCTGGAAATTGCTGTTTATGCGATAATTTTATGAATAAGCAACAGGACACGCCGCCGAAGAAGCGCATATTACTCGTTGAGGATGAACGAGTTGTACGCGAGATGGTGAAGCTTTTGCTGCGCCACGACGGATATGCCGTGGTGGAGGCCAACAACGGGGCGGAAGCTCTTGGGCTATTCGGGCGAGGCAGCTTTGATCTGGTGATGACGGACTTTGAGATGCCGTTTATCAAGGGCAATGAGCTTGCGGCCAGAATCCGAAAGTTGTCGCCCATGCAGCCGATCCTGATGATGACCGGTTACCGGCATGAGCCGGGACCCAACAACCCGGTGGACGCGGTGCTGGACAAGCCGTTCGATTTTGCAAGGTTGCGAGAAGCGGTGCAAAAGGTGCTTTCGGACGCGGAGACAAATGCGGGGACGTTTGAGGATGTTCCCGGCCAGTTGAACTGACTGCGTCCTTTGGATTTGGGCGCGGGATCGGATTTTTCTTCAATGCGAATGCGGGCGGCCCGTGCCGCACAGACCACAGGAACCTGGATTGCCGGAGCAGGTGTCCGCCCCGGAAGATTCCCCGCCGGCGGCGGAGGCAAAGACGGAGATTTTTTTGGCCAGTTTGGTGGAACCGCATTTGGGGCAGGCGGTGCCTTCCCAGCGGCTGGAACGCACCAGCAATTCGCTGTCCTTCCCGCACTTTTGACAATGGAACTCGTAAATCGGCATGGCAAGAGCATAGGCCGGTTGCGGTTTTTTTTCAACGGCTCAATTTGGCCGCGACGGCCGCCACGAGGGGTTCGGCGCGGCGCGGCGCGGGTGGCGGCATGGCTTTTACCACGGATGAAGAAGACCTTCAACGCAAAGTCGCCAAGGGCAGAGACGCCAAGCCGCAAGCTAGAGCATTTCAATAAATAATGTAGCCATTTTAGAGAAGTGTGGTATGGTCTGTCCATGCGAACGCTTTCTTTGGATCTCCGTGAACGAATCCTTGTTTCCTACGACCGTGGCGAGGGCACTCGCGCC
>JBEKOF010000215.1:0-8460 GCA_049522055.1 Verrucomicrobiota bacterium | reverse complement strand
ATTCACCCCGCCAAGGTGTGACCGCGCCATGCACCACCATTCCGGGCGTGAACGGACAATCAGCCATGTTCATGCGGATGGTGTAAGGCTGGCCGTTCACCAGGTTACGGGCCGTGATGAATTTCACCTCATCCCCCTCTTCCTGCCGCGTGAGCACGCGAAAAAAAGACCAGTGCCGCTCGTACCATGTCCGCAGCGTTGCTTTGTCCTCCGCCGGCACATTTAGCGTCCCGGCCAGAACATCGATCACTCCCAGCCCGGACCATTCGGTGCAGCGCTGGCAAACGAAATCATCCTTTGTCTGGATGTCCGGCTCGCCTTGGTGTTGGTCGAGATACTCAAAGAACTTAAAGCGGAACAGGTAGGAGTTGATCCCCAACCAGAGCAGTTTGCGTTTGATGTCCCAGCCATACTCGTTCGGGCTGGCCAGAAACCGTGTCACGCCGGAGTCCCGCGGCACACGGGCAAACCGCTCCGCCAGCAGCCGGCTGGCCGCTTCCGCGAGCCGTTTCAAATCCTCATGCGCGGGCGAGAGCACTCGCTCCGGATTGAAGCAGGGCCACAAGCTCCAGAGGAAAAACTGAATGCGCCGCAGATCAAAACCATGCAGTTCAACTTCCGGGGACGGGTTCACGATCAGCGGCAGAGGCGTGCCGAAGCATCGCCGTTGATGCGTCTCGACCGTGCGCCACAACCCGATGTCGTTATGAACGTCCTCTGCCCACTCGAGGCGCTCGACTTATTCAAAGACTTGCCCGGGGAAGGCCCGTTGTTTCCCTATCTGTCCCGCGTGCGCGCCGGAGACCGTGCCACGGAGTTTGGCCAGCGCTGCCGCCAGCTTGGCATTAAAGGCGTCACCCTGCATAGCTACCGCTACGTCTGGGCGGAACGCACCAAGACGTGCGGCTACCCGGAACGGTTCGCACAGGAGGCTTTGGGGCACAACAGCAAGGCCGTGCATCGCGCCTACCCGAAAAAAGCCAAAATGAAATTGCCGAGCTTAGAGGAATATGAAAAGAGAATTGTGCCTTTGCCATCAGCGGTAAATCAATAGACAACCAAAACTCTTTTGGGAAAACATTGGTGTTTTTGGTTTTTGAAACCATGCGCCTGTAGTTTTTGGACGGCGACTATGGAGCCATGTCTCAGCACTGAGAGTAACCACCATTACGGCTTCAAGCACCATTACCGCAAGCAGCCTGCGGCCCGGCAGCTCCTGGAATGACAGGAACATCGCATTGTTGACGACGGCTGGGCGGCTTTGCCCGTTGCGGAACGGGGCAGCGTTTCCAGGATGCATATTTCGCCGAAGAACCCTCCGGGCCGAGCACCGCTAATTTTACGGCGGAAGGGCGATTGCAGTTCTTTATGATGCAGACCCCGCCGGCCTCGATCAGATATGGTGATCGGCTGCGTTCATGAATCGTGATCGCGCTTTTGGCTTTCTTGTCGGAGAGCTTCAATCGATAAGCAGCTCACATGCGCCGCCACTTTCTCAGGCGCTGGCAGAGGCCATTGGAGGTGTGGGAAGACTTCAACCAAGGTCTCCCTTGCGAAGCAATAAAACAGGCACTGGCTAATCACGCTAAGCGCATGGAGGCGGACCGTTTCGGGGTCAATTTGGGGACTGAGCAGCTTTTTGATGTCCGCCTGCAGCAGCAGGAAATATCTCTCGAACCCCAGTCCCACCCAGCCGGGCCGTTCCCCGGCTGGATCGGCCAACAGGCGGGCAAAGAGCCTGGTGATCCATGCGTGCTCCTCGCCCAGCTTCTTGAACAGGGACACCACGGTACTTCGGATTCTTTCCTCCGGTATCGCATCGGCCAACTGCCTGCTAATGTCCTCCGCTGCGGCGGCAAGCTGCCGCCCGGCTTCGCTGACGACCGCTTCATACAGTCCTTCCTTGCTGCCGAAATGGTAGCAAAGGGCGGCCGCATTGACATCGGCGTGCCGGCAAATGTCCCGAACGTGCGTCCCGCGCAGCCCGCGCTCCGAGAACAAGAAACACGCGGACTCGAAGATGCGCCTTCTGACGGAAAGACTCGAAGAGCTTTCAACTGGCGATTTCATAATGCCGGGCGCGGAGATTACTTGGTGACGGCGATGGACTTCCGGAAGAGCGCCAGGCTGTAAATGAAGAACCCCACGCCCATCGCGCCCACCATCGCGAATTGATGCCAGACAGCGCCAAGGCCGCCGCCGCGGTAGATGATGATCTGCGAGAAGCTGACAAAGTGCCGCGACGGCATGAAGAACGTGGTATATTGCAGCCACCGGGGCTGGCTCTCAATGGGGGTATTGCCTCCCGAGAGAAGCTGAAAGGCGATGACGAGCATGATGACCAGAAGCGCGAACTGCGCCATGGACCGCGAGATCGTCCCCAAGAATATCCCTAGCGCCGTCGTGAAGAACAGATAGAGCACCACGCCGCAGAACCAGAGCGTGACCGATCCGGCGAAGGGCACGTGCAGCGCAATCTTCATGACCAGCAACAGCGAGAGCCCCGTCGCGATGAAAATCACCAGGCCGTTGGCCCACACCTTCGCCAGGGCGATTTCGAAGGCCGTCAGGGGCATGACCAGCAGATGCTCCAACGTGCCGTGCTCGCGCTCGCGGATCACGGCCGCGCCGGTCAGAATCATGGTCAGCATGGTGATCTGATTGATGATGGCCACCACGCTCATGAACCAGGGTACTTCACCGTTTTGGGTTGAAGAGGCGCCGGATGATCAGTTTGGCGGGCTGGCCCGGCTGCGCGTCGGCGCGCCCAAGGTAGCTGCTGACGCGGTTGTTGACGATGTTCTGAATGTAATTCGCGCCGATGCTTCCCTGCTGCATGGCCGTCGCATCAATGTTCAATTGGATGTCCGGATGACGCCCGGCGCGGAGGTCGCGCTCGAACATCGGCGGGATCGCCACGACGAACATGTACAGGCTCTTGTCCATCGCCTTTTCGATCTCTCCGGCGGTGATGTAGTCAGGTTGCTTGAAATACGGAAAATAGAAGGCCTTGGCCACTTCCTGGGACAGCGCGGAATGGTCGTCGTCCACAAAGGCGATGGAGGCGCTGTTGAGCGTGCTCTTCATGCTGGTCGCCTGAAGATAGATGGCCGCTGTGAACGCATAGACGAGAAAAATGACCACGACCAGATCGCTTGCCAGACTCCGCAGCTCCTTGATCCCCAGCCAGAAAATATTCATGAGCCAGCGCATCGTTACTTCTCCTGTTTTCTCATGCCCAGCGCGCTGGCAGCCCAGAGAATCGGGATGCAACAGGCCAGGTACAGGACGTCGTTCAGCATCAGGCGGGTCCGATCCCCTTCGTGAACGCGCCCAGGCTGGAATGCATGTAGTGCGTCGTTGGCCAGATCATCCCGATCGTCCTGGCCTGCCCTTCAAGCGTCGAGACCGGCTGGGACAGGCCGGAGAACTGAACGGTCGGCACGACGGTGAGGATGGCCGTCACGAAGACCGCCGCGACCTGGCTGCCGGTGAACGAGGAAATGGCCATGCCGATGCCGGTCGTCACAATGACGTAGAGCAGCACGCAGAAGGTCAGCATGAGGAAGCTCCCCTTGATCGGGACGCCGAAGATGATGACCGACATGCCGACCAGGATGAAATAGTTCAGCATGGCGATGACGACGTAAGGGAGCTGCTTGCCGAGCAGGTATTCCAGCCGCCGGGTCGGCGTGACATAGAAATTGATGATCGAGCCCAGTTCCTTTTCGCGCACGATGCTGACGGCCATGAGAATCGCCGGGATCAAAATCAGCACCAATGCCGGGACGCTGGGCACAATGGCGTAGATGCTTTCGAAGGTCGGGTTGTATATGTACCGTGCCTGAAAGCTGGGCGTGTTCGTCTGAAAAGCGAGATAAATGCCGCTTCCGGGGTCGTTCGCGATGGTGAAGTTGACGCCTTGAACGTATTGGGCGATGGTCTCGGCGCGGAAGGCATCGGCGCCGTCCACGCTCGCGAGGATGTCCGGCCCTTCACCCTTGCGGAGGTCCCTTCCGAAGTTCGGCGGTATCTCCATCACCAGCGAAATGTCGTCCGACTTGAGCCTATCCAGCGCTTCCTCGGTCGAGTGGACCGGCGCGGTCTGGGTGAAGTAGCGAGGCGCGCCGGAGAATTGGGCGAGGTAGTAACGGCTTTCATAGGACTGGTCGAGATCATACGCGGCATAACGGATATGCTCGACGTCGAATGAGATTCCGAAGCCGAACGCGAGCATCAACAGCGCCGATCCGATGAAGGCGAAAGCCAGGCGCACCGGGTCGCGGCGGATTTGCATGGCTTCATTCTGCGTGTAGGCGAGCATTCGGCCGAAGCTGAACCATAGCACACGCGGCTTCGGCGCAGCGGCCGGAGGCGCAGGCGGCGCAGAAGGCGCGGCGGGTTCACCCGCCGGACTTGTGGCGAGCGGGGTTTCGCCCGGCCTGGCCACGCTCTCGGCGGCGATGGCGTCCTCCATGCAGCCGATGAATGCCTCCTCCAGGCTGCTCGCTTTGCGCGCTTCGATCAGTTTCTGCGGCGCGTCACACGCCAGCACCTTGCCGGCGTTCATCAGCGAAATGCGGTCGCAGCGCATCCCCTCGTTCATGAAGTGCGTCGTCACGAAAATCGTCACGCCCTGCCGCCGCGAGAGATCAATCAGCAACTCCCAGAAACTGTCCCGCGCGACCGGATCCACGCCCGACGTTGGCTCGTCCAGGATCAGCATTTGCGGTTCGTGCAGGACAGCGACCGCCAGCGAAAGCCTCTGACGGATGCCCAACGGCAGGTCCGCAGCCAGCGTGTCCAAGTGCGGACCGAGCCCGAATTTCTCCACCAACTCCTTGATGCGCGCTTCGGCTTTCTCGGGTGGCATATGATACAGACGGGCGTCCAGGACCAGGTTCTGCCGGACGGTCAGCTCGGTGTACAACGAAAACGCCTGCGTCATATAGCCGATGCGCTTGCGCACTTCCATGCCACCGGCCTCGACCGATTGCCCGAAGAGCGTCGCGGTTCCTTCGGTGGGCGGCAGAAGCCCGGTCAGCATCTTCATGGTGGTGGATTTGCCGCAGCCGTTGGATCCGAGGAAGCCGAAGATCTCGCCGCGCTCGATGGAAAGACTGACGTGATCCACGGCTGTGAACTTGCCGAAGCGGCGCGTCAGGCCCTGGGCCTCGATGGCGATCGCCTTCGTCTCGGCTGTGCGCGGCGGAATGACCAATTCAGTGTGGCCGACGCGTTTCTCCTCGGGCAGCAGCGCGACGAAGCATGACTCCAAATCCCGCGCGCTCGTCCGCCGCATCAATTCCGCTGGCGTTCCGGTTGCCAGCACCTTTCCGGCGTCCATGGCGATGATCCAGTCCCATTTCTGCGCCTCTTCCATGTAGGCAGTGGAAATGACGACGCTCATGCCCGGCCGGTTTGCGCGGATGTCGTCAATCAGCGTCCAAAACTGCCGCCGGGAGAGCAGATCAACGCCGGTCGTGGGCTCATCGAGAATCAGGAGGTCCGGCTCATGGACCAGCGCGCCGCAGAGGCCCACTTTCTGTTTCATTCCGCCGGAGAGCTTCCCGGCAGGGCGGTCGGGGAACGGGCGGAGACCCGCGGCCTGGAGCAGCTCTTTCACGCGCGCGGGCCGCTCAGAGGCCGAGAGGCTAAAGAGCCTTGCCATGAAGTCCACGTTCTCACTGACGCTGAGTTCAAGGTAAAGATTTTTGCCCAGCCCCTGGGGCATGTAGGCGATCTGCGGACAGACAGCGTCTCGATGCCGGGCCTCCGACATGTCGCCGCTCAAAACCGTCACTTTTCCCTCTTGTATTTTCTTCGACCCGGCGATCAGCGCCATCAGTGTGGATTTGCCCACGCCGTCAGGCCCGATGATGCCGACCATGCAGAGTTGCGGCGATTTGCTTGTCAAACATGCCCTGACGACCAAGCCCATGACTTCGCGCTCGCGCTGCGTGAGCGAGTCGTGCCGCGCACATTCCCGCTTGTTCCTGGCTGAGTTTCAACGCTTCCCGATCGCGCTCGATCTCTTCCTGAATGGCATCGAGCAAATCCTGAGCCCGGAACGGCTTGGCCAGCAATTCGACCGCGCCGGCGTTCATGGCCTGGACATTCAGTTGCGAATGTGCTTCTCCATTGATTTTCTGAGTTCGCCGATGTCCACCGGCTTGGCGATGAAAATCCCGTCTCCGCTCGACATTTCGTGGCCGTCGGTTTCCTCGTTGGAGACCAGCGCGGTCAGAAAGATGATGGGGATGTCGCGTAGCAGGGGATCTTCCCGAAGACGTGCGGCAACTTCTCCGCCGTCCATTTCCGGCATCATGAGATCCAGCAGGATGAGGTCCGGCCGGAAGCTGCGCGCGGCGCTCATGGTGTGGGCGGGATGATTTTCGCCCGCCACCTCGTAGCCGCCACTGGATTCGAGGGTGAGTTTTAAGTTCCGAGTGACACTCGGTTCGTCGTCCACGACGAGGATTCGTTTGTTTGTCATAATGTTCCTTTTGTTTTGGTGTTGAACTGCAAAGTGGCTCGTGCCCCGCCTTGTTTTCGATTGCTCAGTGTGAGGGTGCCGCCATGGAGCTCCATGATCTGGCGCGCCACGGTCAAGCCCAGGCCCGTTCCGTGGCCCGGCGGCTTGGTCGTGAAGAACGGTTCAAAGTGCCGGCCCAGGTGTTCGGGAAGAAGTCCAGGGCCGGTGTCATCAATTTCAACCGTCACACCGGGGGAACTCAGCTCGCCTCCCGGCGGGCTCGATGGGAGGGTCCGCACCGTGAGTGTGCCGCGTGGCGGCATTGCCTGCAACGCATTGAGAAACAGGCCTCATCCGACAAGTTTGTGTTTGGACTCGTGTAACGCATAGAGTTTGAGCCGGAGGAAATCGTTATCGCGAAGGCCGTAGAACTGCCTGAGCATGGTTTTGATCTTGCGGTTGATGCCTTCCATCCGCCCGCTGGTCATTCCGGTTGTCGAATACGTCAGCAATCCCTCGGCGTGATCGGTCAACGGCTGAGCCACGCTCACCAACTGATCAATGCCGCTGGCGATGGCCTTCTCGCACCACGCGCAGAAGTAATCGGCCATCGCTTCCCAACTCTCCGCCTCCCACGCCAAGGCCAGTTCCTCTTTCAGCAAATAGGCCGTGGCCAACGGACGATTGGGCTCCAGGGCTTCCTGCAACTGGCGGGCTTTGCTCTGGGGCAGATTTTCCCGGCGATACAAGAGCAACCAGCGCGTTGCCTTGATGGCGACCTTGGCATCCTCGCTCTCGGCCTGCCGGACCAATTCCCGGCGCAAGTCATCGAGCTTCTCATTCATCAGCTTTATCACGTGGAACCGGTCGAACACAATCAGCGCCTCGGGCAAATGCCGCGCCACCGCCGACGCGTAAGCCTGGCTCATGTCCATCGCCACGGCCTCGATGCGCGCCCCGCTGGCCTTGAGCCGCCAGAATCTGTTCAAGGCCTCACCGGCTTTGCCGCGCCCCACCCAAATGATCCGCCCGCTCTCCTGGTCGATTACCGGCGTCAGATACTTCTGCTTGCGCCCCAGGTAGATCTCGTCGATGGCCAAACGCCGCAAGTCCTTGAGCCGGATATGCGCGTAGTCCTTGGCCAACCGCTTCTTGACCAAGTCCTTGACCGTATCCCAACTCAGCCCGGTCAGTTCGGCCACGTCCAGGATCGTCATCATCCGGCTCAGGTCGATCACGTAGCGCTGGAACTGCCGGCTGAGGGGCTCATACGCCCCGACAAAGGGGGGGACAGCTCCCACGTCTGCCCACACTGCTGACACCGATACCGTGGCACTTCCACCTTTGACTCCACTGGCTTGAGACCGATGGGCACCATCCGCACCTTCCGTTGTCGCTGCCCGTGCCCCACAAAGTCCTTACCCTGAAAATGCGGGCAGCATTCCGGTTTCTGTTCCGGTCGCACCGTAAACCGGATGACTCCCCGAGCATACTCGGTCTTGACGTAACGATAGGTCTTGGGAATCCCAAACGCGTGATACAGGAGGCTTTGTGACATCTCCCCATTGGAGCGTCCCCCAACGGCGCCCTCAAGTCTGTTTCACCCCTTGGGGAAACCCGCAAAGAAACGTAAGCCAAGGAGGTGGGGGTGGGGCGGGGTCTGGGGTAGCGCCCCAGTTCTCCTCACCCCAAAACAGACTTTTCGTGATGACCCGGAATTTTGCCGCCGCTAGCCGCCGCACACCAAGAAAGAATAATCGGGTGTGCGGTCTTGGAAGAATCGTGAGCTTGATGGATTCCAGGTCAGGGAATACGCGAAAGATGTGTCCCTTGCCATGTAACCCTAGGCGAAACCAGATCAAGTCTGCCGCTAAACAGCCGAGAGCCGCGCAGCCAATGGCGCCAAACAGTCTTAGTTTTCCGTCAGCGGCCAATGCCCCCTCGGCCAGAAGCCAGGGCGCCGCCGGAAGCGGCAATCCACTCTG
>JBEKOF010000214.1:0-11643 GCA_049522055.1 Verrucomicrobiota bacterium | reverse complement strand
TTCCGGGCCGTTGACTGGTCAACGCAGCATCCGGGGTCGCCAGCGGCTCAGAGCGTCAAAACGGGTACAGCAACGGTACAGACAAAAATAATTCGTTTTGGTTCCAAAACAGCAAACCCTCACAAAACCATTGATTTAATTGGTTTTTTTAATGGCGCATCCGGCAGGACTTGAACCTGCAACCTTCTGATCCGAAGTCAGAAGCTCTATCCAATTGAGCTACGGATGCAAAAAAACTTGCGTATCCTCGAACTATATCCTGCAGGGCGTTTGCCAGGCAAACAGCAAAGCGCGAAATGTTCAACCAGGGCCTTTTTTATTGCGATCTTTTTTATGATCTTTTTTATTGCATTCTGTCCGGCCAAGGTTAAATTGCGCGACCCGTGAACAGCGAATATGTCAAACAAGCCATGGCCAAGGTTGGAAACCCCAACGTCTTGGTGAATATCATTTCCCGCCGTGTCCGCCAACTTACCAGCGGTGGCGCCAGTGGGCGGCCCCTCATCGAGCAAACCGCTGGCATGGGAATCGCCGATGTCGCTTTGGTGGAATTGATCGAGGATAAAATGGATTTCGAAATCTCCAGCGCCACCGAGGAAGAAGCCCAGCCGGCCCCCAAGAAACGCCGCCGCAGTTGAGTCTCACTTGGGCCGCCGCGCGTCTGGCCGGAGGGGTCGCGTTCCGGTGTTTTGCTTATGGCCGATATCTTGCACAATTCCAAAGCCCGGCGTGATTATCACATTCTGGAGACCTTTGAGGCGGGGATCGTCCTGCACGGGTCAGAGGTCAAGGCCTTGCGGGCCGGCAAGGCACAGATCGGCGACGCTTTTGCCCGCGTGGAAAAGGACCAGGTCTGGCTCTACGGCGCGCACATTGATGAATACATCCAGGCCAACCGTTTTGGCCATGAGCCAAAAGCTCCCCGCAAGCTGCTCCTGCACAAATCGGAAATTCGCAAGCTCCACGGCCTGGCGGCCGTCAAAGGAAACGCCTTGGTCCCGCTCTCCTTTTACTGGAAAAACGGCAAAGTCAAAGTCGCCCTGGGCGTGGGCAAAGGAAAGGTCGAATTCGACAAGCGCCAAGACATCAAGGAGCGTGACGCCCAACGCGAATTGAAGCGCGCCACCATGCACCGGCTCAAGCGCAAGTGAGCTTGGGTAAGGTTAGGTCAGGCCACGGCAGGCTCTTTCGCCTCAACAGGCGCCGTTTTGATCCAGCGGCGTTTGGGCGCTTTGGTGACCAACCCCTTCTTCAGGGCCTTGGCCGTCACGCGCACGTAGCGCACCTCGCCGTCAATCACGGCCTTGACCCGCTGGAGATTGGGCATGAAGCGGCGTTTGGTGATGGCCGTCACGTGGGTGCCGATGCCGCCCTTTTTCTTGGCTTTGCCGCTGCGCCAAATGTGGCTGCCCTTGATGGGGCCTGTTCCCGTTAATTCACAGATTCTGGACATATATGTTCTTTTCCAAAAGAGGGAGTAAGCTACCCTCTGGCAAAGGCTGATTCAAGAACTATTTCGGGCCTGTTTTGGTGGCCCGTTTGGCTGGAACTTCAGCACGTTGTTGGCCTTTCGCAACCTTGCGCAAAAGACGTTGAACTTTGGGCCTTGAACTTTAGACTTGTGGGGCTGTGCATTTGGCTCATTTGAGGCTACGCGACTTCCGCAATTACGCGCGGTTGGACACCGATTTTCCGGCCGGCTTCCACTTGTTGCTGGGCGACAATGCCCAGGGCAAGACCAACATCTTGGAAGCCATTTATTTGCTGGCCACCCTGCGTTCCTTTCGCGGCGCGGGCGGCGCGCAAATGGTGCGGCACGGGCAAAAGGGTTATTTTGTCAGCGCCACAATCTCCTCCCAGGCCGAACGGGAAATTAGAATGTTTTGGTCGCCCTCCCGCCGCAAACTTTCCCTGGATGGCCAGCCGGTGCGCAAATTGGGCGACTATCTTGGAGTGCTGCGGGCGGTGGTTTTTTGCACGGAGGATCTGCAACTCATCAAGGGCGCCGGCCGTTTGCGGCGGCGTTTCATGGATTTGCTCCTGGCCCACACCAACGCCAAATACCTTCCCTTGCTCCAACGGTACGCCCGCGCCCTGCGCTCCCGCAACGCCCTCCTGCGTGAGCGATGCCTGGACGAAGCCGCTCTGGATGGCTTCACGCACGAGCTGATGGAGGCGGGGTGTCAAATCATGCGGTTTCGCCGCGAATTGCTGCCCCAAATGGCGGGGCTGGCCCGCGAGGCCTATGCAGGGGTCGCCCGTTCCGCCGAACCCTTGCAGTTGGAGTACCAACCATCGGTCAGACGCGACTTTGCTGTTGAACTGGCCCAAAATCGCGCGCGGGAACGGACCTTTCGTTCGACCCTCATCGGCCCGCATCGGGACGAATTGGATTTGCGGCTGGATGGACAATCCGCCGCCAAATTCGCCAGCGAAGGCCAGAAGCGTTCCATCGCCATCGCCTTGAAACTCGCCCAGGCGGAGTACCTCACCGCCATCCATGGCGCCTCCCCCATTTTGTTGATTGACGACGTCATGGGCGAGCTGGACGCCAAAAGGCGCGCCGCCTTCCTGCCCCTATTGGAACGGGCGCAACACGCACGCAGCCAGGTATTCATGACCTGCACCCAGGAAAACTGGCCGCAGGAACTTGGCCGCAACCTGCACCGCTGGGAAGTCAGCACGGGGCAGTTGAAAAGGAGTTGCTGACCCATGTTGTTAATCAGAGTCAGGTCACGGCAATTCGAGCAGGTAGAATTCTCGCGGCTGGCCTGGGCTTGCCGGGTTGGTGAAGTCAAAGTTGCCGCTGGCGTCGAAGAGATTGGTAAACACCGGAACCCAGTTGCTCAACGGGGCGGCAATATTGCTGGAGCCTAGCAAGTAATAGGTGGCCTTGGGGACGCCGCCCGCCCCGGTGAAGATCAGGCCGCGCGCGGATGAGGCCAGCGGCTTGAACAGGAGCTGGGTGGTCACGACCACCGAGACCTTCCCGGCGGTGTTGAGCAGATTGGTGTTCCAGGCCAGGGCGGGCTGGAGGGGCGGCAGCACCACGCTGGCAAAGGCGCCGCTGTAATTGGTGGCGCTGAAGAGGGCAAAAGTGTCGCCGCCCTCCAACTGAGTGGCCCCCAGGTTGGTGATGAGGAGCGTGCCCCCGTTGGTCAAAGCGCCCAGAACCACCGCGGCCGAGTTAGTCAGCGGCGCGTGGCTGACAGCCAGCAGGGTGGTGCTGCCGCCCGCCAAGGTGAGGGAGTTGGCGAACGTGAGCGCGCCCATCGGATTGCCCGGCGCCAGCGTGCCGCCGGATTTGACAGTCGCCGGCCCGGCCATCAGGCCCGCGCCGCCCAGGGTGGCCCCGCTGGCCACGGTCACCGCTCCGCTGCCGGTGCCGCTGCCGGTGCTATTATTGACCAGCAACAGGCCGGCGCTGACGGTGGTGCCGCCGCTGTAAGTGTTGGGGCCGGAAAGCACGAGCGTTCCCGTGCCGATTTTAATCAGCGCAGTGACGCCGGAATCGGCGATAATGCCGGCATAAGTGTTGGTCGTGTTTTTGGCCCCGATGCGCCAGGTGGGATAGATGGAGGCCTCGCTGCCCGCGCCAATGAAGGCGCCGCTGGCGCCGCCCAATTCGCCAAGGTCAGTGGTCTGGCCGGAGGCGTTGATGTTGTAGAGGTTCACGCCGCTGTTCAGATAGATAGCGGCATTGGCGTAGCCGGAGGAGTTGTTAATGCGGAAATCGCCGGTGCCGCTGCGGGGGCTGACATTGATCTGGCCGGTGAAGGCCGACCAGTTGCCGGTGAAGAAGTCGCGGACATAATCCACCGTCACATTGAGGGTGCCGCTGCCGGTCAACGCACTGGCGAATGGTGTGCTGTAGCCAAATCGCGGTGGCAGCAGCAGTGTTCCAGTCTGGCCGGCAGGGACGGTAAAAGTGTTGGAGCAGCCGCCCCAATCCGTCCCGCCGCTGCCTGCGTAGCCAAAGAATTGGAGGGACCCTCCCATGAAGGTGATGGCGCCAGTGCCCCAGGCGCGCAGGCTGGCGTTGGTGTTGCCTGTCAATACGGTGCTGTTGGTGGGGATGACCAGGCCGCCGCTGTAAGTGTTGGTGCCGTTGAAGGTGACGCCACCGATGACGGTAATGCCATTGGTCGCGCCGGAAATGTCGCCGGACAAGGCAAAGGTGTTGCTGGAGGTGTTGGTGACAATCAAACCGCCGTTGACTTGCATTGGCGCGAAAATCGTGTCGCCCTGGCTGACGGACAATTGCACGAGCGAGGCGATGCCCGGCGTGTTGTTCAACGTGAAGGCGCCGCCGTTGGGGGCAATGTTATAGGAACCGCCGGGCGCCCCAATGTCCAAGGAACCGACAGTAATGGATTGGTTGAGATTGATGGTCTGGTTTGCGGTGATGCCATTGTTAATGACGGCTGTGGCATTGATGAGATTGGGGAAGGCGGTGAGAGTGTTCCAATTGGCGTTGGCGTTCCAATTTTGCGGGGAAGCAGTGACGGTGCTGATCCAGTATGCGCCCGCCAAACCCAGGAGGGGCGTCGCGCCGGCCTCCGGCGAGATGGAACTTTGACCAGAAGGGCTGACGGCATAGACGACGTAGTAATAAGTGATGCCATTGACCAGCCCCGTGTTCACAAAATTGGTGTCCGCCGTGGAATTGGTGGTCGTATAAGGCCCGCCGCTGGTGGTGGAACTTTCTAGCACGTAATTGGTCGCGCCCGCCGAGGGGCTCCAATTCAGGGAGACCTGCGCGTTGCCGGGGACGGCGATGATGGCGGCGGGAGCGGCCGGTCCGGTGGTGACGGCCAGGGGCGCGGAATTGGTGCTGATCCCCGCGAGATTGGCCGAGGCGACTTGGTAGTAATAAGTCGTGTCATAGGGCAGCGGCCCATCGGTAAAAACGGTCAACCAGGCCGGGGCATCCACGTTGGTGAAAGGGCCAGAAATGGAGGAGGCGCGCTGGAGCAGATAGGTGGAGGCATTGGTGACCGGATTCCAGGAGAGGTTGATTAGGTTGGAACTCACGGTCGCCGCAAGGTTGGTGGGCGGCAGTGGGAAGACCGGCGAGGTGGTGGCGGCGACCGCGGCGGATGCCGCGCTCTGTCCGTTGGCGTTGGCCGCGCTGACCACATACGAGTAAACCACACCGTTGGCCAGCCCGGTGTCGGTGTAATTGGTGCCGGTAACAAAACTGTTGACAGTGTTCGTGGGCGCGCTGCCGTCCGGATTGGTGGAAACTTCCGCCCCGGGATCATTGGCGACGGCGCCCGCGGTGATCACCGTGCGCTGGATGGCATAAGTCGCCGCGCCGGGCGAAGCGTTCCAGTTGAGGGCGACTTGCATGTTCCCCGGAGTCAGCGTCAAGCCCGTCGGAGCGGCGGGCGCGGAGGGGGTTGCGGCGGAAGGCGTGGCCTCGGCTTGCACAGTATCGGCGCTGGTTCCATTCGGGTTCACGGCTTGCACCACATAATAATAAGGGGTGTCGTTGACCACCGAATTGTCCGTGTAAGTGGCGTCGGGGACATCGCTCCCCACCACCGGGCCGGTCACATTTGTGACGATTGTCGAATAGCCGCTCCCGGAAGTCGTCGAGCGCCGCACATTGTAACTGGTCGCGCCGGAACTGGCCGGCCAATCCAAAACCACCAACCCATTGCCCGGAAGGGCCGTCAATGCAGCCGGGGCCGGCGGAATGTATCCTGTCAATTCCAGCCGGAGGTAGTCATACAAGATACTGTCGGAGAAATAGCCGCCTTTGCGCATGTTCAACTGGATTTCATTTTGCCCCTGTTGCAGGACATTCCCGGCGAAGTTAAGACGGTAGTCGCAGAAAATGCCGTGGGATTCCATCCGTATCATCGGATCGTCGGAATAGGCGGGGAAAAAACCCGTCGAAGGGGAGGTGACATTCACGCCGTTGACGGTGACGATGACCGGCCCGGAGTAATCGCCGGCGATGGCGAAATAAAGGGAGGCCTGGGCGTTGGTGGCGGGGGAGTCCTGGAGATTGAAGAATATATTCTGGGTGGTGGGATTCAAATCTCCCGTCGTTGGGTCGAGCGAAGTCGGTTGGGCGTAGTCCCAGTCCGCCGACCAACGGCTCTGGCCGACGGTGTAATTGACGCCGGTTGGGAAATCCAGGTTGTAATCCTGCCACTGCCCCCAGTTGACGGGAAAATTGGTGGCGCTGCCCAGATCCCCGTGCCAATAGTCTGCGCCGTGCCGGAATTCGGTCGTGTCCCGGTCGGGAACGCCAATTTCCCAAACGGTGGCACCAACCCGCGGCGGCGTCCAGATGATGTCCCCCAAGCTGTTGGTCTGTCCGGCGGCGACGGTGATGGAGAAGGGGGCGGGTGGGATGAACAGGGCCACGGGTGGGGCGGTTCCGGAGGACTGTGACTGAAACAGCCCGATGGCACCCGGCCCGAAGGCCAGAAGAGTGTAGTTGGCGCCTGCGACGACGTTGGGGATGAAAAAATTGCCATTCGCATCCGATTTGACCCAGAACTGGTAATTCTTGGAGAAGTTTTGAAAATCCGTCGTAGGCGGATCCAGCGAGGAAGGGGGTTGCTGCAGGACCCCCACCCACAGACCGGCAGCCGAGGCGTTGGGATTGCCGGGGTCGGCGATGACCATGGTTCCCGCAACCGTGCCCCGGCCCGATTCGGCCGCGTAATTGGTGTCCGTCAACCAACTGTAGGGCCAGGCGCTTCTTTCGGCGGCGGCCTGGGCAAAGACGTCGGCATAAAGCGGAGCCTGGGCATTGGGTGTGCCAGGAGGCACCTGGTTGAAATATAAGAGCATCGGCCCGCAAACCCGGGACCAGGTCTCACCGTTGGTGAATTGCAGATCGCTGCCAAAGCCAAAATGAACTCCCTTGAAGGTGCAGTTGATCATGTCGAACTGCCCAATGATTTCCGGATGTTTGGGTCCGCAGGAAAAATACTCGCGGCTAGGGTGAATCAACCACAAACCGAAATTGGTCGCCAGGCCGGTGCTGCACCACCCGACGAAATTCAACAAGCCCAGGTCTCCGGAATAATCATATTTGCATTCAAATTGGCCGGCCAAAACGCCTTGGTTCAACAAGGTGACTTCCTTGGGGGCGTTGTTGATGCCCGCCGTCGCGCTGTTGGCATCCGCCAGGCTCTCCCGAAGCATATTCCGCCCGTTGTCCTGCGCGAGCCAGTTGAAATTGGTGCCCAGCTTGCAGGTGAAGCTGGGGATGTCGGCGGCGCCGGCCGGGAAATTAGTCGTCCGGTTCATCACCTCGGCCACATAAATCCCCGGCGAACCGCGGAACATGCAGAAATAATAATAAGCATCCGCCGCGTAGGCGTTGGTCGTGCTTTGATTGGCGTAAAGGTTGGCGATGCTGATCTCCGCGGAATTGCCGCCGTTGTTCGCCGGATCGGCCAACACCGAGAGGATGCCCCCGGCGCCCGTCTGCTCGGCGCCGTTCTGAGCCGTGCCCTGCCAGTAAAATGCGCTGGTGCCGCCGGTGCCCCCGTCAGTCACCTGCTGGCCGTTGCAGGTGAGTTGGAGGATTTGCGAGGATGAAG
This sequence comes from Verrucomicrobiota bacterium, assembly GCA_049522055.1. Lineage (GTDB taxonomy): Bacteria > Verrucomicrobiota > Verrucomicrobiia > Limisphaerales > Palsa-1400 > JBEKOF01. Next base: position 4,072 of record JBEKOF010000214.1, on the reverse strand, counting down.
AGCCGATCACCGCCGTGACAATCCCATTGGCCATCGTCACGGTCCCGTTGCCGTTATCAACATAAGTCACGTTGGGTCCCGTGCCTGTGCCGCCGCCCGGGAGGTTGGCGGGCGTCGGAACCGCGGAGAGCAGCAAGCCGCACAGGGCGAACCAACCGGCTGGGAAACAGGACGGGCTTTTCATAATGGCTTGTCAGAATCTACAACAGGCAAAGCGGTTTTGAAACCAGAGAATTTCTGCGGACTATTTCCGCGGCCCCCGGGCGGGCAAATAGTTTTCATTGTGTCCGCGGCGTTCTACGATAATCTGCCCGTGTGAAACTTTCAGTGAAGAGCGATTATGCGCAGCGGGCCGTCCTTTGGCTGGCCCAACACTACCCGGAGGGCGTGGCCCGCAAGGTGGAAGAGTTGGCTTCAGCGGAGGGGATTCCGCCGAATTACCTTGAGCAAATCCTCATCGAATTGAAATCCGCCCAAATCGTCAAGAGCCAGCGCGGCAAAGAAGGCGGCTATCTGCTGGCTCGCCCCCCTGCGAAAATCACTTTTGGCGACGTGTTGCGCTGTGTTCACGGGGAGATTTTCGATTCGCCCGCCCTGAACAACCCGCGGAATCCTCCCGAATTGCGCGCGGCGTGGCGTCGCTTGCGCCAGGCGGTCAACCAATCTGCCGACTCCATCACCTTTCAGGAGCTTCTCGAACAAAGCGCGGAAAAGGGGAAGATGTACTACATATAATTCCCCGGCGCGAAAACATGGGAAATGTTATTGAAATTGGGATGCAGCGGTTTTAAGCTCTGGGCATTGGGATGCAGCGGTTTTAAGCTCTGGGCCTGCGGTCTTGGACGGGGCGTAGCGTAGCTTGGTAGCGCGTCTGAATGGGGTTCAGAAGGTCGTGAGTTCAAATCTCACCGCCCCGACCATCTTTCCACGTCGTAAAAGCGGTATTTTCAAGGGGTTACGAGGGAGTAATCCAAATAGCTGGTGTGACGAGTTGTGATGAATTTTACGTAAAAAGTGACGATTTGTAACGGCACTTTGTTGCACCAGGCTCGGCACTTTGTTGCACCATTCAGAAGGGTCTTGACTTTCCCTCATAGAACCCTATTCTCACCCCATGCTTGAGCCGAAGAAAGTAATAAAAAACGGCAAGGAAACCTGGATGATCCAGCTCCCCATCTACGAGGGGCAACGCACCCGCCTGTTCTTCCCATCGAGGGGCGAAGCAGAAAAAGACGCCGAAAAATATGGGAAGGAAGTCAAGCAGGCCGGCGAGTATTGGGCCCGGCTGGAACCCGGGGAGCGACTGGCCATCCAGGTCGTCCATACCCAAGTTAAAAAAGCAGGGCTGACAATGACAAAAGTATGGGAGGATTTCCAGGCGGCGAAAAAGGAAACAGACGCCAATGCGGTCAAAACGCCCTGCGCTTACGCGGATGTCGTGACGGAATGGAAACGCCGCAAGTTGAACGCCGGAAAATCCGAGCGGTATGTGTCTCACGCCGGGGTTGACCTCATGAAATTCGTTAAGGGTCAAGAGAGGCGGCCAATTAATGAAATCCGCGCTCAAGAACTGGGGAAGTGGATTGACGCCCAAAAAATCCAGAAGCGTGGACTTGATTTTGGCAAGCCGTGGGGCCTATCAACCCGACGGACGAACATGGCCCTTTTCAGCAGTTTGTGGAAAGTTGCAATCGCCTGCGATTGGGCCACCATTAACATTGTTGACAAGCTGGAACCCGTTGGCAAGCTCGGAAGAGTCAAAGAGATTTACCCCAACGAAACCACGCTGAACCTGATGGCCGCGACCTTGGAGACTGATAGAACGAAGTTATATCTGGCCCCGATGGTCCTGGGATTCTTCGGTTGCATGAGGCCAGAGGAGATCACGAGTGAGAAGTGCAAGGAGAAGGGCTTGCCGAAGGAAAAGTGGTTCGGGTGGCACAATATTGATCTAAAAAACGGTCTCATCGATGTCAGCATTGACGTCGCAAAGACCGGGGATGAGCGGGTCATCAGGCTCCAGCCGATGGCGGTGGAATGGTTGATCCTCGCAAAGGAGCTGGGCTGCCTGTTGCCCCCGGTTGGCGAAGTTCTCACTACGGAGCAGATTTGTGAGTTGATCGGCCTCAAAAAGTGGATCCGAGACGGCTTGCGGAAAAACTGCGCAACGCACCTCAGGGTCATCTACAAGAACGATTACGACGTAGTGAAAGACCTCGGCAACAGCGTCCGCACCCTGCTCAAGGCTTATGCGGAATTGCGAACGCCTGAGGCTTTATCGCACGAACACTGGTTGTTCACGCCCGGGAAGGTGCGCGAGTACCGAAAAAGCCGTGCCTGGAAAAAAGTGTTGCGGGAGGCCTCCGCGGCCAAAAACGCAGCTATTGCCGCTTCTGCAACCACGCCAGCACCGTCGGCCAGTGAAACCGCCAAAAGCGCGAGTTGAGCCGAATACATGGTAGCCCTTCGAATTTGACGGCGTGATACACCCAGCCGGGTTGCACGCCGATTCGCTCGGCCAATTCCTCGACCGTCAATAGCGCCTCCCCTTTGTCCTTGTCCTGTGCAGTCACTTTCACGCCGATCCCGAATTCCTTCCCTTTAGGCCGCCATTTCCTGGTGAGCCGTTTTGGAATGTGAGCACGATCAAATCGTGATACAGGTGGTTCCCAAAGGCTTTGACCGTCGCCAAGCAACAGACAAAATAAGTCAGAATGGACAATTCGCGCTCTGGAGCAGATTCCCGGAGGGGTTGCTTGGTTAGCGGGTGCGCCAAAATGGCGCACGTAGGGCTGGGAAACAAAAGCCACAACGGCAAGGAGAAAGCAAAACCATCAAAATGTGTTTGCCAGCCGAAACGTGTTTTATCTGACTTTCCCATCAAAATGGTATAATGATCCGTAGCTGATTTACAAGGAGGAATCTGCAGGTGACCCGGCTAGTTTTGTGCTTTTTTTTGCAAAACAGACCTTTGCAGTCGTCCGGCTTGCATTACAATAAAATGGCGAATTGCAGCCCGATCGGGGTTGGAAGATGAGCAGGGCGTGTTGCCAGAGTGGCCAGAAGTGCCGCAGGCCAACCCAAAGCAGGCCACCGTCGCACACATTCTCTCCGAGGCGCGCAAGTACGGTCTATTCCTGACTTTAGCGAACCAAAACCTCGGCCAGCTTCGTGCGAACCTGGGCCGCCAGAACATTCTCGATGCGGTGCTGGGAAACGTGGGAAGCCTGATTGCGTTCCGGATTGGTCCCAGCGACGCTGAAAAGTTGTGGCCCTACACGGAGCCCGAGTTTGGCAGTCTCGACCTCCAAGGCCTGCCGAATTACCACGCCGTCGGACGTCTCCTGACCGCAGAAGGTCCCACGCGGCCATTCGCATTCCGAACACTTCCGCCCATCAGGCCACGAGGCTATAAGCGCGCCGGCGCAGAGGCCTGGGCGATCAAGGAGAGATCTTTCGCCCGGCCAATCGCGGAAGTCGAAGCCCAGATTGTCCGGCGGCGGACGGCGTACAAGAACACCGACGCCCCGAAAACCATCGGCAAAGCACCCCTTGCCGAAGTTCTGGGTCGGAGTTCGAGAACCTGAATAAAAAGCTCAGGACAGAGGGGCAGATTCTCGGTCTCGGCGGCGGAGGAAAGCAACTCCCCACCGGAGCGCGACCGGCGGCGGTAGCTTCTATTGAATTTGTGGATTGCAATAACTAATGGAAGGGCGGGTTTGAGTGCCCGGTTGGGCTCAGCGAACTGCCAAACAAGAAACGCAAAAATCAACAATAAAGAAACCTATGTTCAAACGAATAATCCAAGGAATCAGTCAGTTGTTCACGGCCCGTCAACTAGCCACAACCAGCCATGACAGAGCTCATCCACCCGAAACCCGGCCCCGCCAACGCTCTTCGGGCGGTGGAGTCGCGACCGGCTGCGGGAGCCAGACGCAGAGGCCGCCAAACTCATTCCCGAGTCCACGCTTGCGCGTGAACGCAGACGGCTCCCCCCATCGCCGGGATGAAGCTCCCCGCCATCACAGCGCCACCCAGTTGCTCCGGGACGGACACCTTCAAATTGGGATCA
>JBEKOF010000213.1:0-8520 GCA_049522055.1 Verrucomicrobiota bacterium | reverse complement strand
ACTCGCGGGACCACATTGCGGCGGCGAACGAGGCCTTCGCCAGGCCGGTGCCCAAGGATTTGATGAACTATCTGGAGCGGCACAAAGACACGTTGGCGCCGGAACTGCAAAAGGTATGGGCCGCCAACGGCTTGAAGACGGCGGGGACTTGGGAGGAAGTGTTTGGACCGGGCAGGCCGGATTCGGTGCCGCCGGTGCCGGAAGCCGAACGCGACACGGCCTGGCACCAGACGTACTGGCTGGTGGACGAAATCTTCATGGCTTGGCGCTACTCGATGTACGTGGGCAAAGTGGCCGCCGCCGGGAAGGCGGAGTACGACATTCCGATGTATTGCAACACCTGGCTGCAAGAGCCCAGCCATCCGCAGCCGGGGCAGTTTCCCAGCGGCTGCCCGGAGCCGGAAGTGCATGACATCTGGCGGTTTGGCGCCCCGAAAATAGACATCCTGGCGCCGGACCTTTACGTGCCGCTGTTCACGGAGACGTGCGAACGGTTTATTCGGAACGGCAATCCGATGTTCATTCCCGAAACCAGCGTCAACGCGTCCAACGCGCTGATCGCGTATTTGAAGTTCAACTCCATCTGTTTTTCGCCGTTTGGCATCGAGGGCCGCGGGCCGGCGCAGGGGAGCAATGGGCCGCCGCCGCCGGACGCTTTGGCGCAGACCTACGCCGTCCTTGATTACCTGGCGCCGGTGATTCTGGAAAATCAAGGCAAGGGGACGATTGAATTGCTGTCGGCGGCGGATGACACCAACGCTCCGCCGCAAGTGTTGAAGCTAGGTGATTACACATTGGAAATCAGGTATGGCGCCGGCGGGGGCGTCGGCACCAGGGGCGGCAGCCGGGACGGTGGCCGCCGCGGCGGTGGCGGCAGGGGCGGCTTCCGCGGCGAGGGCGGGGTCGGTGGCGTTGCCAATGTGTCGCCCGCGCGTTTCGTAATCAATTCAGGCCCCGGGGAGTATTGGTTTGTGGGCGGGCCAATGAGCGTGACCTTCACGGCCAACGCGCCGGAGCGGGGCAGTGTGGTGATGGGGAGCTTTGACGAGGCGCTGAATGTGAATGGCCGGTGGGTGGCCGGACGGCGGTTGAACGGGGACGAAACGGGCAACAACACGCGCTGGCCGGGGATGGGAACGTTCGGAATATATCACTACACGGTATTTCAGAGGCCATGACGGCATTGGCAAAGGGGGCTTGGTGAGTTAAGATGGGGTATTGATGAGAAGCGCGGTCACGCTGTTGTGTTGCTGGCTGGTCCTGGGCCGGGCTGTCGCCCAGCCGCCGACGGACCTGGGCAGCGTGCGCAGCGAGTCGGGGCAGTTTGTGGCGCGGACGGAGGGCAAGGCCATGGCGTTTTCCGGGAAGGCCACTGTGCAGCAGGTTCCGGGCGGATTTGTGCTGAATCCCAACTTCAAGGGGAGCAGCGATGCGGATGTGACGCTGGATCCGGCTTTGCTGGTGATTTCCTGCGAGAAGATCAAGCAATCACTTTTGGCGATGCTGGGCGAGAGGGACCAATGGCGGGGCAGAATCAATTTATGGATCAACCCCGCGCTCCCGCGGGAGCAAGGCCCGTATCTGAGCGGGCTTGCCGGGCCGGGGGGGGGGTGGAATTATCAACTGGCGCTGCCTTCGCCGATCAACTCGCGGGTGCTGCTGAGGGGGGTGGTGAGGGCGCTGCTGGTGGAGATGGCCAATCGGGAGGCTGGAACGCAAAGCGTGGAGGTTCCGGCCTGGCTGATCGCCGGGGTGAGCGCGCATTTGCAGGCGGAGAGCCTGACAGAGCTGGTGCTGCAGCCGCAGGTTTCGCTGTTTGCGGACGGGGTCCGGCGGCCCGGGCATGAGGGGGTGCGGCAGCAATTGCGCGGGAGGGCGGCGCTGACGTTTCAGGAACTGAGCTGGCCGGAACCGGAAGAATTGACGGAGGAAAAGGGGGATTTCTACTGTGGCTGCGCGCAACTATTCGTGGAGGAATTGCTGCGGTTCCCCGACGGCAGCCGATGCGCGCGCGAAATGGTAAGGCAACTGCCGCGGCACCTGAACTGGCAGACGTCGTTTCTCCAGGCGTTTTCCGGTCATTTCGCGCAACTGCTGGATGTGGAGAAGTGGTGGGATTTGGCTTGCGTGAGCTTCACCCAGGTGGATGCGGCCGACCGCTTCAGCCCGGAGGATAGCTGGATCAAATTTGAGGACTCGCTGACCGTGCCGGTGGAAGTGCGCGAGAGAGCCGACGAGTTGCCCGCGCCGTTGGGGATCTCCTTGCAGGAAGTGATCGCCACGTGGGACCCGGGGCGAGCGGCGCCGGTTTTGGGGCGGACTGTGCAGAGCCTGGAGTTATTGCGCCTGAAAGCGGCGCCGGAGTTGACGGAGCTGCTGGACGGTTATCTTGCCACGCTGCGATCCTGGCTCAGCGACACGCGCCCGAACAGTCCCGCCTGGACGGCGAAGAACCATGAGGCGCAACTGGCCGGCCTGCGGCACTTCACGTGCAAGGAACTCAGCGCGCTGGATCTGCGGCGGGCGGGGTTGCGAACCAAGAAGATTTCCCCCGCCGCGCCAGCGCCAGCGGAGGCTCCGGCCCGTCCGCCCGGCGCTTCGGGCGTCTATTCATCAAAAAACCGACCACAACAACCATGAAAAAGCACCTCATCAAATTATTAGTATTGATATTGGCCCTGGCGACGGGCGCCGCAGTCCGGGCCGCCAGCACGCTGGACATTTATTGGATTGATATGGAAGGGGGAGCGGGGACGTTGATCGTGACGCCGGCCGGGGAATCCGTTCTGATTGACACGGGGAATCCCGGCGGGACGAACACGGACTCGAGCGCGGCGCGGATCCACAAGGCGGCGGTGGCCGCGGGCATCAGCAAAATTGATTACCTGATCACGACCCACTTTCATATGGATCATTATGGCGGCGCGGCGGATTTGGCCGCACTGATGCCCATTGGGGAAGTGCTGGATAATGGGATTCCGGAGCATGATTCGGATGGGGTGACCAATAACGACGCGCGGTGGACGCGGGGCATCCAGCCGTATCGGGATTTCAAGGCGGACAGCCGGAAGGTGATGCAGCCGGGCGAGGTGATTCCGCTGAAGCAAACCAGCGGGGCGGCGCCACTGAGTTTCTATTGTGTGGGCACGCGCCAGCGGTATCCGATTCCGAGCTACGTGCCGACCAATGTGACCAATCCGGTTTGCGCGGAGGGGGTGGAGCATCCGGTGGATACGACCGACAACGCCAACAGCATCGTGATGCTGCTGAAATTCGGCCCGTTCAAATTCTTCGTCGCAGGAGACCTGACGTGGAACATGGAAGCCAAACTGGTTTGCCCGTTTAACCCGATTGGGACGGTGGATCTTTACCAGGTGGATCACCACGGCTTGAACCTGAGCAATAACCCGCTGCTAGTGCGGAGCCTTTCTCCAACGGTGAGCGTGATGAGCAACGGCTCGCGCAAGGGCGCGATGCCGGAAACGCTGGCGACGTTGCGGAGCGTTCCGTCCATTCAGACGATGTGGCAAATCCATCGCAATACGCTGGGCGGAACGAACTTTAACACGGACTACCAGTACATCGCCAATCTGCCCGTGCAATGCGAGGGCAATTACATCAAATGTTCGGTGGATCCGTCGGGCAAGTCTTATACAGTATCCATCCCCGCGACGGGCGTATCGAAAACCTACGCCACCGTGTTGGACCGGCCTTATTGAGCCGGCGGCAGGCTATTTGGAATTTGTTTTGGTGGGCCAGCAGGCGACGATCAGGGCGACGAGGGCGATGGCCGCGACCACCAGAACACCGCCGCGGAGAGATGAATGTCCATGCCGAACCAGGAATAAGGTCATCATTGTCATAAATACTCATGGGCCAATACGGCGGGGGGCGGCGGGTCTTGCAGTGGATTATCAGAAAAATAAACGGAAATGACGATTATGAGAATAGGCATTGGTTGTGATCACGCGGGGTTTGAGTACAAGGAGAAGATCGCGCAATACCTGCGCGGCTTGGGCCATGAGGTGCGCGATTTCGGCACGCACAGCACGGAACCGGTGGATTATGTTTATTTCATCCGGCCGGTGGCGCAAGCGGTGGCCGACGGGCAGTGCGAGCGGGGGCTTGTGATGGGGGGATCGGGCAACGGGGAAGCGATTGTCTCCAACCGCATCCGGGGCATCCGCTGCGCGGTGTGTTGGAGCCTGGAGACGGCGCGGCTGGGCCGCGCGCACAACGACGCGAACATGATTTCGATCGGCGCGCGGATGACGCCGCTGGATTTGGCGTTGCAGATGGTGCAAATCTGGCTGGACACGCCATTCGACGGCGGGCGGCACGCGCGGCGGATTGCGGAGATTGACCAGGTGTAATCCGGACTCCAACCAATTTCGCGCTTGAGTTCAGCAATGGTTCTGCATGGCTAGCTTGGTTGCCTCTGGAGCGCGGGTGGCACTCAGGAAGCGCATCCAACTGTCGCCGTGCTTGAGGGTTTTGGTTTCGTGCCAGCAGGCGGGGAGGGTGAGGGTGTCGCGCTTGGCGTGGCCGAGGATGAAGAGGCCGGCGGGGGAAAGGAGCTTGGGCAGATCGGCGTTGTCGAGCAATTGTTGGGCGTCGGAGGTGGAGCGGCGGCCGAGGTTTTTGCCGCCATAGGGCGGATCGGCGAAAATCAAATCGAACTGGCGGCCGGTTTGGGCCAGAAGGGCGAGTGAGGCGAAGGCGTCGCGCACCCACATGTCAAGAAGATTATTTTGGAGGCGGGCGAGTTCCAGGTTGCGCCGGATGAAGCGGGCGTGGCGGCTGGATTGCTCCACGCAGAGGGCCTGGGCGGCGCCGCGGCTCAGGCATTCCAGGCTCAAGGCGCCGGTGCCGGCGAACAACTCCAGGACGGCGGCCCCGGCCAGGCGCGGGGCCAGGCTGTTGAAGACGGCCTGGCGGACCAAATCGGGAGTCGGCCGCAGCTCAAAGCCCTTGGGGGCTTTGAGCAGAGTCCCCGCCGCGGTTCCACCGATGATGCGCATCCTGTTCCGAGCGGGCGGGAAACCCGCCCCGACTCAGATTCCCCTGCTGATCATATATTTGACGAGATCGGCCACGCGGCAACTGTAGCCCCACTCGTTGTCGTACCAGCTCACCAGCTTGAAGAAGCGTTTGTTCAACTCGATGCCGGAGCCCTGGTCGAAGATGGAGGAGAAGGCGCAATGGATGAAGTCGGAGCTGACCACTTCGTCCTCGGTGTAATCGAGGATGCCTTTCAAATAGGTCTGGCCGGCTTTTTTCATGGCGGCGGAGATTTCGGCGTAGCTGGTTTCCTTGACGGTGCGGACGGTCAAATCCACACAGGAGGAAGTGGGCACCGGGACGCGGAAGGCCATGCCGGTCAATTTGCCTTTGACTTCGGGGCAAACCAAGCCGACGGCCTTGGCGGCGCCGGTGGTGGAGGGGATGACGTTGATGGCGGCGCTGCGTCCGCCCTTCCAATCTTTTTTGCTGGGGCCGTCCACGATTTTTTGAGTGGCGGTGTAGGCGTGGATGGTGGTCATGAGGCCTTCCTCGATGCCGAACCCCTCCTTGAGGAGGACATGGACCAAGGGGGCCAGGCAATTGGTGGTGCAGGAGGCGTTGGAAATAATGGTGTGTTTGGCGGGGTCGTATTTCTCGTGGTTGACGCCCATGACGATGGTGATGTGCTCGTTTTTGGCGGGGGCGGAAATGATGATTTTTTTGGCGCCGGCGGCGAGATGGCCTTTGGCTTTTTCACCGTCGGTGAACAGGCCGGTGGATTCGATGACCAGAGCGACGCCCAAATCCTTCCAGGGGAGGCCGGCGGGGTCCTTGGCGCTGACGACGCGAATATCGCGGCCATTGACCACGAGGATGTCATCGTCGGGTTTGTCCGGGGCGGATTTGCGGGAGGAGACCTGGCCGTTGAAGCGGCCCTGGATGGAATCGTATTTGAGGAGATAGGCCAGATTGTCGGCGGGGACGATATCGCCCACTGCGACGACCTCGAGGTCCTTGCCGATCATGCCTTGTTCGGCGATGGCCCGGAAGACCAAGCGACCGATGCGTCCGAATCCATTGATTGCAACTTTGAGAGACATATTGTTTATTTCTTTCTTTTGATGAACCAGCGTGGATGATCAAACGGCCCGTTAAAAAACGATGGAATACGGCCCAGGTTTTTCGTGACGGACTGCTCACCACGATCTTCATTTTACGGCGGCCCAGGGTGGCGTCAATGGAAAAGCAAAATGGAAGGGTGGTTGAAAACTGTGAAGTACTGACCATGATTTGTCCATTTCTTTTGCCTGGGCCTTAATTTTCGCCCCTTGGATCCCAGGCGTCGCGCAGGGCGTCGCCGATGAAATTGAGGGCGAGCAAGGTCAGGGCGAGGACGCCGCCGGGAAAGACAATGAGCCACCAGTAGATGCGAATGGAATTGATCTCGCCCGAGCCGGCGGCGATGAGGGACCCCAGGCTGGCCTGAGGGGGCTGGACGCCCAAACCGAGCCAGCTGAGAAAGGATTCGTATAAAATGACGGAGGGGACCGTCATTGTCAAGTACACAATTATCAGGCCGCAGACATTGGGGAGGATGTGGCGGAGGAGGAGGCGGGCGTGGCCGGCGCCCAGGACGCGGCTGGCGTCGAGAAAAGCGCGGTGGCGCAGGCTCAAGACCTGGCCGCGGACGATGCGGGCCATGGGCAGCCAGGAGACGGCCCCCAGGCCCCCGAAGAGGGCGGTGAATTGCAGCCATCGCACGGCGGCGTCCGGGAGGCGGGCGGGGCCGGCCTGCCATTTGGCCAGGACGGCGTTGAGGGAGGTGATGAGGACGATGACAAATATAATTGACGGCATGGAATAGAGCACATCCACGCCGCGCATCATCACGGCGTCGCAGCGGCCGCCGCGATAGCCGGCGACGGCGCCCCAGAGAACGCCGATGACCAGGCTGACGGCCGTTCCCACCAGGCCGACAAAGAGGGAAAGGCGCGCCCCGGCGCAAACGCGGCTGAGGAGATCGCGCCCGTGGACGTCGGTGCCGAACCAGAATTGGGCGCCGGGGGGCTGGAATTGGGCGTCGGAAACGGCGTTGGGGCCGTGGGTGAGGGCGCGGGGGAGAAGCGGGGCGAATTGCGGGCGGCTGAACATGGGCCAAACCAAAATGAGGGCCACCAGCGCGCCGAGCAGGAAGAGAGACGCCACGGCGAGGCGGTTGCAGAGAAAGCGCCGCCAGGCGCGCTGGTTGGGGCTCAGGGGAATGGAGGGGTGGTCATTCATAGCGGACCCGTGGATCGAGCAGGGTGTAGGCGAAATCCACCGCCAGGTTCAAGACGAGCAGAAGCAGGGCATAGAGCAAGACCAGACCGACGACCATGGTGTAATCGCGGTCAAGGGAGCTGTTGACCATGAAGACGCCGACGCCGGGAATTTGAAAGAGATTCTCCACGACGAAGGAGCCGGTGAGCAAATCGGCCAGCATCGGCCCGGAATAGGAGAGCACCGGGAGGACGGCAATGGGCAAGGCATGTTTGAGGAGGACGGCGATTTCGCCCAATCCCTTGGCGCGGGCGGTAGTGATGAATTCGGCATGAAGGGTGGCGAGCATGCCTTCGCGCATGAGACGGGCGACGCGACCGGAGAAATAGAGACCAAGGGTCAGAGTGGGGAGAATGGCGTGCCAGGGGGAACCCCAGAGAGCGACGGGGAACCAGCGCAGTTTAATGGCAAAAAGCATGATGAGAATTGGCCCGATGACCAATCCGGGGACGCAGATGACGAGCAAGGCGGCCAGACTGCCCGCGTAATCCTGCCAGCGGCCCTGGCGGGCCGCAGTGAAGAACCCCAGCGGAATCCCCGTGCCGATGGCAAAACAGAAGGCGGCGGCTCCCAAGGCGAGGGAGACGGGCAGGCTTTGCGCGATGATGTCGCTGACGGAATGATTGCGATATTTGAGGGAAGGCCCGAAATCGCCGTGGAGGAGGCCAGCGAGATAGCGGAGATATTGGCGGGGGAGGGATTCGTCGAGGTGGAATTTGGCCTGGAGGTTGCGTTCAATCTCCGGGGAGGCCGGTTTGCGTTCGCGATCAAAAGGCCCGCCGGGAACGGCGCGGACCAGCGCGAAGGCCAGGAAGCTGATGAGCAGCAGCAGCGGGAGCAGGAAAAGGGCGCGTTTGAGAAAGTGCATTATGGAGAAGGATGAAGGATGAAGGATGAAGAGTGAATTTACCTTGATTTACCTTGATTAGCCTTGATCGGCACAGGGGGCGGCGGAGAGGACATGGCACCTGGCGCTCGACGACGCCAATCCATACGAAAGGAGGGTTTCAACGCAGACGTAGCGCGGCAAGCCGCAACCAAAGGGTTGGATCTGAATTGAGAATTGGTCATTGAAAATTTGTCACAGCCATCCCATAGGAAAATAGAGAACTTGGCTGGGAGAGTTTTTCCTGTCACACGACAGGAATGAAAAATACAAAACAACCCCAGCCAAGCCGTTCTAAACTCTCCGTTCTG
>JBEKOF010000212.1:0-8615 GCA_049522055.1 Verrucomicrobiota bacterium | reverse complement strand
TCTTCGGGACTACATGGCAAAAACGCGGCCCCCTCCAAAATCAACTGCGGCAAATCAACGGCTTACAAAAACCGCCTCTGCAAAATTAGTGAATCGCCCCCCTGACTGACGAACTTGGGCTAAGAATCGGGCGGCATCCCTTGGCCAGGGAAGACGGATCGTTGCGCCAGGGCTTGCGGACGCGCCGGAACATCATTGGCCGCGTTTCATTTCCCCCGCTTTTCACGAGCTTGCCGGCGTGAACATTTTTGCGGTCATTTTCATGCTGGCGACCTTCGCCTGCCGCTGCTTCGCCAGGAACGGCGCAAACGCGGCCAGTTGCTCCGCTGTCAATATCATTTCCACACGGGCGGGAAGCTGCCGGTCAAACTCCTCCTCCTCCCGCGCGAACGTGGCGATGTTCTCCCGGCTGAACATCGCGACCGGATCGGCGGGATTCTGAATGCGCCGGCTCAAGTCCGTGCTCCACGCGTGTTGCGCGCGCGCCTGGCTGACCGCCTGAAGAAGTTGCTCCAGCCGCTCCTCGCTCAGCGCCGAGCCTATTCTGGCCAACTTGCCCTTGAACACGCCGAGCACGAGCCTGTCGGGAAGGCTCTTTTCAAATTGCTCAAACACCTGATAATCCGCCTCGCCGAGGAGCCGCCGGATTTCGGCGTCGCAACTCTCCCGCCCGCTTTTCATTTCCTCGATCGCCGCCGCGCGCCGCGCCGCGTCGCCACTCGCCTTCATCAGCGCCAGCCCCTTGTCCATGTTCACGGCGTTCTTTTTCATGATCAACTCCTCCAACCGCGCGCGTTGATCCTGGCTCAGGTTGATTTGCTGAAAAACCGGCGCGTAGAACTTGAGCATCATTTTGCCCATCATCTGCCCCATCCCTTTGCCCATCATCGGCGCCATCATTTTGGTCGTCAGCGCCAGCATTTTGCCCAGAACAGGATTACCCAGAATGCGGCCGAACATGTTGGCGCCGGGTTGTTCAGGAAACGGCCCGGCCATCTTGTCAATAACTCCCACCGCTCCCGGCGCGAGGCCGCGCTTCTTCACGTAAATCACCGCAAATACGGTGTACACCACCATGGCCGCCAGAAGGCCAAGCCCCATGTTCCTCAGGAACGGGCTGTGATGTATCGCGGCCTTCGCCCCCTCAGGGTTCAAGAAAAGAGAAAGACCGCCTCCAAAAACCGCGGCCCCGAAAACAATCGCCGGCATCAGAATGATCGGATGTCGAAGAAACGCCGGACCCCACGAGGACTTCAAGCCCGGCATGGATTGAAAACTGAGCATTTTTTGAAACCTGCGAAAGGCCCAGAGCAAGACCAACCCTTCTGCCGCAGCCACCGCCGCGGACCGGACCCAATGCTGTTTCCACGGCAACCTGATGCTCCCCACCACAAACATCAACAGAAAGGGAATCATCAGCTTGACTGTCTTCCGAAGCGCTTTGCGGTCGGTTTCCTTGCCAGGCCCGGTCCACTCCGCATCGGCAAAAGTGCCTTCTTCCATCACGATTTCCATGCGCCGCCGGCCCACATAACCGAACAGCGCCACGCCATTGACGAGGTTGGCCAAAAGGAGCAGCACCAGGCCGATGCCCAACGCAAGAGGATGACCGGAAAGCCGTGGCAGAAAATAAAATGTGGCTCCCAGGGACAGCACCAAAAAGGCCATCTGGAACCACGCCGTCCGCACCATCAGCCGTCGTTCGGGCGGCGATTTGGTCTCGTCCACCGCGTTCTTCCAGGAGAAGAGCATCGCGCCCAGCATCGTCGCCAAACCGCCCAGCGCGGCCAGCGAAAAGGCGCTCTTGACCCCCGCCCCGCCCTTGGCCGCCGCAACGCCGATGGACGCCGCCTTGGCCGAAGTGACGGCCAACGGCAGCGCGGCCACCACCGCCACCGTGAACGCCGTTCCCGGCGCGGTCTTTGCCAGCGCGCCTTCCACAAAAGCCAGCACTTCTTCCTGCAAGAGTTTCCGGCCGCGCGCCAGCCGTTGCCGGACCGCCTCCTCCGTCAGCTCCAGCTCTTGCGCGACGGCCTGGACCGATTGGTGTTCCCGGTAAAACAGCACCAGCGGTTCGCGGTACGTTTCCGGAATCCGTTCCAGCGCCCGCCACAGGATTTCAGCCTCCTCCCGGCTGATCGCCCGCTCCCCGGGCAACGGCTCCGGCGAACGCGGCTCCGCGACATCCTCCAGCGCCTCGGCGCGATGGCTCGGCTCCCGCCCCTGCGTTCGCAGCGAATTGTGGATGAGATTGCGCGCGATGCCGCAAAGCCAGGAACGCAGCTTGGCCGGTTCGCGCAATTCGGCCAGATGCTTCCACGCCGCGATAAAGGTCTCCTGCGCCAAGTCCTCGCTTTGCGTCAAACTGCCGGTGGCGCTGTAAGCCAGCGAGCAGACCAGCCCCTGGTGGCGCGTGACGATTTGTCCGAACGCCTCGCGGTTTCCCGCAAGGCTGGCGTGGACCAGCTCCTCGTCTCCACTGGCGGCCGGCGGTGTCATTCGACTTGTCATCATATCGCCATTGCCGTGGTTGAAAAGCCCGGAGAGGTGACAAAGTATCTTCAGATTTCATTTCAGCTGTTCCCAAGAGGGGGATCAGCGCCCATTTGGTGGCGGGATTGAATGGGCCGCGGCTGGAGCCAAACCGGACCGCCCGCCTCGGTCATTACCAATTTGTAATTTTCATGAAAGATTCCGGTCATTCCGTTTGGGCATTTGTATGGAAACAGGCGCAAACCGTCTGAAGTCATTGGAAATCTTGAACGTTTTTGGCCTGAATTGTCAAATTTTCCGTTGGCCGGTTATGCTTGCGTTTGAACGGCTTGACCGTTATTTAGTCCATTTTACACTAACACTGGTGCCAGCCACCATTGGAGAATTGGAATGATTAAAGTTGAAAGATTGAGCAAATCGTTCGGCCCAAAGTTGGCCGTCAATGATGTCTCCTTCACGGTCGAACGCGGTGAGGTGCTGGGGTTTCTCGGCCCCAATGGCGCCGGCAAATCCACCACCATGCGCATGATCACCGGCTTCATACCCCCCACCGCCGGCAAGGTCCTGGTCGGAGGGTTTGACATGGCCAATGACCCCCTGCCCGCCAAACGCCTCATCGGCTATCTCCCCGAAAACGCCCCCGCTTACACCGACATGACCGTCGAAGGCTTCCTGATTTTCGCCGCCCGCTTGCGCGGTTTGCGGGGCGAGGCCATGAATGCCGCCCTCAATCGCGTCGTGGAGATGTGCTGTCTCCAATCCGTGCGTTTCCAAAGCGTGGATACCCTTTCCAAGGGCTTTCGCCACCGCACCTGCTTCGCCCAATCCATCATCCATGACCCGGACATCCTGGTGCTGGACGAACCGACCGATGGATTGGACCCCAACCAGAAACATGAGGTGCGCAGTTTGATCCGGCGGATGGGCGAGCGCAAGGCCATCATTTTTTCCACCCACATCCTGGAGGAAGTCGAGGCCGTTTGTTCCCGGGCCATCATCATTGACCGCGGCCAAATCGTCGCCAACGGCACCCCGCGGCAATTAAAGGCCAAATCCGACATGGCCGGAACGGTCCTGCTCATCGCGCGGGGGGTGGCGGGCGTCGGCGTAGTCGAACGCCTGTCCGGCGTGCCCAACGTCCGCAAGGCCAGCATCATCAAAGAGGAACACGGCAAGGTCTGGGCCCGCATCTATCCCCGCGAGGCCGGCCACAACGGCGACCTGGCCCGCCAGGTGCTCGCCGCCGCCGGCGGCTGGCAGGTCGAGGAAGTCCATACTGACGAAGGCCGCCTGGACGAAGTCTTCCGCAACATCACCCTTCCCGAAACCGCCAGGGAGGCCTCCCAATGAACGCCTTGCGCAACATCAACACCATCGCCAAACGCGAGCTGGGCGGCTATTTCTCCTCCCCGGTCGCCTATGTCTTCATTGTCATTTTTCTCTTGTTGACAGGATTTTTCACCTTCATGGCCGGGGGCTTTTTCGAGCGCGGCCAGGCCAGCCTCGACGGCTCCTTTTTCATGTGGCATCCCTGGCTCTATTTGTTCCTGGTGCCCGCCGTGGGCATGCGCCTCTGGGCGGAGGAGCGGCGAGTGGGGACGCTCGAGCTATTGTTGACAATGCCCATCACCGCCTGGCAGGCCATCGTGGGCAAGTTCCTCGCCTCCTGGCTCTTTCTGGCCCTGGCCCTGGCCTTGACCTTCCCGGTGGTCCTGACCGTCAACTATCTCGGCTCGCCGGACAACGGGGCCATCTTCACCGCTTACCTGGGCAGCTTCCTCATGGCCGGCGCCTATCTGGCCGTCAGTTGCATGACCTCCGCCATGACCCGCAACCAGGTCGTCAGCTTCATCATCGCCGTGGTCCTCTGCCTGTTCCTGGTCCTCTGCGGCTTTCCCCCGGTCACCAACATGCTCTCCCAGATGGATAAGCCCTGGCTGGTCAACCTGGTCGCCGCCTTCAGCGTCATGACCCATTTTACTTCCTTCAGCAGAGGCGTGCTCGATTCGCGCGATCTCATCTTCTTTGCGTCCGTCATCGCATTCTCTCTATTCACCACCGGGGTGATTCTCCGCAGTCACCGCTCCGGCTGATTTTTCGACAAAATGAAGTCAAAAAACTTTGCAGCAATCTTCTACTCCGGCGTCGGCGTGGCCGCCATGTTCTTGGTGCTCATGGCCTTCTACGTCCTGACCAGCGCCTTCAAGCAGCGCGTGGACCTGACTCAGGAAAAGGCCTTCACCCTTTCCCCCGGCACGCGCCACATTCTGGCCCGCCTGGATTCCCCCGTTACCCTGCGCTTCTATTGCAGCCAGGCGGACATGCCCCCGCAACTCAAGCCCTTCGCGCAGGAGGTCGAAGACCTGCTGGACGAATACAAGCAGGCCGGCAAAGGCAACATCATCGTCGAAAAATATGATCCCATCCCCGATTCCGACGCCGAGGATTCCGCCCGCCTCAACGGCGTCCAGGGTCAGTTGACCCAAATGGGCGCAGACCGCGTTTACCTGGGCCTGGCCGTCAGCCGGGCCGACGAGAAGCAAGCCATCCCCTGGCTGGACCCCGCCCGCGAACGCCTCTTGGAATATGATGTTTCCCGCGCCATCAGCCGCGTGATCAATCCCACCCCGCCCACCGTCGGCGTCATGAGCGCCTTGCCCGTCTTTGGCGAAGAGTCTAATCCCATGATGCGCCAAATGGGCCAGGCCCCCTCCCAACCCTGGGTCTTTCTCTCCGAACTCAAAAAGGATTTCAACATCGTCGAAGTCCCCATGACCGCCGCCAAGATTGACCCGGATATCAATGTTCTCCTGGCCTTTCATCCGCGCGACATTACCGAGGAGACCCAATTTGCCCTCGACCAATTTGTCATGCGCGGCGGCAAGCTCATCGCCTTCTTGGACCCCCACGCCTATTTCGACCAGCGCCACGACCAGATGGCCCAGATGCTCGGGCAAAGCTCCGGCCAGTCCTCCCTCCCTAAACTCCTCCGCGCCTGGGGCCTGGACATGGACATCAACAAGGTCGTGGCCGACCTGAACTGCTGCCTGCACAACCCGCAAAACGGCGCCCTGGTGCCGACCATTTTGCTCTTGACTAAAAAGCAGATCAACGGCGACGACATCGTCACCGCCAACATGGACAACCTGGAACTCGCCTTCGCCGGCGCCTTCACCGGCAAGCCCGCCGACGGGCTGACAGAAACCGTCCTGGCCCATTCCTCCGACCAGTCCGAACTGGTGGATGGCATCACCGCCAGCTTGGGCGCCGACCAGATCACCCGCGACTTCAAAGCCTCCGGCGTCCAATACGCCTTGGCCGTGCGCCTGACCGGCAAATTCAAAACCGCCTTCCCCGATGGCAAACCCAAGGAGCCTGGCCAATCCGGCGCTGCGGCCTCCACCAACGCCGAACCCTCCCTCAAGGAATCCCCCGCCAATGGCGCCGTCATTCTCCTCGGCGACACCGATTGTCTGGCCGACCAGGTCTGCGTCCAGGTGCGGGACATCATGGGCTTTCGCATCGCCCAGCCGCTCAACGGCAATCTCAACTTCCTCCAGAGTTGCGTCGAGCAAATGGCCGGCGACAGTGATTTGATCAGCTTGCGCAGCCGCGGCAGCCTCAACCGTCCCTTCACCCGCCTGGAGGAACTGGAAGCCAGGGCCGGCCGGCAATGGGAGGCCAAACTCAAGGAGCTCCAATCCGAGCGCGAATCCACCCAGCAAAAAATCAACGAGCTTCAAGCCGGCAAACAGGGCAGCGCCCAGCAGCAAATGATCCTCACCCCCGAACAGCAAAAGGCCCTCGCCAAATACCAGCAGGACGAGGCCCAGGCCGGCAAGGAACTCCGCCAGGTCCAGAAAAACCTCCGCAAGGACACCGATTCCCTGGAAGCCTGGATCCGCGTCCTGAACATCGGCGCCATGCCCGCCCTGGTCGCCCTCTCCGGCATTGTTCTCGCCGTTGTCAAACACAAAAGAACCGCCGCAAAATGAATCGCAAACAATTGATCCTCCTCTTCCTCGCCCTGGCCGTTCTCGGCGGCGCGAGCCTCCTTTTGCTCAAGCGCCATGATCAATCCTGGTCCGCCCCTCAAGGCAAAATGGGCCAGAAACTCTTCCCCAATTTCCCCATCAACGACGTCGCCGCCCTCGACATCCAGGGCGACAGCGCCGTCCACTTGGCCAGAAAGGGCGACGCCTGGCGCGTGCGCGAACGGGGCGATTACCCGGCCGACTTTTCCAAAATCAAAGAGTTGCTCATCACTCTCTCCGGCCTCAAGATTTCCCAGTCCGAGCCTATCGGCCCCTCCCAGCTCGCCCACATGGAACTCCAGCCGCCCGGCAAGGGCGCGGGCTCCGGCACCCTCGTCACCTTTTCCGATGACAAGGGAAAGACCATCCAATCCTTGCTCCTGGGCAAAAAGCACGTCGAGCAAGCCGCCCCTGCCTCCCAATTTGGCGGCGGCGAATATCCCAACGGCCGCTACGTCATGCTCCCCGCTGATCCTAAGGTTCTTCTCCTGATCACCGATCCCTTGAGCAACATCGAGACCAATCCCGCCCCCTGGCTCAACCAGCAGTTCTTCAAAATTGAAAAGCCCGCTTCCATCTCCGTCCTCTCCACCGACGCCACCAATTCCTGGAGCCTCAGCCGCCCCGGCGAAACCGGCTCCTGGGCGCTGGCCGAAACCAATGTCGGCGAGATGCTCGATTCCAACAAGGTTTCCTCCCTGGCCGGCACCTTCACCTACGCCAATTTTGTGGATGTCGCCTCCAACTCCGCCCCCGCGCAGACCGGCCTGGACAAACCCTTCATCATCAAAATCAGCACCTTCGATCATTTCTCCTACGAAATCAAAGTCGGCAACAAAACCCCGGAAGACAATTATTTCCTCACCGTTTCCGTCTCCGCCGATCTCCCAACCGCCCGCACCCCGGGCAAAGATGAAAAACCGGAGGACAAAACCAAACTTGACAAGGAATTTGAGACCCAAACCAAGACCCTCCAGGACAAGCTCACCCAGGAAAAGGCCTTGGGCCAGTGGGTTTACCTCGTCAGTTCCATGCAACTCGAACCGCTCATGCGCCAGCGCGCCCAGCTTATGGTGGAGAAAAAGGAAGAGAAACCCGCGGAGAAACCGGCCGATTCCACTCCAGCCTCCGCCGCGCCGGAGCCGGCCGTCTCCACCGGCACGCCCGCCGAACCCCCAAAATAGAATTCTCCTTGCAGTGCGGTGCTATCCACGAGAATTGCGCAATCTCGGCAACGTTTTCCGAATCGTCTTGCTGAATGACAAATTACAAATTCTCAATGACAGATTTTCAATTTAGACGCGGCGCTTTGGTTGCGGCGTCAGCCGCGCCAAGCCTTGGCCACTTTGCGTTGAAAGGTCTTCTTTATCCGTGTAATCCGTGTAATCCGTGGTTGAATTCCTTTGGTTGCGGCTTTGCGGCGCTGTGCCGTCGCGCCTTCGCGTTGAACTCTTCCCTCCTTATTGCGATCCAATCCGGTAAAAGCGTCCCCCCGCTCCAGGCTGCGTCGGTTCGCTGAAATAGAACAAACCGTTGGTCAGCGTCAGGGCTTCCAGTGGAGTCCAATTCGGGCTGGCCAAGTTCGTGCTGGCCTCCACCACGATCGGAATGCCGGCCGTCCCGGTGATGTCGAACCCAAACTGATCTGAGTTAAACCCAAAATTCCCGTCGCCAGTTTGGATGAGCGGGTTCCACAACACGGCCGCAACGCCGGCGGTGTAGGCGAAGCTGACCCAGCCGGTGGTACCAGGCAAATAATAGACGGTCGCGTTGGTGTCGGCAAGGAACGCAACCGAACTCACTGCCGGAGCGTTCCCCTTGAAATAGATGTTTGTCAGGCTGGCGCAGTCCTGAAACGCCCCCGACCCAATGTTGGTCACGCTGCCGGGAATCGTCACGCTGGCCAGGTTGGAGCAACTGCCGAACGAACCCTCCCCTATGCTGGCGACGCCGTTGGAAATCGTCACGCTCTTCAGACCGGTGTCGCCGTAGAACGCATTCTCCCCGATGTTCGTCACGCTGCCGGGAATCGTCACCCCGGCCAGCTCGGAGCAGTTCTCGAATGCCTCCAACCCGATGCTCGTGACA
>JBEKOF010000211.1:0-15469 GCA_049522055.1 Verrucomicrobiota bacterium | reverse complement strand
CTGTTGGCCGTCAGGCCGGAAAGGATGCTCACCGGGGCCGGGGATACTCCCAAGCTGACAGTTTGAGTGGCACTGTTGTAATCAGCCGTGTCGGTTGGGCTGAAGGTGACTGAAAGCGTCTGGGTGCCCGCATTTAGGACGCTTCCGATCGGCGGATTGTAGGTGAAAGTACCAGGCACGCTCGCCGTGGAGCTGAGTTGCTTGGAACTGAGAGGTGTGCCGTAAGTGATGGCGGTGGGCGTAGCCCAAGTAATCACCGGGATGGGCAGCGCAATGGACGTCAGGCCGGCGGAATAGAGGGCATTGAGTTGATCTTGCGAGAGGGCCTTGTTAAATAACGCTACGTCGGAAATGATACCGTTGAACGTGCGCGTGTTGGTCAGCGGGTCCGCCCCGATAGTGCTGGGAGCGTCGAATGCCTGGACTGGGTTGGGAGTAACGACGCTGGCGCTGGATATGCCGGCGGCATTCATCACATAAATTGTCGCATTCGTGGAAGTGACCACCCAAGAGACCAATGACCAAGTGTTGGAAGGTGCCGAGAGTCCGGAATTCCAATTGTAGGTGGCTGGGGCGTTATTCCAAGTATAGCCCAACGCGTTGGGAATTATGTTGCCGTAGCCAAAGCCGGAAACCGTGGTGCCGCCGCGGCAGAAAAATAACGCCGTATCAGTCAACTGGCTTCCGTTTGGATTAATCCAAATCGAACAAGTCAGCACGTTGGTCTCCAAATCCAGCGATGGAACCGTCACGTAAGAATTGACGTTGCCGGAAAGGGTCTCCAGCGCGCCTTCATTTGTTTCAAAGCCTGTGAACGCGGGCGGAGCTGGACCGGACACGGTGAATGGGCTGGGGCTGCCGCCGTTGAAACAGTTCACACCGTATAGACCGGTATACCCGCCGTAATAATCATAGGCCGGCGCGGCGCCGGACAACGGATTCACGTTGGTTTCATTCAATTGCCAAAACGCCAAGGGCCGATCCGCCGCCACCGCCACTTCGTAAGGGGAAAGCACGACAGGTGTGACCGCAGTGAGCATGGCCAGACCGCTTGTTATGGAACCATAAACGTTGGACACTGACAATTCGTACTCGGTCGGAGTAGCAGCAGAAATATTAGTGACAAAAAGCGTGAGATTGGCTGGGCCAGGCGCACCAGTCCCGCCGGCTACAGGCTCAAACCCGCCGCTGCCATTGGTCGTCATCCATTCGTAAGAGAACGGGGTGCCACTTTGGACGGCCGCCGTGAATTGTGCCGTTCGGCCGGTGTAGAGCGTGGTAGAATTCGGCTGCTGTGTCACTTGCGGCGGGAATGTTTGCGCCGAGCCGGCCGTATAAAGCGCGGCGACTTGGTCCACCGAGAGCGCCTGGTTGAAGATCGCCACGTCGGAGATCAAGCCGTTGAATGTGCGGATGTTAGTGAACGAATCGGACCCGATCGTGCTGACCGCGTCGAAAGCCTCGACTTGGTTCGGATAGGTGAGGCTGGAGGAAGAGAGCCCATTGCTGTTCATCAGATAGATCGTCAAGTTCGTCGGCGTGACGACCCAGGCAACCAATGACCAGATGCCGACCGGTGCTGAAAGGCCGGACGGCCAATTGTAGGTGTTGAAGTCATTGTTCCAATTGTAGCCCAGCGAATTGGCGATGGAATTCGCGTAACCGAAACCAGCGACCGTGGTGCCGCCGCGGCACACAAACAATCCCGTGTTCGCTCGTTGCGTTGAGTTGGGATTGAGCCAGATGGCGCAGGTGACGGTGTTAGTGTCGAGATTGAGCGCCGGCACGGTTACGTAGGAATCGTTGGTGCCGGGAAAAGTTTCCAGCGCGCCTTCGCCTGCTTCAAAGCCGGGGAACGCGGGCGGGGCTGGACCGGAGACGGTGAATGGACTGGGGCTGCCGCCATTGAAAGAGTTTGTGCCATAGAGTCCGGTAAACCCGCCGTCGAAGTCGAAGGCTAACGCGACGCCCGTGGCAGGATCCACATTGGTTTCATTGAGCTGCCAGAAGGCCACCGGCTGGTCGGCCTGAACCGCCGTACCATAGACGGACAAGGCAGTGGAGACAACGGTCAATGTCGTTAGGCTGCTGGTCGTCGCGCCGTACGAATTTGTTATGACCACTTCGTACTCAGCCGGGGTGGACGCCGACACATTGGTAACGACCAGAATCGAATTGGTCGCAGCCAGCGGCACAAAATTGCCGCTGCCATTGGTGGTGAACCACTGGTAGGAAAAGGGGGCCTGACCGGTTACGGACACAGTGAACTGCGCATTCCGTCCGGGATAAATGGTGGCTGGGACCGGCTGTTGCACGATGACCGGCTCGAATTGCAACCACGGCCCCGCTCCGGCCACGTATAGCGAATTGAGCTGGCTTTGGGAGAGGGCCTGATTGAAGATCGCCACTTCGTCAATCATACCGTTGAATGTGCGGGAGGCGGACAAGGGATCGGTCCCAATGGCGCCGGCGCTGTCAAATGCAAGATTGACGTTAGTGATTCCGATGCTGGCGGACGCCCGGCCATTGGTGTTGAGCATGTAAATCGTTGCATTCGTGCCGGTGACCTCCAGGGTCACAAACGACCAGAGATTCGTGGGCGGCGACAGATGCGAGTCCCACAGATACGGGGCCGAAGCACTGCCCCAATTGTAGGCCAGATCATTGTCCGGCGCGAAGCCGGTGTAAATGAAGCCGGCGCTGCTGGAACCGCGCCAGAAAAAAAGCCCCGTATTCTGGGTTTGATTGCCCTCGGGATAAATCCACATTGAAATCGTCACGACGTTGGTGTTCAGATTCAGTGCAGGCACGGTGACAAATGAATTGGTGTCGTTATTGACGGTTTCCAAGGCGCCATTGTTGGGTTCAAATCCAGGAAATTCGGGAGCGGACGGCCCAAAGACTCCATTGGCCGCGTTGCTTGAATTGACTCCATAGATCCCCACGAACCCGCCGTAGTAATCATAGGCAAACGCAGGGCCGGGGTTCGGGCCGATGGTTTCGTTCAACCGCCAGTAAGCCACCGGCTGGCAGGCCTCGAGCGTCGTGGCGTAGGAGGAGGCTGGCGCGTCGGCAATGGACAGCATCGCGACGCTGCTGGTGGACACGCCGTAGAAATTAGATATGACAACTTGGTATTCCTCCGGAGTCGATGCGGAAACGTTGGCGATCATCAACGCTGTGTTCGTGGAACCGGCAACATCGCCTCCATCGCTCAGTGGCACAAAAGTGCCGCCGGCATTCGTGGTGTACCATTGATAGGAGAATGGGGCCAGGCCGCTGACCGCAACCGTGAATGACGCATTCCGGCCCGAGTAAAGCGTGGTGGGCGCCGGTTGCTGCGTGATCAGCGGCGCCAATCCCGGCCAGTCGCCGGCGCCAGCCATGTAAATGGCGTTGAGCTGGCTTTCCGTGAGCGCTTGATTGAAAATCGCCACTTCGTCAATCATACCGTTGAACGTGCGGGCGTCGGAGTAAGGATCAGTCCCGATGGCGCTGGAGCTGTCAAAAGCCATGTTGGCATTGGCGATGTTCGTGCTGGCTGAGCTCAGGCCGTTGGTGTTCATCAAATATATGGTCGCGTTGGTGGGAGTTACAACCAGGGAGACAAAGGACCACAAATCAACGGGTGGCGCCAAGCCGGAAAGCCACAGATAAGGGGCGGAACTGCTGCCCCAATTGTAAGCCAGTTCGTCGTTCACGGTGACGCCGTCATAAATGAATCCGGCATTGTCGGAACCGCGCCAGAAGAACAATCCCGCATTCGGCGCTTGATCGCCCTTGGGATAGATCCACATCGAAATGGTTACCGTGTTGGTGTTGAGATTCAACGGCAACACGGTGACAAATGAATTGGTGAGGTTATTGACGGTTTCCAGCGCGCCGTTGTTGGTTTCGAATCCGGGAAAACCCGGAGGCTTCGGTCCAGCGATGCCATTCGCCGCGTTGCTCGTATTGACACCATAGACGCCTGAGTAACCGCCGAAGTAGTCATAAGCGAACGCCGGACCGGGGTTCGGAGCGACCCCATCGTTCAACTGCCAATAAGCCACGGGCTGGTCGGCCTGAACGGCCAACGCATAAGCCGAAACGGTGGTGGCAGCGACCGTCAGTGTCGCCACGCTGCTGGTCGCCGAGCCATACAAATTTGTGATCACCACTTTATATTCCTGCGACGTGGATGAGGAGACATTGCTGACCATCAAAGTCGAACCGGTTGAGCCGGAAATGCCGGGTCCATCTGTCAAGGACACAAAAATGCCGCTGCCATTCGTGGTCATCCATTGGTAAGCCAGAGGTGGTTGCCCGCCGGCCACCACCCTGAATTGCGCGTCCCGGCCGGTCGCCAGGGTCGGTGAAATCGGCTCCTGCTCGATGTTCGGCGCCAAAATCGGCCAGCTTCCAGCGCCAGCGAGATAGAGGGCGATCAACTGGTCCTGCGTAAGCGGCTGATCGAAGAACGCCACGTCGTCAATCAGGCCGTTGAACGTGCGGCTGCTGGAGTAAGGATCGGCACCGATGGCGCTGGGGCTGTCAAAGGCCATGTTCCCATTGGCGAGGTTGGTGCTGGCCATGCTCAGCCCATTGGTGTTCATGACATATATTGTGGCGTTGGTGGGAGTCACGACCAGGGAAACCAGCGACCAAAGATTGGCGGGCGGCGCCACGCCGGAATCCCAGAAGTATTGGGCGGAAATATTTCCCCAATTATAGGCGAGATTATTGTCCGGGTGCGCGCCGCCATAAATCAGGCCCGCGCTGCTGGATCCGCGCCAGAAGAACAATCCTGTATTCTCCGCTTGAATGCCTTCGGGAAAAATCCACATCAAAAATGTCGCCGTGTTGGTGTTCAGGTCCAGCGCGGGAACCGTCACGTAAGAATTGGTCACATCGTTGAAAGTCTCGAGGGCTTTGTTGTTGCTTTCAAACCCGGTAAACGCGGGAGCCGATGGCCCGGCAACGCCGTTGCTCGAATTGACGCCATAAATTCCAGTCAAGCCGCCATAGAAGTCAAAGGCGTAGGCTGGTCCGGGATTTGGCTGGGTGGTTTCGTTCAATCGCCAGAGCGCCAGCGGTTGATCCGCGTCAACCATCTGCTCATAGGCGGACTGGGAAGCAGGAGCCAGCGTAAGAGTCGCCACCATGCTCGTCTTCGCTCCAATGGCATTGGTGATCACGACCTCATAATTTTCCGGGGTGAGTGCGGAGACGTTGTTAATGACCAACGTCGCGTTGGTTGAGCCGGAGATTTCGCCTCCATCAGTCAACGGTATGAAACCTCCGCTGCCGTTGGTGGTCATCCATTGATAGGTAAACGGATTTGCGCCGACGACACCCACCGTGTAGCGGGCGGTCCTGCCTGCGTAAAGCGTCTCCGGCCAAGGCTGGGAGGTAATGACCGGTGAGAGCAGGATGTCCGAGGCGGAAGTGTAAAGGGCGGCGACTTGGGCTTCGGTGAACGCCTGATTGAAAACCGCCACTTCGTCAATAATACCATTGAACGCGCGGGCGCTCGAGAACGGGTCAGCCCCGATGGTGCTGGGGCTGTCAAACGGCATGACGGTGTTGGTGATGTCGAGATTGGCAAATCTCAGGCCGGTGTCGTTAATGAGATAAATCGTGGCATTGGTGGGAGTGACCACCAGCGACACCAGCGACCAGGTGTTGACCGGCGGGGCCAGGCCGGATTGCCAGTCGTAGGAGGCGGGGTTGTTGTTCCAGTTCAAGGCCAGTTCGTTATTATTGACAAGATTGTTGTAGATCAATCCGGCGGTGCTCGACCCCCTCCAAAAGAACAAGCCCGCTCCCTGCGCCTGGCCGCCCAGAGGATATATCCACATGGAAACAGTCATCTGGTTGGTATTGAGGTTCAGCGCCGACACGGTGACAAACGAGTCGTCCGCTCCATTGAAGGTTTGCAGCGCCCCGTTGGTGGTTTCAAATCCCGGATAGGCGGGCGGCACCGGGCCGGAAACGCCGGTGGACGCGTTCGAAGTGTTGATCCCGTAAATGCCGTTGAAATTATTGCCGCTCAAATCGGCGGCGGTCACCGGGCCGGGATTCGGATTCTGCGTCTCGTTGAAGCGCCAGTAGGCGACCGGCAGATCATTTTGAACCGTCTTATCATAGGGCGAGGAGTAACTGCCGAGAATGGCCAGCGGTGCCACGCTGCTGGTCACCACGCCATAGAAATTCGACACCACCACCTCATATTGGGCTGGCGTGGACGCGGAGACGTTGCTGACGATCAAGGTGGTATTGGTTGAGCCGGAGATTCCAGGTCCATCCGTCATCGGCACAAAAATGCCGCTACCATTGGTTGTGTACCATTGATAGGTGTATGGCGCCAGGCCGGTGACTCCCACCGAGTACTGCGCGTTCCCGGCGGGGTAGAGCGACTGGATCTGAGGCGGCTCAGTAATATCCGGCGCCAGTCCAGGCCAGAGACCCGCGCCGGCAATGTAAATCGCATTGAGTTGGCTCTCTGTGAGTGACTGATTGAAGATCGCCACTTCGTCAATCATACCGTTGAACGTGCGCGTGTCGGAATAAGGGTCGGTGCCGATCGCGCTGGGGCTGTCAAACGCCATGTTGTCGTTGTTGTAATTGAGGCTTGATGAAATCAAGCCGTTTGTGTTCATCATGTAAATCGTCGCATTGGTGGGCGTCACTACCAGGGACACAAACGACCAGAGATATGCGGGCGGCGCCACGCCGGATACCCAGTTGTACGGGGTCGAACCGTTGCCCCAATTGTAGGCCAGGTTGTTGTCAAAAAGGACCCCGTTGTAAATAAGGCCGGCGCTGCCACTGCCGCGCCAGAAGAACAATCCCGCATTCGGCGCTTGATCGCCCAACGGATAAATCCACATCGAAACGGTTACGGTGTTGGTGTTCAGATTCAACGGCGGCACGGTGACAAATGAATTCGTGTCGTTATTGACGGTTTCCAAGGCGCCGTTGTTGGTTTCCATTCCTGGAAATGCCGGAGCCGACGGCCCGAAGACGCCATTGGCCGCATTACTCGTATTGACTCCATAGACGCCGGTGTAGCCGCCATAATAGTCAAAAGCGTAGGCCGGCCCCGGGTTCGGGCTGACCGTTTCGTTCAAGCGCCAGTAGGCCACCGGCTGCGCCGTGTCAACCGCTTGCGCGAACGAAGAGGTCGGAGGTCCCAGGACAGTTAGCGACGTCACGCTGCTGGTCACGGAGCCAAAGATATTCGAGACCACCACCTCATATTGAACTGGTGTGGATGTCGTGACGTTGCTAACGAACAGGGTCGAATTGGTTGCCCCGGAAATCGCTCCTCCCTCATTCAGGACCACAAAATTGCCGCTGCCGTTGGTTGTGTACCATTGATAGGAGAATGGCGGAAGCCCGCTGGCCGCCACCGCGAACTGCGCCGTCCGCCCGACGTAGAGCACTTCCGGAGGCGACTGCGACGCCACGGCCGGGGAGAACACAAACCCGGACGCGGTGGTGTAAAGATTTGCGATCTGAATCTCCGTGAGACATCGGTTGAAAACCGCCACTTCGTCAATATAGCCGTTGAACGTGCGCGTAACGGAGAAGGGGTCAGTTCCGATGGCGCTGGGTCCGTCGAACGCCTCGTTCGCGCTGGCAAGAGGGAGGGTCGCGGAGTTCAGGACATTATTGTTGATGAGATAAATCGTCGCATTGGTCGGAGTCACGACCAGAGTAACCAACGACCAACTGTCAGCCGGGGGCGCCAGGCCGGATTGCCACTCGTAAGAGGCGGGATTATCATCCCAGTTCAAGGCCAGTTCGTTGTTATTGGCAATGTTGTTATAGACCAAACCTGCCGTGCTCGAACCTCGCCAAAAAAACAATCCTGATCCCGGCGCTTGATTGCCGACAGGATAAATCCAAAGGGATATCGTCACGGTGTTGGTGTTCAAATTCAGGGCCGGAACCGTCACGAACGAATTGTTTTGGCCGTTGAGGGTCCCCAAGGATCCGTTGGTGGATTCGAAGCCCGGGAACGCGGGAGGTATCGGGCCGAGATTGCCCTCTGCGGCGTCGGTGCTGTTAATGCCGTAAGTGCCGTTATAGCCATTGCCGGTCGCATCAATCGCGGTCACCGGACCGGGATTCGGATTGGTCGTTTCGTTCAACCGCCAGTAGGCCACAGGCGAAAGGGCAAGCACATTGGTTTGATAAGCTGATTGAGCGATTGGGCTGGTACCATCTTCGTCTATCGTCCCGGAAGTGCTGCCGGCAAAAACGCTGTCCCCACTGTAGGCCGCCGTGATGAGTTGGGGCGAGCCACTGCTGGAAAGCGCGGCAGTGCTGAAGGTCGCCACCCCCGAATTGTTCAAGGTAGCGGTGCCCAGACTGTTGTTTCCATCAAAGAAAACAACGGATCCCGTAGGGATGCCGCCGATCCCGCTCACCGTGGCCGTGAATGTCACCAGGGTGCCAGGGGATGCGGAATATGTCACCGGGGCGTTATCCAGAAAAAGGGCTTCGACAATGCCTCCGCTGCCTCCGGCATCGGAGGCGTCTGCCCAAAGAGTGACGTCTCCCTGGAATAGAAACTGAAAGACGTGCGACAGGCCGGGGTTTTCGTCCACGACGAACACGGCTGAAGTGTTGTTGGTTGAAGTCAGGCGCATTGCGAACTGCCTTGCATTGTTAAACTGGTCCGGACTGACCACGGTCAGCAAATGATAGTTCGTATCGGCCACTCCAATTTTAAGGGAGCAAATGGGTGCAGCGGTCATTCCGTCGTTTATCCCGAGGACGCTGTCCACTCTGAATTGACGTTGCAGATAGGTAATGGTGTTCCACCCGGGAACATAGGTGATCGTGAAGGGGGGCTGAACATTCAGAAGGCTGTTTCCCGCGCCCTGCCAATTAAAAAGTTCGTAACCCTGCGTGCCGACGGTTTCATTGGCGAGTTTGCCATAGCCGTAATAGTCCAATTCGCGGAGATCCAGCAAGCCGGTTTCATGCTCTGCGGTGACGTAGCTGGGGAGTCCGGAAGCCGGCGCTGCGGAGCTGACATCCACCACCGGGGTGAACTGGCCGCCCTCGGTCATGCTTCCCGCGCACAAAACGCTCTGGCTGGTGTCGAATGGATGTATTGGGACTTGCTCGGAAGGGGTTCCTTCGGCGCCGGCTTGAATCGCCGTGACGGCAAAGTAGTAGGTTCGGCCATTGGTTAATCCGCCAACGGTGTAATCCAGATTGGTTGTGGTCCCCGCAAGAACATTGTAAGGGCCGCCGTTGATCAGTGAGTAACGAATGCGGTAGAAGGCCGCACCTGGCACTGGAAGCCAGGATAATTCCCCGGATTGATTGCCGTTTTCGCCGACGACGCCTGTGGGAAAATCACAGGCTTGATTGGTCAAAGTGATCGCTCCGCCCAACCATCCGCTGCCGCTCTGCTCGCGAATGTTTCTCGCGTTGACAAAGTGCCAGCGTTGCGGTCCGTGCGCGCTTTCATCGTTCACCCAGAGGTAATAATCTCCATTGGTGGTCTTAATCAGGCTGGGACAGTGGCCGTTTCCAACAAACCCAGGCAACGCGCCCTCATAGGCTGAATGTCCCGGACTGGCTTCACCGAATTGGCCCACGAATAATCCGTCGTCATAGAAGTGCATGTGTTGGCCGGCTTGTCCCTGACTGCGGAAGAATTCGCCATGATAACCGTAAATCACATTGCGATCCACCGCTTGCAACGTGTTCCCGGCGTAAGTAACTCCATTGGAGATTTCGTACGTGCCGCTGCCGTTCATGAAGGCAACGGCGGGACTCGCTTTCCAGAGCCAGTTCGTGGCACCCACCCTTATGCCACCCAGATGCCACCCATTATTCAGGGATTGATCAAACGAGATTAAAATATTGTTAGCGCTAATAGTGGCGCGGATATTGCCAAAGCTGCCCCATCGTGGAACCGGGTCGGTGCTGCCTTCGGACGCGGAGGCGATCAAGGTTTCCGGGTTCCAGACCGGATTATTGCTGGAATCAAACCCGTTTAGCGTTGCCTCATACCAGGTGGCCGAACTCATGGTGGTGCGGCGGGCGGAGCCATCCGGGCCGAGTGAGATCCAGCCCCGATTGGTGCTATACGCGGGAAAAAGTCCGGTCAAGCGGAGCTGATTAGTGGCCAACTCACACAGCTCGCTCATGGGGAATGTTGTGCTGTTGTTGTCTATCAGCGCATAGGTCCGGCCATTGGTAAAGGTCGTGACTTCGTAGATGCCTTCGTTGTCGTAGGCGCCTCCATTCCAGGAAATATTGACGGGAGGCACATTCGCCTTCCAATTATTCACCAGGGTCCAGCCTTGCGAAAGCGGCTTCGTGTAATCCACATGGAATTCCAGAAATTGATTGAACACCCGCGAAGGATTGTTCTGGTCCACACAAGCGATGTAGGAGTGTGGTTGATACATGATCTGCTCAAGATAATTGAGCGTGGGCGAGAAATGCAGGGAACGGTGGTTTCCGCCATCGCCAACCCAAAACGAGCCGTCCGGAGCAAAGCACAGGAAAGTCCCGTTGGTCTCCCCGTCATAGAACCAGAACTTGTTCGTCTCTACCGCCATGCCATTTGCTTGATACCCCCCCGGCAGCCCGTAAGTCCAGAGCGCGGCGCCGGCGGCGTTAAACGCTTTCACCTGCTGGCTGCAGCCCCCATCGGCGACAAGGATTATATCCGGATCCGTCGGATTTATGGCCACGGCCAAAGGTTGGAGAAGATTGGAAATGATCACCCCGTCCGTTGGCACGGATGGCAGGCCGGCGAAATCAATGACGCTGTTGCCGGAAATCACCCAGAGGCTGCCATCCGGGGAAAAACTGAGCCGGCCGGGAGCATTCACACTGAAACTGTTCACGACGGCCCCGGACCGCTTATCCAAGAGATAAACGGCGTTGTCCGGAGCCACCGACACGGCCAGGAGGCCCCCGTTTTGCTGCACAGCCAGTCCGCTCAGTCCCAGCTGAGTGCCCACATAAACTCCATTGGGATAAATCGTGTTGGTGTTGGCGCCGTTCACAATGGGAACACCCTGGGTAAAGTAGGCAGAGAAAGCGGGTCTGGCCGCGCCAACCTCGGCGGCCACCACGAAGCCAGGATAATTGTTGACAGCGGTATTCGTCGGATTGGTGGCCGCACTGCAGGCGAAGTACGCCCAATTGCCATCCGTGGCGGTCCAGTTCCAGCTTGGATCATAAATATTCGCCGGGTTTCCGTCGGCGCCCCATGCGCTTTTGACCCGCTGGGAATCCGTCGTGATAAAGGTCCGAAAGTCATACTGGCCTTCATTGTAACCTGAAACATAAAAGGCATTGGTTCCAGAAATGGCCATATCCCGCATCGGATAGAATCCCCGATGCACAGTTGGCCCAGAAACTTCCGC
The DNA here is from genome assembly GCA_049522055.1 of Verrucomicrobiota bacterium. GTDB lineage: Bacteria > Verrucomicrobiota > Verrucomicrobiia > Limisphaerales > Palsa-1400 > JBEKOF01. The sequence goes on along the minus strand of JBEKOF010000211.1, from coordinate 4,079 downwards.
TGAAGTGTTGCCAATGGCTCCATCCCAGACGTACTCCGTGTTATGCTGGAGCAATCGAATTTGGTAGATGCCGGCGGGCGCCGCGTTGCTGTTATCATCGAGTCCGTCCCAAACAAACCAAAGTTCCATCGGATGCGAAAATACCTGCACTCGTCTTGCATGGTTCGTCCAGAGTGAACGAAAACGTGGTGTTCTGCGCAGGCGCGGCGACGGCGGCAAAAAGCAGCCATGCGAGTGCCATCCAGAGTAACGAACCTCTGGCTGATCGCACAAAAATGTCCTTGTTCGGCATGGTCTGGGTTTTTCGGGTCATTCGATCAACGGCGTGACAACTCAGTCGGGATTTCCCATATGGTTTCTTGCCCACGAGCGGCGTGGGTGGTTTTCGTGATTGTATTAGATTCGATACCTTGCGCTCTCGGTGCAGGCCGATGTTGTCTTTCCTAGTGTTCCACCGTCTGCGGCGCGTCGCCCAGCAGCTTGGCGACTTCAGGGCAACTCAACCCCTCGGCCACCAAAACAGGAATCACTCCCTGGCGATGCCCAGTTTCGCCATGAGGTCGTAAAGGGTGGGACGCCCGATGCCAAGCTCCACGGCCGCCGGGGCGACTCTTCCCCCGTGCTTGCGCAAGGTGTTGAGGATCATCTCGCGCTCAAAATTCTTGCGCGCGTCTTTGAGGGTGATGGCGCGTGTTGCGGGAGTGAAGGCCGGCAATTCGAGGTCGGCGACGGTGATTCGTTTTCCCTCAGCCAGGATGACGGCCCGGCGGATGCAGTTTTCCAGCTGCCGAATGTTGCCCGGCCAGGGGTGGCGGCTCACTGCCCGCAGCGCTTCCTGGTCAAAGGTCATGCCAGATTTGCCTGTTTGCTGGGAAAAACGCTGCAGGAAATATTTTGCCAGCAACATGCTGTCATTCTCCCGGTCGCGCAACGGGGGCAGGGAAATCTTGATCACCGCCAAACGATAATACAGATCCTCCCGAAAAGTGCCCTCCGCCAGGCCTTTGTTCAGGTCCGCATTGGTGGCGGTGATGACGCGGCTGTCAATGGAGATAGGCTCCCGGCCTCCCACCCGCTCGATGCACCGTTCCTGCAGGAAGCGCAGCAGTTTGACTTGCAGGGGCAGGGGAATCTCTCCAATTTCGTCCAGAAACAGCGTGCCATTGATGGCGCTTTCGAAACGGCCTTGGCGCTGCACGTGGGCTCCGGTAAATGAACCTTTTTCATGCCCAAACAACTCGCTCTCCAACAGGGTCTCCGGGATGGCGCTGCAGTTGATGGCCACAAAGGGCCCCTTTTTGCGGGGGCTGTTCTGGTGTATGGCTTGGGCCACCATTTCCTTGCCCGTCCCGCTCTCACCCAAGAGCAGCACCGGGGCATTGGTGGTCGCCACCTTGTGGATCGTCTCAAAAACGCCCCGCATTACCGCGCTGGTGCCCAGCATCCCCTGGAACACATCGGGATGTGCCGCCTGCTGCATTTCCAGGATTTCCATTTCCAGGCGCGCCACGTGGAAAACGCGCTTGAGCAGCATTTTAAGATCTTCCATCTCCACCGGCTTGGCCATAAAATCATAGGCTCCACCGCCGATGGCGCGAAGGCCGATTCCCTTTTCGCTCTGCCCGGTGATGACGATGACTTTGGCTAGTTTATCCAAGGCGGTTAACTCGGACAGCGTAGCCAGCCCCTCTTCAGGATCGGCGGGTCGGGGCGGCAGGCCCAGATCCAGCAGCACCACCATGGGATGGTTCGCCTGAAAAGCTTGCACAGCGCTCTCGCGATCTCCGGCCAGTATGACCTCATAATTATGGGCCAGGGACCACTTCATCTGCGTGCAGATCTCTTCGTCGTCGTCTACAATCAGTAATTTGGGGTTCATTGCTGTTGATTGTGGAACACAGGTTCGAACATGGGTGATAGCAACTTGGATCCATCGACGCTGAGGTGGTGGCTGTCGAAGTAAAGAGCCTTGTTATCACGTACAACATCGTAAAAACCATTGGTGTTTAAGAGATACTTTGGAGTATCCAAAACAATTGCACCTATCTGGGAAACGTGTTTAAAGATGGACTCATAAGCACCATTGTCGGCAGCGTATTTGTCCAGAGACGTCCCCAGCCGCGCGGGGTTGCCGTGACGCATTACGGTAAATGCTGCCAGCCTAGGAACATCAAAACCCGGCATTGGCACGTCTTTGAGCACATACACTGAGGCGCCGGATGCCATGATGGTCTGGACGGTTGCAGCAAGTTTGGCTTCGACCACATCAGGCGGTTTGTACGAGCTCCAAAGCGCGGCGAGGATTACGGTTTTAACACGCTTTTTGGCGATGAAATCAACGATGGACTGGGAGAAAGCGGGCGAATCTTCATTGAGACCGAATTTACTGGTGTTGCTGATGTAGCCGAGTATCGGAGCCGTGGATGAATGGGCTGCTTCGACGCCACGCACGGAAAACCGCCGGCAAAGCTCATCGAGAACTGGCGCTACGGACATGGCGTGGCTGTCGCCCCAGATGAGAATTTCTACCGGCTGGTTGGTGCTTTGCGCGCCGAGTTCGACAAACTGGCCGGCGGCGGCTTGTTCCACCGTTATACTGGCTCGAAATGCATAGCTCTTCCGGTAGCCGTAATAGGCTAGGGCTTGAGATGGGAATCGGAAAGGCATTCCACGGTCCAGAAAAACACAGCCGCCCAGTAGGAGCAGGGTTAGCATCGCACAAGCGGCGATGCTGAATAATTGCGAACGACGAGGACACAACCGACGCTTGCGAAAGGGCGTCTCAATCCATTTCCACGAAGCTGCAGCGCAAACAACGCTAGCCAGCAACAGCGCGACACGAATCCACCAACTCTGGAGATCCACGCTCCTGTATCTTGAAAAAACCAGCAAGGGCCAGTGCCACAGATAAAGAGGATACGAGATGAGGCCGATAAACGCGACCGGCTTCAAGGCCAGGACCCGGCTGATCAGCGTGGGTTTGGCGCCGCCCGAAAAAATAATCAAGGCCGTTCCGAGGCATGGGGGAACGGCAGCCAATCCAGGAAAGCGAGTATCCGGCGTGTAATAGAATATTGGAAATAGAATGAGACAGAGACCCGACCAAGCCGCCATTTCATTCAACCACGATTTGGTTACATGGCGTCCGGGGACGGCAGCGAGAAATGCACCAACCATCAGTTCCCACGCCCGAGTTGGCAGCAGGTAGAAGGTGGCTGTCGGTCTGGAATAGGTGCCCACCACGCTTAATGCGAACGACCCGAAGCCAACCCATAAGATCGTTCGGGCAATGGAGAAACGCTTGTGTCGCCCCAAATAAATCAGGAGCAGGGGAAAAAGCACATAAAATTGTTCCTCTACTGCCAGCGACCAAGTATGCAGCAAGGGCAATGTATCTACGCCGTCAGCAAAGTAACCAGTTTGCCGCCAGAAAAAGACATTCGACAATAGAAGCGCCTGGGCCAGGACCGATTGGCCAACAAGCTTGAAGTCGTCCGGGAAATAGAGAAAACATGCGGCTATAAGGGTGGCAAAGACAACCACAAAAAGCGCCGGCAGAATGCGCCGAATCCGCCTTTCCCAAAACATGGCCAAGCTGAAGGCATCATTATGAATTTCTTCCAAAATCAGGGAAGTGATCAGGAACCCAGAAATGACAAAGAAGACATCAACGCCAACAAAGCCGCCGGGGCACCCAAACTCTGCATGAAACAGCATCACAGGCAGAATAGCCAGCGCTCTCAATCCGTCAATATCTGGACGATACCTATGATTCATGTGTAAAAAACCCGTTTAATCAGTTGCATTCGTTGTTCACCAAACCATAGCATTCGGCATATCTGCCAGAATCTGCACCCTTGGTGAGGTAAAAGTCTGAACTGAGACTCAAGACGATGACGATGGTTTCCATCAGAAATGCCCTCCAGCAACTCCGTTGCTGTAGAGCATGCCGACTTCGCTGGCGGAGAGGGCCCGATTATAGACGGCCACCCCGCTCAGGGAGCCGGAAAAATACTGCTCATAGCCCAGGTAGGTCCGCCGCCCAATGTCCACTTCCGAGCCGGTCGCTTGCATCGTGA
>JBEKOF010000210.1:0-8659 GCA_049522055.1 Verrucomicrobiota bacterium | reverse complement strand
TTCCTTTCTGTTTCGTTGTGGGACAACGCTCAGAAAGGATGCTCATGGGCAGATCTTTTTTCAGCATAGCTCTTCCTCTAACCCCGTTCAGAGAACGGGGCTTCCCTGTTCAGGAGTGAAATGCACTCCGAAAGGGCCGCCATCAATCTGGGAATCCATCGTATGGCTTTTGCCGCATGGCGTTGCCCACCCGGGTGTAATCGGGCATTTGCCCAGGCAGGACCGGTTGGGCAAAGCCCGACGGATAAATAGAGATCATCGGCACCTGCCAGCTCCAGTGCTCGGCGTGGCCGTCGGCAAAGGAAAGGTTGGCCCCTTGATTGTGGCGGTTGGATGGCATGTCCCACCACTCCCCATAACCCAGGTTTATCATCGGGTAACCAAACTGATCGTCCTGCAAAGTCGCTTCATTCTCGTCTATGAAGACGAAGAGTTGGGCGGGAGGGGGATTGGTGATGGCGGACATCTTTGCAAAACAAGGTTGTTCCGCATCCACCGGCACTCCATCGGTTGGGTCAATCAGTAAGGGATAGCCATTGACCGACTGGCTCATGTTGTAACTCCGGGTCCGTAGCTGCGGCAGCGGGTTCCCGTTGGCATCCTGGATGGTGGAGAGGTCGGAAGGGCAATGATAAATCGGCGGGGATCGGTCGTAAGGATAGAGCAGCCCTTGCTCGATGTTTGAGGCGTTCGTATCCGTCCGGGCGTCGCCCAGGCACCACGAAATCTGCGTATTGAACTGGTTGATAATCGTCCCATTGGTCGAAATGGTCTCATCGTCTATCCAGTCATTGGGGACAAAAACTCCCGCGTAATCGTCGGCGTACATCTGCCAGCAGAGCTGCAATTGGTGCAGATTGTTCCGGCAATCAATGCTCCGGGCCGTCTCCTTGGCCCGGCTTAATGCCGGCAACAGCAGGGCCGCCAGTATGGCAACCACCGCGATGACCACCAGCAGTTCGATCAATGTGAATCCGCGCGCCCGCTGTCCCTCCGGACGGCGCAAGAAGCCCGGACATGAAATGGCCGCGCACCTGGTCATGTGAGCGAGAATAATTTGACGCCGCAAGATACCTTGTCGGGAAAGAAAAATCCAGCACATTCGGATAATCCGGGGAAGAGCAGCTTGGGAGGGCCTGATTGAAAAGTGCCGCTCACAGCCCGTTAAAAGGCAGTGACTCCGTCAAGGGGCACTATGCGCATGGCATTTCCAACCCGGACCCAGTCGGGCATTCCCCCAGGCGGGATGAATTGAATGTAATTGGGTGGATTATCAGGCAGCATCGGCGCCTGCCAGGACCAATGCTCGACATGGCCGTCGGCGAAGGAGAGGTTGGCCCCTTGACTGTGGCGGTTGGAAGGCATGTCCCACCAGTACTCTTGCGTCCCGAACTGCACCCAGGGACATGGGTAGCCAAATTGATCGTCCTCCAAAGTCCCCTCATTCTCGTCAATGAAAACAAAGAGTTGGGAGGGAGGATTGGTGATGGAGGAGTATTTCTGATAACAGGGCTGGGTGACATCCACCGCCGAGGGCGGATCCACGGCCGAATTGGTCACATCAAAACCATAGCCGTTGACCGATTGGCTCATATTGTAGCTCCGATTCCGAAGCTGGGGTAGCAGGTTCCCATAGGCGTCCTCGATGGTGGAGAGGTCCGAAGGGCAATGGTAAATGGCCGTTTGGGTGTTGTAAGGGTAGAGCAAACCATCCTGGATGTTGGTGGGGTCGTTGTTGGTCCGGGCATCGCCCTCGCACCAGGACATTTGGGTCGTGTTCTGGTCTCCACTTCCGATTTCGGTGGCGATCCAATCGTTGGGCACCAACACGCCCTGATAATCATCGGCGTACATCTGCCAGCAGAGCTGCAATTGGTGCAGATTGTCCCGGCATTTAATGCTCCGCGATGCCTCCTTGGCCCGGCTCAATGCCGGCAACAGCAGGGCCGCCAGAATCGCTATCACCGCGATGACGACCAGCAGCTCAATCAAGGTGAAAGCCCGCACGCGCCGTCCCCCTGGGCAGCGCAAATAAACCGGACAGGCCATGGCCGCGCACTGGATCATTTGAGCGAGAATAAACCGAGGCGGCAAGATAGCCTGTCACGGCGGGAAAAGCCAGCCCAATTTCTCACTGGGACAAGAGGTCCAGCAGGCTGATGCCGTTGGGCGCCAGTTGCCAGCCCTTGCCCCGCCGGCTCACCAGCTTGCGGCACGGATTGTTGGTTTGCTCGGCCTCGTTGACGGAGAGCAGGCTGTATTTGGCGCGGCTCTTGATCTCGGAGGCCGCGCGCGGCACCCACTCGAAGGGCAGGCCGTTGAAGTCCAGGGCAATCTCGTATCCCGCGATGCCCGACGTTTGCGCCAGCGGATTGCTTTTGACCAGCATGGGATAGCGTTTGACCCAGGAAAAATCCGTCTTGCGCGCCACCACGCGGCAGACCTCCGGGCGCGTTTGCAGCCACTTGGTCAGGCTGAACGCGGCGCCCTGCTCCCGCTCCGCCAGGAAGATCAGGCGGGGATCAAACCCCACCAGGTTTTCCCCATTCCACAGCCCGTGTTCGTTGCGTTCGGCGGGGAAATGCGTTTTGTACCACGCTTGAAAATGATCGCTGTAAAACAAATTCAACTCGAAATGGACATGGGCGCGCTCCTTGGAAATGGCCTCGCCGGTGTTGCTGGTCCGGCCCATCACCGCGATGGGTTCCCCCGCCTGCACGGGCACGCCGGGCTTAAGATCGCTCCGAATGGACTGCAAATGGGCATAGAGCGAATAGACTTCCACACCCTCAAAGAGATGCCGCACCACGACATACCGCCCATAATTGGAAAGAGCGGGGCGATCATTGCAATAGACCACCGTTCCGGCGGCCGCGGCCAGCACCGGGTCGGCCGGCTCGCCGAACCGGTCCCGCACCAGGCATTTGATGTCCAGCCCCTCGTGCATTTGCATCCCGCCCGATCGCACGCAGCCGAAGCAGCCGCTCTCCCACGTCTTCCCGGGAGTCGGCGCAAAAAACCTCTCCTCGCCGCCCGGCTCGAACAAGGCGTGGTTGGCGGTCGGCAAATAAAATGGCTGGGCCTCCGCCATCGCGCTCCAGCGCAGCATTAGCCCAATCAGGACCAGTTTGGAAAGCGGTGGCATGGGGAAGGATGGAAATTCCGGGATTGGGAACAGGCAGTCAATCCGATTTTTGGCCCCTGCCTTCCGGCGGTCAATGGCTCATTTTGTTGATTGCCGAAACCATGTTGTTCAATCCCCGCACAATCCGCTCCGCCTCCTCGTGCGACACATCCGGGGTGAACGATATCGTGCCGCCGGAGATGCCGCTCTTGATCCGCGTCGCCGACCAGCAGGAAACGCGCGGTTGGCCGGCGCCGGTTTTTTCCGGGGCGAAAGCATCCTCGCTTTTAGGCTCCTTCCACCCTTTCGGCGGAAAAATCGAATAAATCACCATGTTCAACCCCTTGCTCGAGGAGGTCGTCATGTCCAGCACGATCATGCCGTGGTCGTTGAAAGTCACCTGCACCGCGTAGGTCTTGTCGGCGTAATCCACCAGCCGGGCCATATTCACGTCCGCTTCCGTGAGAAACGGCTCCGATTCAACATACATCGGCGTCCCCGCCACCTGCACCATCTGGGCGCCGGTTCTGGCCCCGTTGCGGGCCTCCAAATAGACGCGCAAGCTGGTGTATTCCTTTTTCGGGCTTAGCCCGCGCGTGCCGCATCCGGCGGCCAGCAAGACCGCTGCGGCGCATAAATAGATGTTGAATGAACGGAGCGGAGACTTCATAATGCCATCAGTAAACAACGCAGAAGAGCGAATTGCAAAGCATTATGGGCAAACAATATAACAAAGCCGAAAAACGCCAGCGCCGCGCCGCCTACCTCAAACGCAAAAAGGCCAGGGCCAAGACGGCCAAGAAGCCGGCGGCTTGATCCCACGCCGCGCCGCACCCGCTGCCGGGAGCGCCTAAGCTTTCGCCGTCACAACGCCCTCCAAAATCAGTCCGACCTCTGGCCGCTCCGGGCAAGCCGCTGGCCTGACGCCAGTGCGCCACCCACCAAGCGACGGCCCCGTCTCATCCGACCGCCAGAAGTCACGAAAACGCGGCCCCGCGCCCCGACACGTTTGGGATCATTTCGCTGCGCTGCATTACAGGCATATCGCCTGTGTCGCGCCCAAACACCCGTCGCGCCACAGTCGACTTGCCGACGATTGCCCAAATCAAAGCCCCGCCACCGCAGAGGCCCGCAAACAAAGGCAGCTATGACCCGCCAAAGCAATCTATTTGACCTTCGGCTCAGCCGTGGCAAAATCGCCCCGCCATGACGGGACAGCCAAAAAACGCAGGCTTATGATTCGCGCCGTAATGGATACGAACGTGGTGGTGGCAGGACTGCGCTCGCCCGGTGGGGCATCGCATGAATTGCTGGCACGATTGCGCGCGGGTGGTTGGGCGCTGGTCCTCAGCAACACGGTGCTCGGAGAATACCATGAGATTTTGCATCGCGAGGCGGAGTTCCTGGCTCTGACGCACCAAGAGGCCGATTCCTACATTGATGCCCTGTGCCAACTGGCCGAGAGATTCTCTCCAGCCACCCAGTGGCAGCCGACCGCCAACGACCCGGATGATGAAGCCATCATTCAACTGGCGCGAGAAGCAGGAGTTGTGTATCTTGTGACGCACAATGTTCGGGATGTGAGCCGCGCCGCGCAATTCGCAATTCGAGTCGTCCGCCCGGCTGAATTCCTGGAAATCTTGAGGCAAACGACATGACGAAAATCGAAGCAACCGTGCCAGACTATTTAGCGCGACAAGCGCGCGCGGCGGCGGAACGCGAACGGATTCCAATAGACCAGATCGTTGCCCTGGCACTTTCTGCCCAGCTTGCCGCTTGGAGGGGCAGTGACGACGTGGAAACGCGGGCCAAGCGGGCGAACCTCGCCGCGTTTGACCGCATCATGTCAAAAGTGCCCGATGTGCCGCCCATGCCCGGCGACGAATTGCCCCCCGGCTACAGGTCTCCATTGCCAAGGTGACGCGCCCCATGCGGGGAATGCGGCAGCGAGCGCCCGCGAACCCTCGACCGCCGATGATTCGCCGCCAAGCGTCCACCCGTGCGCAACCTCTCCACGAGGTCCTGTTTGATTTGCGCCTGCAAATTCAGAGGCTCAATGGCGCGCCCCGTCTCCTCAACCTTTGAGCCGTTCCGCCGTCGGACGGGCCTCGGAAAGAAACGCCGCGAACTGCTCGTTGGTCACCGGGATGTTTTAGACCCTTTAAAAAATATGACAATACCACGAACCGACCCATTACCGTCGCCCCCGCTGCCGGGCGCATCTTGCCGGACAATTCACAGACCCGATAAGCCGCGTTCAGCGCGGATCGGCAATCGCTCCCGTGAACAGCATGGCTCCGGTAAGATTCTCGCGGATGACGACAAAAAACGGATGGTCCACGATCATCTTAAATGGCGGTGGTTCCTTGGGAGGCTCCCCGATTGCCGCCGTAGTCGCAACAATAATATCCGTGGCCGCCGACGCCTCGGTTCCTTCTTCGTTCACTTCCACATGCGTTTTCTGTTCCACCACGCTGACGAATAATGGCGCCAATGGCGAATCCGCAATGCCGCTAAAATCCGCTTGACCAGATTGAAAGGCCCGGCGGATTCCCAGGGCCTGCAATGGCGCGATGAGGTCATAATCGTTATCGAGATTGAAACGCGGCAATTCCAGCAATCCCGCCCGGCCTTCCAGACTGGCAATCCATTTCTGCCAATTCTCCGGGGTCAGGTCCTGAATGAACTTCGCGAGGGAACTCTTCGGCAGCAATACGTACATGGTCGCCGACCCCCTATAAGGGAGAGCCACCAGTTGGAAAGAGCTGGTTTCGTAGTAATCGAAGAAAGCAGACTTTTGCATTCGCGGATGCGGGATGGTGCCGCCGCCGTCCAGTTTGAACGGCTTCTCGAGTGTTAACGCCTTGTCAAAAGGGCCGTTCCAGAGCGCCTTGAAATAAACGGCGTCAACCAGGACCATGACAGTGAGCGGGTCCAGTTGGCCGATGATGGACGGAATAGTGCCGTGCGTGTGGTCGTTCACCCAAGAGTTGATCTGGCCGACCGCGGCAGGACTTTGGAGATCGGCGGCGGCGGCCTCGCCATTGTAAAAATTGCGCGCCGTCGCGATGAATTCAGGTTTCATCTGCGCCTTCTGATCGGTCCACAAGCCGTTGGCAATTTCCAATTTCAGGCTCCCGGCCAGCGTGGACAAAGCGTCCAGCATTTTCTCATTGGCCCCGTCAATTCCTGCGGGCGGCAGTTTCTCCAACCGCAACCCGCGCGTGATTTCCTGCTGCGTGGCGCCACGAGCGCCGCTCCGGGCAATGGACAGCGCGAAGGCCGCCCCCAGCGGACTCAAGAATATGTTCGTTTTCGGATACGATTTGCTGGCGGCTTTCAGAAGCTGGAAACCAAAAGAATCATAATCCGCCGCCAGCTTTTGCAGGGCTTGGATTTTCTGGGACGACAAGGGGGACAGCGGGGCGTTGGTCGCGCCGCCGCCTTGCGAACCCGGTGGCCGGAGGTGCCCATTTGTCGGCTCACCCGGCGTCCAGGAATCGCCCGCTCGGACGGGTTGGGACACCGTTTGGCCATTGACCACGGCGGAACAGAATAATTCTCCGCCTATGCAGCTAAACTTTGTGTGGACGGAGCCATCCGCCTGTTGCAAGGCTTCTATCTCGAAATCAGTCCCCCGAACAGCGGCCGTTCCATCGGGAGTGTGAATCTGATAAAGGGACTTTGCTGAAAGTTTCTTGACGGAACCGAGGAGGGTCCCGCTTTTGAGATCCAAAATCGTTTCGGTATCGGCGCTTGTCTCGGCGCTGGCGCGAGCCATTCTCTGGAGTTGCGCCGTTGTCTGCGCCTCCAGGCGGATAGACGAAACCGTGCCGTTGACCCGGAGGTCCATGACCGAATCGGCCCCGGTGCGAAGCGTCGTGCCGGCGACAAATTGAAGATTCGGCTTCGCATCGAGCCACTGATCTCCATTGGAATACTGGGCCATCCCATGGACGGCCCGCACCACGGCCACCCCATCCGGTTTCATCTCCTGCGCCCACCCCAACATAGCGGACCCCGGCAGCGCCAATGCGCAGAAAAACCAAAAGCCTCTGTGATTTCTTGTCATAGGCTGTTCCTGTCGTTCTGAGAGTTGCTGGGGCGTCATACCGAAGGTGTTTACATCACAAATGACAAATACTCAATGACCAATTCTCAATCCTTTCAATCGCTAAAACCCAGTCCACGACACCATAAGACCGAAGAAAGTATTATGCGCCCTTATGCTAATAAAAACGCCTTTCCACCGGGCGCTTTGCCTGGTGGCCGACCGATGCAAAACCACCGACCTTCGGGCTGGATGCCCATCAACTCCAATCGTTGCTTTGGAATGCCAGGCCCGCCAGCGCTCAGGCTGTGCCGTTGTGGCGGCCAATTACGCCCGCGGGCTAACGTATGGTGAATTCCTGGATCGGGAGGGGTATGCACTTGCTTGCAAGTTTAGTGCTGGGAGGAATTGCATCATGAATTTGCCTGATGCAATATACGAAGGATGGCTGGTTGAATAATTGTTGGGTCCAATGAACCGACGAAAACTACTCATTTTAGGCGCGTTGTGGGCGGCCATCGTGGGAGGATCCCTGCTGTTCCTTTACGATTCCGGAGCGGGCACACCACGACTGCGCTTGCTTGGTTTGACCAACTCTTCCAACGGTGCCGGGATCGAGGTCATGCTCCGTTTTTACAACCCGGCTGGGCACACGGTTTACTTGGACGGCTCAACCAACGGATCTCCCTTTTTTACTCGGGAGGCGAAAACTCCGAGAGGCTGGCATGCGCTGGATGCCACGGCCCGGCCATCAATGGTCAATACTTGGGGCGTGAGACCAGGACAGAGTTGTGAGTTTAGTGTGCCGGTGATGACGAATCAGCGGGAGGGTTGGCGCGTGACGGTTCGGTACTTTGATAGCGCAGAGGTGGTCTCGTGGTCGTGGCTGCCGGGAGGGATAAAACTGCCCTGGAAGGGATCCGGGCAGTATCGTACTGTTTCGACCGACACCTTGGTGCAACAGCAATGACCTCGGCACCCAACATGCGCCTACAACTAAAAAATAACTGGGTCCAACCCAACGGCCAACTCCGCGACATGGTGGCCCGCGTCTCTTTCTAGCTTAAGGCTCAGCCTCCGGGATGGCGGCCAGCATCTGGAGGATGCTGGATGCGTAATCTCGGAGGATCAGCAGATGGCCGGCAGGCGTGTAAATGAGGCTGTTTTGGACTTTCGCTTTCATGATCAGGGTCTGCATGGTGCGTGAGGGGTCCGATTGTATGAGCCGCACCATGGTCATCATATAAGAACTCGAATCGGGCAGTTGGCTGGCCGGGGAGTTGATGATCGGGGGGCTTGCATTGCGGAGGTCTTGGGTGGCTATCACGGCATTGTCCCCGGCAACCACCATGTGGATTCCATGTTGCGCCAGCGTAGTATCCAGCAATTGCAAGGTCTCCACGCGATTCAGGGGCGCCGGGTTGTGCAGCGTCACCTCGATCCCCCGAAGATCGCCCGCACGGATGACTGTCCGGCCGGAAACT
>JBEKOF010000209.1:0-8756 GCA_049522055.1 Verrucomicrobiota bacterium | reverse complement strand
TTTACTGTGCTGGACAGCGTGATCCAGGGCGCGCGGAAACATAACTTGCGTCTCGTGCTGCTATGGTTCGGAAGCTGGAAGAACAGCCTCTCCAGCTACGCGCCTGACTGGGTGAAGAGGGATTTCGAGCGGTTCCCGCGCGCCCAGTTCGAAGGGGGCATCAGCATCGAAGAGTTGAGCACCCTGAGCGAGGCGAACCGGGACGCTGATGCCCGCGCTTTTGCCGCCCTGATGCGGCACGTCAAGCTAGTGGACGGCAAGCAGCACACGGTCATCATGATCCAGGTGGAGAACGAAGTGGGCATGCATACGGTGATCCGCGACCACTCGCCCGCGGCCAATCAGGCTCTTGCCGGCCCGGTGCCCAAGCAGTTGATGGACTACCTTCAGCAGCACAAGGAAACCCTGATTCCGGAGTTTGGCCAAGTGTGGGCCACCAACGGCTTCAAGACCACCGGAACTTGGGAAGAGGTGTTCGGCCCGGGCGACGGGAAGGATGGCATCTTTATGGCCTGGAACTATGCGCGCTACATTGGGCGTGTGGCGGAGGAGGGCAAAGCCGAATACCCGCTGCCGATGTACGTCAACGCGGCGCTGTACTCGCCCGGCAGGGTCCCTGAATTCACCCCCAGCCACGGTCGCCCGTGGGACCTGGTGATGGACATCTGGAGAGCCGGGGGTCCGCAAATTGACATACTCTCGCCCGACATTTACGGCGGCGACTTCGCGGCGTTTTGCGCCAAGTACACCCAGTCTGGGAACCCGCTATTCATACCCGAGACGAGGTCTGATATGGATTCCAAAATGCTGTACGTCTTCGGACGTCATGACGCGATCGGCCTCACGCTGATGGGTGTCGAAAGGGCAACGACTCCCGACGATCAACTGATCAGGGGTTGCGAAATGATCACGCAATTGGCGCCCCTGATTGCCAAACACCAGGGCGACGGCACGATGTCCGCCGTCATGCTGGGTACCAACGACCCGCCTCAGAAAGTCCAAGTGGGGAATTACACGATGGAGGTTACGCGTATGAAGCCCCGGCCTTCGGCGCCGTTGCAAACTGGCTTCGCGGCGGCGCTTTTTATCGCGGTCGGACCTGACGAATACTTTGCCGTGGGCGATAACGTCAGCGTCACCTTCTCTGCAAACACGCCTGGACCCGCGCATGTCGGACTCGGCACGGTGGAAGAAGGCACCTTCGTCAATGGCCGTTGGATTCCCAGCCGCCAGCTTGCGGGAGATGAAACCGGACAGGGGGACAATCTGTCGTTGCGGAATCATCCGGTGGATCGAATCCCGGGGGACGGCTACGTGGGCATCCAGCACTTCAGCCTGTACCGCTACCCTTAAGCGCACTCTGCCGGGGCCGAAAGCGCAATTTGATGGCGGCGAGAACCTTATCCATAAAACAATTTGGGTACATCGTCCTGAAATTGCCTCCTGGAACGATCCCGGGCAGGGGAGCACCCCAAAAAACCCCACCTCGCCCATCAAAACCGCAGCAAGCCTATAATGCGCTCCAGGACGGTCTGGTTCCGTGGAGGAGGACATGGCCGTCCCCGGAGAACAGAAGTTCCTGTGCATTTCTATTACGCAACTGCATTCTGCTCCGGGTGTTGGCGGCTGGGCGTATCAATGCTTGGCAGAAGCGCCGATTTTGGTAGCTGCGAACTTGAACACACCCTCCAGCAATCGGTCCTGGCCCACCACATCAGACATCCGCATCCAGACGTAAAGTGTGCGCCCGCCTTGCAATGGGGGTGTGCGGCACTCAACGTAGGCTATGCCGTCGCCATAATCGTGTCCACTTGCGTCAGTCAACCACGCGAGCGGCACATAAAAATCACCGGGCTTGGTGACATCACGGACAGCCGGGCGCCAGCGCTGATCGCCGTTGGATGGAAACGGCGCATTCGCCGGAAAACCTGAAAGGGCATTGGTATCAAACTGGAAAGTCAATGGTGTGCCCTCGGGAGGCCGTTCCCATCCTTGCTGGACGGGGAGGCCGACCCGGTCAGCCACCGGCGCCGCCTTGTCCGACACCGAATCGTAATAGAACGGAAAGGGTCCATTGGGCAGGCTGATAAGAAAGCCCCCTTCGGCGAGGTATCGCTTGAGGGCGGGCACCACATCGCCCGCAACTTTGCCTCTGGACGAATAGTTTTCGCCACTAGTCTGTAGAACCACAGGAAAACTGCGGGGCGAGAAGACCGCCGGATCGGCCACATCTGCCCAAGACAATTCCTTGACGTGCAAACCAGCGTCAGCCACCCAAAACGCCGCCTCCCCAATGTCGGGCAACACGCCGATGGTGCATCCGGAGAATTGAGCTTGGAGATTGATGACGGCGTCCGGTGCGGGTTCAGGGCCTGTGGCCAGGCGGGCGGGTTTGGCGGCCAAAAAGCCCAGCGCATATTTGGCCGTCAGCGTGAGATATTGATCGCCGCCTTCCCAGCTTGGCTCGATCTCCGAACCTTCATGCCATTCGTTCCACGAGGTAATCAGCACCCAATCTGGCTGGGCGCGTATAGCCTCCTCCCACAATACGGCATAGGTCTGGCCATTTTGTCGGGACACCGCCAGACCGGGCTTGCGGATCTTGGTGTCGTCGTAGCCGGGAATCACGGTCACACAACTGATCCGCCGATGCTGCCGTGCCAGGCTGACTGCCTCCGCGTAGTTGCGGGCAGCCCATGTGCGGAGGTCATCCGGTGACTTGCCTTTCACTTCCCCGCATTTGTTGTAGGTATGCACCCCGTCGAATAAGCGTGCGAAAGTCTGCTGATAACCGTCAGCGATAAGCAGAAAATCTCCGGCCTTGGCCCTGGCTCCCTCAATAATCATTGGCCAGGAGGCCAACGGCACCTCACCCATTACCCGGCCATAAACAAAGATCACCGGCTTTTGATCCACCTTTAGAAATGCCTTGTTCGCACCGTAATGCGAAAGCACATAAACCAGGTCCGCAGTCGCCCGGTCAATTTGTTCGCAGCCCGCCCCGGGCGCCGTCTCCCAATAGATGCTGGCTTTGAAATCGGCTTGCTCCGCGTGGGCCAGTAAGAGGGCGAAACTGCGGTCTTCGTACGATCCCTGCCCCCACCATGTGGCGATGAAACCCGACACCCCGTGGCTTTTCGCCTCCAGGATATGCCCGTCTATTATGGCCGGGTCTTGTGAATCGTAGGCGCCGCGAGCCGGGTAATGGGTCGTCTCGGGGGTCGAATGGTTTGTCGTGTTCTCCCCACCCCAATGCACCCAGTGATCCTGCCGTTCCGGGCGCCCATACCAATCATAATAAAACGCCAGTACTTCATGCGGTATGCCGTCGAAGTGCCGGTCTCGGTGGGCGGCGCTGAATTCCAGCAAGCCGGTCTGATTTGGGGTCTGGGCGGCGCTGTCGTGAGGCACCAGCCAGCACAACAAGAGTGCGGCAATGATCCTGATGACTTTCACGCTTCCATTCTGCCTCCCTCCGACTCAGGGGCAAGAATTCATGTGCCTTGGATCATGCCGCTTCATGGCATGGCTTGCTCATGGTTCAAATGGCGTGGCTGGTCCGGGCACTGGATGAGAACACGGACGAGCCGGCGCTCATCGCCGTTCATCATAATCCCGACTTGGGCGGCGCCACGGACGGTCAGGGCGGCGCAATACACCGTGGAATAAATAATATCCGGCCGGCCGTAGCGACCGTGGATCCCCAACTGGAAAACAAAAATTCCCTCGTCCTAATTCTTCCATCCGGGCTGGAAGTACGATGCGCCCATTCCGTGGAGGACTTTCACAGAGGGCTTGATTGATGGAGGCCCTTGTCCTAATCTCCTCCCATGGCCGCCGCGATCATCACAACCACAACCCCTCTCCCGTGGCGCAATCCGCCAAGCACAACCGGGCATTCCGCCCATTGCCCCACCGTTCCATGAATATTCTAAAAACAATTATCCTTCCCGCGGCCCTGCTGCTCTTTTCCCATTCCTCCCTGGCCTTGGACCGGACCAATGACACGTTCAAAATCTTCCAATTCCCCCCCAACATGATCCCCACCATTGACGGCAAGACCAATGATTGGGACATCGTCCCCGAATCTTACGTCATCGGCTCGGACCAATTGGTGGACGACCAGCAGGGCCGCACCAACGACCCCAAACACCTCAACGTGCGGGTCAGAGTCGGTTGGGTCAAGGGACTCAACCGCCTCTACTTTCTTTACGAGGCGGACAAAGATTATTGGGATTTTTCCAAGCCCGACCTGCACAACGACATCTTTGAAATCGTGGTGGACGGCGACCTCTCCGGCGGCCCGTTCGAACAGGAATTTGAAACCAATCTCAGCATCCTGGGCAGATGGGACACTTATATGACGCTGCAAAACGTGCATGCACAGAACTACCACATCTTCACCCCGGCGGAGGGCAAGGATTGGTGCATGTTCTGGGGTCCCCAACAATGGGCCAAAGATCTGCCCTACGCCAACCACGCCTACAACTACAACTTCCGGCCCGGCCAGCCGGGGCATCTGGTTTTGGAATTCTGGATGACCCCCTTCGATTACGTCGGCATGGACCCCAAACGTGCCGTCGAATCCGTCCTCACGGAAAACAAAATCATTGGCCTGTCCTGGGCCGTCCTTGATTACAATGACCCCAATTCGCGCACCTACAGCGGATTTTGGAACCTCTCGCGTCACCACACCTTCTTTGGCAACGCCGATTTCCTCTGCCCCTTTAAACTCATGCCCCTGGAGCCCCAATTCCTCAAGTCCCTCGAAGCCAAATGGACCTTTACAATCGTGGACATGGACCGGCGTCTCGTGGCCTTCAAGGACCAATCCATCGGCAAAATTGCCTCCTGGAAGTGGGAATTTGGAGACAACGAAACCTCCACCGAGCAAAACCCAATCCACACCTACACAGCCCCCGGGGCGCGCACCGTCGTGCTCACGGTCACAGGGGCGGATGGCGCCACAAACCGCTTCTCCAGAGTTTGGGACGTTACCTTGAAATAACCATGAATCTCCTCCATACTGTCCAGGAATTCTTTGCCCGCCTTGAACTCGTCCCCGCCGTGCTTCTTTTCCTCTTGCTGGCGGCGCCCGACGCCACGACCACCAGCAAGGTCTTCAACGTCCTGGACTTCGGCGCAGCGGGCGACGGCCTACCGTGGACACCGTTGCCATTCAGCGGACCAGCAAGTGGGGAAACTGCTGCATGAACTTGCCGGATCGCGCGATGGAGGTGTGAACCGCAAAAACGGCAGCATGGGCGGCCAGGACGGCGCAATACACCGTGGAATAAACGATAATAACCGCCTGTCATATTTAATCGCATTTAATTGCAAGGCGCTGGTTTGCAATGACTTGGATTATTCTGTGTGGCTTTCATTGAGATTATTTTCGGGGAAAATGCTGCAAATCCGGAAAACCATTTGATTCTAAACCAAGGGTGCATGGTTTCCCGGTCGTCCGGCGCGCTCCTATTTTACTTGCTGCCAAACAGTCCATACCGCTTCAGCATCACAAACCAAAGGACCACCCCGGCCAGGAAGACCACCAGAAACAACGGAACCACGGACCACTGCGTTTTCACGGCGAATTGCCCGGGTTGGAAATAGGGTCCCAGATAAGCATCGCGCAGGATATCTCTCATGACGGACATGCAGGCGATCACCACGGCCAGGATGCCCGGCACGTAGAAAGCGGCTGTCCGGATGCTCTCTTTCCGCAGGGCGTCAGACATGAGGAAGATCGCTGCGAGGCCGCCGGCAAAGCCAATGAGAAGCAGACTGGTCGCCAGCAAGCTGTCGCCCATGAACAACATGCGCAGGTCGCGCGGCAGGCTGGCCAGGAAGGCGATGCCCACGACCAACTGCGCCATGGTGGCGTACATGAATGCCTTGCCGCCAAATCGCAGCAGTTGGCGGGCATACTCAGGGTCGCGTTTCCAGTTGGCCAGTGCCAGGAATACCAGAAGCAGCCCTCCCACTGCCACGGCGGCCACGACGAAGTGCAGAAACCGGGGGATCAGCGTTGGCTCCGTCAGGTTGAGGTTCCAGCCCCCGGGGTTGGCGAAGTACTTTCCGGCCCAGCGCGAGGGAGTCTGGCTGAGGGTGAGATTATTGCTGAACAGCAAGCCGATCAGGAAGACCAGGATCACACTCAACAGCATCACGCCACCGGCTCGTCCACTGGGCCGCCCGCCCCGGGACGACACGTAATAGAAACCGTAATAAGCGGTCGTGAGGAAGACCAGCACCAGAAACCAGGGCCAGGCCATCAGGATGGACGACGTGTAGAAAAACTGCCCGTAAAGAACCTGCACGAACAGCAGCGGCGCGATGCCCAGAGTGATGGTGGCCGGCAACAGCACGGGCAGCTTCTTGGCAATGTGAAGAAACATGCGCCCGCTGCGCTCGTCATGCTTGGATCGCCACTTCGAGACCAGCGCCAGCACGCCTCCCCCCAGCACGAAATTCATGGCCAAAATGTGGAGGAAGAACGTCGTCAGCAGCAGCAATTTGAAGACCCAATAGGGCGCGGGCAGCGGGTTCGGGTCCAAAGTTGGAATCATGTTGGGTGGCGGCATCTTCAGCTTCCTCCTGGCGCGGCGTTGGCGGATCCCTTCATGCCGCGGTGCGTATTGATCCATTGCACCAACGCGATGCGCTGCGGCTCGGAAAGCTTCAGGTCCGGCATGATCGCAAACACCGACGTTAAGTCCTTCAGGGCTGCAACGGCGGCACTTGGATCCTTCGCCAGGGTCTTGAAGAGAGGAGTTCCGGCGCTGAGCGGATGGCACATGGAACAGTTCTGCTCGAAAACCGTCTCGCCGTCGCTGGCGGCAGCCGCCGCCGTGGCAAAGACGGGCTGGACCGTGCTCAAATACGCTGCCAGCGCGGCGCGCTCCGCATCGGTCCCGGCGAACGGCGGCATCACGCCATTGTGCATGAATTCAATGCCGCCCAGCATGGCTTGAATCTTGCCCTGGTCCCACTGGCGCAAAGCCAGGTACTGTTTGACCCCCCGGTAGGCATCTGTCGTGTGGCAGCTCTCGCACTCGACTCGAAATATCTCCCCGCCCACCGCCGCCTGATCGCTCTTGGTCAGCTCACGATGGCTGATCCATTTGGCCGACTTCAGAATGCCGGCGGCGTTGACTTCGTCCACGCTGAACCCGCCATCGCCCGGAATCTTGGCCGAATAGAGCGAGTTTGCGTATAAGTAATTGGCGATCACGAAAGGCTTGCGGATGGACTCGCGGACGAACTCGAAAGAACCCATCGCGCCCAGCGCGACCAGCGCGACCGGCAGGCTGAAAGCCAGGCGCATCCGCCCGGGCCGGAGCAGGGTCAGCAGGGCCAACGCGAAGGTCACGCCCAGGAAAATAACGGCCAACCAGGCAAAATGCGTGGCGGTGGGCATCGGGCCGCGGGTCCTGGCCCACACATCGGCGGGAATCTGGCGGATATACCACCACGCCAGCGCCGGCAAAACCGCCAGGCCGGGCACAATCCAACAGGCGCTCCACCGCACCAGGCGCGCCTTCAGAACCGCGTCCTGCTGCAAGCTGGCGGTCATCAAAGCATAGACGCCCGCCAGCGCCAGGGCAATGCCGAAGCGAAACGCCAGCGACGGAAAGAAGGTGGGATTGAAAAAGCCCTTCCAGAACTGGTGGTTCTCCACCCAACTTCCAGAGGTCAGCATGAAGGTGATGATGCCGTTGATAACCACCATGCTGGCCAAGGCGGCAATGAAATAGACCCACCCAAACCACTCATGCAGCCGCCCTTCCAGCTTGTCCCAGCCGTATAGATAGAGCAGCGCGGCGGTGATCTCGACAAAGAAAAACACCCACTCAATGGCCCATCCCCACACGTAAACATGGATCAGGTTGCTCGTGGCCGTCGGTCCGATCAATCCAATCGTAAACCAGATGCCCACCCCGCTGATCGCCCCGAATACCACCGTCACCAGCACAAAGAACTTGGTATGCGCCTTCAACCAGCCCAGCAGCGCCTGATCGTGGTTCCGCCGGGCTTTGCGTTCCGTCAACACCAGGAAAAGCCCGCCTCCAACCGCGAAGTGAGAAACAAACACATGAAGAATCGCCACCAAAGCAATCAGAAATCCGGCGCCAAAGGCGACCTCCCAAACTGGATAGTTCATGCGGCTCCTCCTGTTGCTTTACTCGACGCTGAGCAGGCGGGGGAGAATTGGCTCTTGCCACCACTCATGGTCCGATACTGGCAGAAAGGGGCCGGGATGTCAAAGGGCAATTCTTGCGGGCTGGGAAAGACTGGGAACATCATGACCCTGCTGGGTGCAGGCATTCATCTGCTCCCAACGCCTGGCGCGAACTTTCGCCCCGGCCACCATACGAGGGCCTTTTCCGTGCTGGATGGAAAGAGGGCCTTCCCGGCTTGAATATCCCCATCTACAATGAAAACCGGCCCCAATCCCTGGAATAAAAAATTGTCCGAGGCGATTATTCCTTTCAAACTTTCACGGTTGCACACGGCAAACCGAGCAGAAAAATCTTGTATGCCTCCGGGTGCGCCATTTTCAGTTCCTTCTTGGCCGCTGTCACCAAGTCGCCGACGACGATGGTGCTCTGGTATTTCATCGAACCGGCCTGCTCCATCTCCACTCCCTCGAACGGCAATGGATTAGGGAGAGCGATATTGACGAACTTCTTGATCTTCGGGCTGAACAACGCTCGACTGCACCGGATATACGAGTTGACCGTTCTTTTGGCGGA
>JBEKOF010000208.1:0-8783 GCA_049522055.1 Verrucomicrobiota bacterium | reverse complement strand
GCCCTCGCCACGGTCGTAGGAAACAAGGATTCGTTCACGGAGATCCAAAGAAAGCGTTCGCATGGACAGACCATACCACACTTCTCTAAAATGGCTACACTATTTATTGAAATGCTCTAGCGTCAAAACCCCTGTGAACATCGGTAATTCTCGATGTTTTCCATGGAGAAAAAGGGTGGTGGTAGGTGATGGATTCGAACCATCGAAGGCGTAAGCCAGCAGATTTACAGTCTGCCCCCGTTGGCCACTTGGGTAACCTACCAAATCCCACAATATGAGGCGCTTGACTTGCTTTTCGTTGTGCGGCGTTTGGTCATTGCAAACCGCATTTGTATAACGCGCAACCCGCTTATGACAACTGAAAAGAAAACCAAACCCGCCGGGCGGGGAAGGCAAAAAGCGCCTTTCGCCTATCCAAAGACGGCAAATTCGAAGGTGTTTTCTTTATGGATAGACCAACTGGAAGAAGAGCTGGTTGGCGGCGCCGACGGGGATGATCTCCTGGTTGACGTTGGTGGAGCCCGGGACGGTCGCCCAGGCGGAGGGGTTGGTGAGAAGGCCGATGCCCGCCGGGTTGGATTGCATGAGGAGCCGCCAGCCGATCTGGCTGGCAGGCCAGCCGAGGGTGAGGTTGCCACTGGAGAAGCTGAAGGTGATGTTCGTCGGCGTCAGGTTTACATTGGGCACGCCGGTGGCGAGCAGGAGGGTGCCATTGACGGCAAGGTTGTTGGTGTCCCACACATAGTTAGTGCCGCTGACGGGAGCGGTTGTTGGCAGGGTGAGGGTGAGGTTGGCGGCGGTGTAGCCGGTGTTGCCGGCGATGTTGAACAAATGGAATGTGTCGCCGGTGTGCAGGTCGTTGGCGCCCTGGGTGACGGTGAGGGTGGCGCCCGGATTGATGGTGAAGCTGCCCGCGGTCACAGAATCGTTGGTGATGCCGGCGGAGGGTTGATCTATGCGCAGAGTGATGGCGCCACTGACCGCCAGATTGTTGCTGACGGTCAAGTTCCCGTAAGCGGCGGCCAGACCGGGCGACAAGCGGCCCAGAGCGCCGACGAACAGGTTGGAATTGACGGAGCCATTGCCTGTGAGGATTTGAGCGGGTTGGCCCACATTGGGATCCCCGATATGGAGAGTTCCATCGTTGGTCAGTCCGCTTGGATCGAGGAGGCCCGGAGAAATAATGGCGATGTCCGGCGTGCCAAGGAGGACGCCGGAGTGGACGCCGTCGCCGCCGAGCGCAAGAGTGCCGTTGCTGATGGCGGTGGCGCCGGTCCAAATGTTGGAGCCGCTCAAAGCCAGGACGCCGCCGCCGGTTTTGACCAGCTTGCCCGCGCCGGAGAGATTACCGCTGTTGGTGATGTTCCAGGAATTGCCGGAAGGATCGCCCGCCTGGATGGTGAAGCTGGTTCCGTCCAGGAGCATGGGGAGGGCGGTGTTCCAATTGGTGGTCGCCCCCAGTGTGCCGCCCAACAGAGAGATGATATTGGTATATAAACCGGTGGTGTTGGCCAGATTGATGCCGCCGGCACCGATGTAAAGGGCGGCGTTGGTGATTATGACGAAGCCCTGTCCGCCCGCCGTATCGGACGCAGCGCCAAAGTTGATGACGCCCACATAGCTTTTGCCGCCGGAGAAATACGCTTCGGCGTCGTCGGCGAAGCCGGCTCCATTCTGGCTGAGAACGATGCCGTTGACGGTGTCCTGGTTGGTAAAGAGGCCTCCGTTGATCTGTAGAATGGTCCAGCGCGCGCTGCCATCGGTGATGGCGCCGACCTCGACTTGGTTGGTGATGGTCAAGGAGCCGGCGTCCATGCGCACGGCGGCGGAGGAATTAGCGTCGCCAAAGGTGAGGCTGCCCAAGTTGACAACGGCCGGGTTGCTGAGATTGGTGGAGTCAATGTTGAGACCGTTGCCCGTAGGCGCGGCGACGGGGGCCGTGGCGGTCGGCGCCGTGGTGTTGGCTCCGGAGCGGGAAAGATCCATTGAGGTGGCGGAGAAGTAGCCGCCGGTGATTTCGATGAGGGAGCCGTCAACATTTCCTTCCGGGTTGAAGGCCTGGGCATTGACGGCGCCGGCCGTTTCCAGGAAATTATTGTTGAAGGCGCCGAGGGTCGTTGTGGCGGAGCAAGTGACCGATCCGCCGTCCACCACAAAGCCCGATCCACGCAGGCCACCGCCATTGATGGCGCCGCCGTTGGTGATATTTAAAATGCCGCCACTGCCGGTGGTGTTGCCCGAGTAGGTGTTGGCGCCCTTGAGGATGAGGGTGCCTGTCCCGGTCTTGGTGAGGCTGGCGCCCGCGCCGCTGTCGTTGAGGATGCCGGAGTAAGTGGTGGAGGCGTTATTGCCGCCGAGGGTCAAGGCGACTGCCGTTCCGGACGTATTGGTCAAAGCGAGGTTTTGTGAACCGCTGAGTGCGCCGAAGGTGGCCGCGGTGACGAGGTTGCCATCGAAGGCCAGAGTGCCGCCCTGGTTGTTGTAATTCACGGTGCTGTCCGGCAACGCCGCCGTGTTGCCCACCATCAGAGTGCCGTTGGAGATGACGGTGGAACCGTTAAACGTGTCCGCGCCTTCCAGTTCCAGGGTGCCGGTGCTGCCGGTCTGGCTATTGACCACCAGGTTGTTTGCGCCGGTGTTGCCATCGGAGGCGATGACGCCGTTGATGGTGAAAGTGCCACCCGCCGCGGCGTCCAGCAGGGCGGTGGCGCCCGTGGCACCCGAGGCCGGCCCGATATTAACGTTGCGCTGGAGGGATGCGCCTGGAGCGCCGAGCAAATCGCCACCATTGAGGACGACGGCAGTCTCGGCGGAGCCGCCCAGATTGTCGTCGGCTGAAATGCTCACAACTCCTGCGTTGATGGTGATCAGGCCGCTGTAGGAGTTTGCGCCGCTAAGGGTAAGCGTGCCGCCGCCGATCTTGGTCAAGCTGCCGCTGTCACTGATGGCGCCGGACAAAGTGATGGCGTAGCCCTGGCTGTCCACTGTGGCGATGGCGCCGGTCCCAATGTCAATGTTGTTGCCCAAAGTCACCGAAGCCCCCGCCTGGAGGGTGCTGTTGTCCGGGCCTAAAATGTCCAGGTCCCCCAAGCCCAGTGCGCCGCTGCTGCCTACCTGGAGGAGGCCGCCGCCGCCAAAGGTGGTGCCTGCGGTGCCTGGCCCTTGCGGCCCATAGCTGTTGTTGCCCGAGAGCGCGAAGGTCCCCGCCGCGTTGACCACCAGCGTCCCGGGATTTTTGCCGGTGGGGTCGGCGTTGGCGATGGCGCCGGGAATGGAGAGGGCAGCGCCGGCGCTGACGGTCACATCCACAGCGTTAGTCACGGAGACGGCAGTTTGAATGGAGTTGGCGGCGCCGGCGGTCACGATGATGGTCGCCGCTTCGATTCCATTGTTCAGGGCCAGGGTGTTGCCGCCCGAGTTGGAAATCGCGAAGGAGTTGGCATTGGTCATGGCTATCTCTCCGACGGTTTCATTCTGGTCCAGATTCACCGTGGTGAGGGAGGAGTTGGAACTGACGCCGAAGAGGGCGGCGTCGCCTGGATTTTTTCCTGGGACAACGCCGTTGAGCCAGTTGGCGGAGCTGGACCAGTTGCCGCCGGCGGCCGAATCCCAGACTCCCGACACGCCGCCGGAGGAGGTGACGCTCAAGCTGACCACGCCGCCGCTGGTGGAGATGGTGGAGATTGTCGCCGCCGCAACCCCTGCGCCGGCGTAAACTGGGGCGGGATTAAACGAACCGGCGCTGTCCGCGACATCGGTGTAATTCATCAAAGTGTAGGAGCCGGTTGGCAAAGGGGTGGTTCCAGGGACATTGACCGTCACGGTGTTACTATTCAGGGTGATCGCGCCGGAAATGGTCATGGGAGAACCTTGGGTGAACCCAGCCAAGGCCCCGGGCAGCCAGGTGACATTTCCAACAATGGCGCCCGCGCCGCCCAAGGTGGCGTAAGGATCCACCGTGACGGGTCCGGTGCCGGTGGCGGAGCCGGTGGTGTTGTTGACGATCAAGCCGGCGAAGTTGGCAACCGTCGTGCCGCCGGAATAGGCGCCGGCTCCATCCAAAGTCAATGTGCCGTTGGTCACGGTGATGGACCCGGCGCCAAGGTTGCCAATGGAGTTGGCGTAAGTGAGGTTGTTGCCGTTGAGGTCAATGGTGGCCGCGCCCGCCAGGGTCAGCCCGGCGAGAATGGAAAGGTCCCCCGAACCGTTGCCGCTGAAGGAAGCGGCATATTGGAGCGTGCCATTACTGATGACAAGCCCCCCATAGTCGGCGCCGCCCAGGGCATACTGGCCGTTGATTTTCAACGTGCCAGATTCAATCACCGTTCCACCATAATAAGTATTGGCAGCGGTCAAGCTGACCGTGCCGGCGGCGATGACAGGGTTGGTGTTGGCCGTGCCGGAGCCTGAGCCGGGAAGAAGGCCGGCGGCATTGCCGTTGGCGGCTGAAGCGGGAATGCCAATAATCAAGGGACCGGTGCCTGCCGCGCCGCTGACCACTCCGTCCACCGTCATCGTCGTGCCCGTGGCCGTTGCCAAGCCGCCGCCGTTGCCCCCCAGCGCGATGGCGCGCTTGTTGGCTCCGGCGTTATCCAGGGCAAAGGTTGCGCCCCCACAAATCGTGCCGCCATTGAGGGTAACGGCCGCCCCCGTGGCGATCGCCCCCAGAGCGTTAGTCATAAGATAAGCCACCGCGCCGCCGTCAATAAAGGTCGGCCCGGTGTAATCATTGGCCGCGGTAAACTCCACCGTGCCCGACCCAGCTAGGACATAAGTTCCCGCTCCACTCTTGGCATCATTGAAAGTGTTGAGGGCGTTGGCAATCAAGAAGCCGGCGATGTTATTTTGCCAGAGGACCATGGTGGAGGCGCCGCCCCGCGAGGGTTGCCAATCGCCACTGCCGTTGAGGGTGACATTGGCGGCGCCGACAGCCGGGGTGACAAGAATGCCGCCCGTGGTAACTATGCCGGTGGGATTGACCGTGCAGCCACCCGCGACATTGAAGCGCATGGAACCACAATTATCGGTGTTGTGGGATCCCGCCGTTGCGGCCGTGAAATCGGCGTTGCCGGCGAGCGAGTTATTGCCCGTGCCAAAGGGAGAATAAAAGCCTGTGACCTGGCTGCCGCCAATGATGGTGTAAGGACTGGTTCCAGCGCCGCCGGTATTGGTGCCTGACGCAAGGTCCGTGCTCGCCCAATCATACAACCCGACGGTGGCATAAGCGCCGGAGGTGGTTCCGTTGCCTCCGAACAGGCCGACCCCGCCTCCTCCCGCGGTTGTGGTGGTAATTGTGGCGGTGGCCGAAACGGCGCCGCCGCCGGATCCGATCGTGGCCGGACCGACCCACTCGACCACGGCGCCCGCGGTGTCGGTGTTTGCGCCAAGAGTCAAAGTGGGGTTGCTGCCACCCGAAGCCGGGGCGGCGGAAACAACACTCAGTCCGGAGGCGACGGTCGCGCCGTTAAAAGTCTGGCTGTTTGCAACGGAGCTGCCGGCGAGAATGTTCAGCGTGCCGCCGCCCAGGCTCAGGGCCGAAGAGGCGGCAACGATGTTGGCCGGGGGCGTGCTCCCGCCTTGGGAGAAATCCAGCGTGAGCGTGCCGGCGTTGATGGCGGTCGGGCCGGTGTAAGAATTGGCGCCCGCCGCCTCACCCGTGAGGGTCAAAAGGCCAGGCCCAGTCTTGGTGATGCCGAAACCGCTCCCGGAAATAATACTGTTGATCTGCATCGAACCGCCTGCGGTGACATAGATCGAATGAGTCGCCGGCAAAACAATCGAAAAATCAATGGTTTCCAGGTTGGGAGAATTGTCGGTAAACGAGGCCGAGGTGGAGACGGAGTCGCCGCCCAAAACAAACGCCCCCGCTCCAGGAGCAAAGGTCAGGCCGGCGATGGAGAAGCTGGTCTTAATGTCGTTGCCGTTGTTGAGTCCGGCGGAGCCGGTGAAAACCAGCGCGTTGCCGGAGGCGGGGATGGCAACGGGACTCCAGTTGTTGGGGTCGTCCCAACCGGTGGTGGATGTGGCAACATCGGCGCCCGTCCAAGTGGAAGTAGCGGCAATGGCACCCGTGACGGCGGCCAGGAGCGCGCCGAGGAGCGAGATAGTTTTGGATCGAAGTGAACGGGTGATGGTGATTTTCATGACCTGCTTGGTCTGAGCTATGGCCCAGACCCGGTTTTTCGGCGGGCCGGCCTGGGCAGCTATCTGTTCTTCGAGATGCGGGTTTGACTTGCCGGAAGAGGGGAGAGGAGAGTCGTTACCATGGGTTGCCGGGCTGCTGCCAGTTGAAGTGCCAGGAGTATTGGTAGAGATTCTGCAAGGGCACTCCTTGGACATGGGCGTCGAAGAAGCCGACGTTAATCGCCCCCAGATCGTAGCTGCCCGTCGGAACATTGGGAGGCGCCTGCTTCGGCGGGATCCCGCCATGCCGGTCGAGCAAATACCGGCCCATCCCACCCCCGCCCGTGGCGTTGTCATTGTCGCTGCCGGCGTAGAGGCTCAAGGGCGCGTAAGTCCCCAGCAAGTCGGTTTCCAAGGGCCAAGTGTCAATCCAAGTGCCGTCGGCGAAGACGGGAGTCCTGGAGGTCTGGACCACGTTTGCTTCCTTGTTGAAGCGATCCTGGGGGATGTTCTCGCTGTAGGTATCGGTGGAGTCATACAACCAGCCGTTGACGCAGTAACTGGATTGGGTCATGTTCACGCCGGTATCATCAACCCACGGCATGTCGGCTGTGCCACGGCTGCCGGTCGCCGCGGCCAATGCCGCCCCCGTGTAAGGAATGACGGAGGGACACATGATAACGCTGGTGCTGTTGGTGCTTTGGCCGTTGCCAAAACTCCCCTGCAAGGTGTTGACCCACTCGTCGCCGCTCCCGGGCACGCTGTTGGATTTGCCGATCATACAGCCGTTGTTTTCGTTGCGGTACATGACGTAGCCGAGGCAGATTTGGCGGAGGTTGTCCGCGCAATTGGTTTTTTGCGCGGCCAGCTTGGAGTGCGCCAGCACGGGCAGCAGCAGGGCGGCCAGAATGGCGATAATGGCGATGACCACCAACAACTCGATGAGGGTGAAAGCCCTGGGCCGGAAGACCGGCTGACCCACCCGGCGTGCGCAGGAAAGCCGACACGTATTGCCTGGCCAATTGTCTGGGGTCATAAAAAAACTGTGCCGCACACTTGCGAATTTGTCAAGGCGCTATTCGCGGCGGGAAAGGAGGCTTTGGCGGCCTGTTGGTTCCGCGGATTGGATTTTGGCGGACCGCCTAGGCGATGCCGCCCATCTGGGCGACCAGACGGTCGTTGAGTTCCTTGGCGGGGTTGTAGCCGGAGGATTTGAGTTTGATCTGGAAGGCGGCCACTTCGATGAGCCGGGCCAGGTCGCGTCCGGGGCGCACGGGGATGATGATATGGGGAATCTCCACGCCGAGGATTTTGACATACTCCTGTTCCATGCCCAGGCGGTCCACGTCGGCGACTTCATCCCAGGCTTTCAAGGTGATGACCAAGTCCACTTGTTTTTCCTGGCGAATGCTGCGGACGCCAAACATGGAGGCGACGTTGATGATGCCGATGCCGCGGACTTCCATGTGGGCGCGGGTGAGTTCGGCGCTGGTGCCCATGACGGAGTGGCCGTCAATGAGGGTGACGCGGGTGACGTCGTCGGCGACGAGGCTGTAGCCGCGCTCGATGAGAGCCAGGACGCTCTCGCTTTTGCCAATGCCGCTTTCGCCGCGAATGATGGCGCCGACGCCGAGGATATCCACCATGCTGCCGATTTCGCTGCCGCGAGGGGCGAAGAACATCTCCAGGGCGAGGGTGGCCATGTTGATGAATTTCATGGTGATCATGGGGGTGACCATGACGGGCACGCCGGCCTTCTCGGCGGCGCGGAGGAACAATTTTTCGGGGCGGAGGTTGCGGGAAAAGACGATGGCCGGGATTTTGAAGGAAAAGAGGTTCTCGTAACGCGGTTCGCGCGCGTCGGGGGCGAGACCGCGGAGGAAGGAGGATTCGGCATTGCCGATGACTTGGAGGCGTTTGCTGGCGAAATAGCGGGTGAAGCCGGCGAGCGCCAGGCCGGGCCGGTTGACGGTGGGTTCGCGGATGACGCGCTTGAGGCAGTCGGCGCCGGAGACGAGTTTCAATTGCAGGGCGCGGGCCTCTTCGTTGTAAAATCGTTCAACAGTGATGATTTCGCGTTGCATAGCAGAGCGGTGTCAGAGGTTAAATTCCGGGCCGAGATAAATTTCGCGGGCCTTGGGATCGTTGGACATTTGGGAGCCCGGGCCCGCATAGACCACCTGGCCATGATGCACCAAATAGGCGTAGTCCACCAGTTTCAAGGTTTCGCGCACGTTGTGGTCTGTGACCAGGATGCCGAGGCCGCGCTCGCGCAGGCGGCGGATGATCTTCTGGACTTCATAGACGGCGATGGGATCAATGCCGCTGAAAGGCTCGTCCAAGAGGAGCAATTTGGGGCTAGTGACCAGGGCGCGGGTGATTTCCAGGCGGCGCTTTTCGCCGCCGCTGAGCGTGTAGGCCATGCTGGAGGCCAGGGGAGCGAGATCCAGCTCGTCCAGGAGATACTTGAGCCGCAGGGAGCGTTCCGCGCCGTCCATGACGCAGGTTTCCAGGATGGCGAGGATGTTCTGCGCCACAGTGAGCTTGCGGAAGACGGAGGGTTCCTGGGTCAGATAGCCGATGCCCAGCCGCGCGCGGCGGTGCATGGGGAGGCGGGTGATGTCGCGGCCCTCCAGGAGGACCTGCCCGGTGTCGGGGAC
>JBEKOF010000207.1:0-8795 GCA_049522055.1 Verrucomicrobiota bacterium | reverse complement strand
GCTCGTTTTATCTCGCCATCGAACACCCAAAATGGTATCAATACCCCCAGACCAAAACATGGGTCGCAAACGACCGGCTTACTCAGAACCCGCCGGTGTCTTTTTCCCGTGAGTCAACGGGTAGGGCCTAGCGCAGAATTGCCCAGACACTTTCATGAGAATATGCGTGCATTTCACGCGCCCCGACTCCACCATTGGCCGGTTTCTCCATCATGGACGCCGGACACAAAACGCTTCCAATTGGCCAGCAGGTGTCCCTACCGGGACACTTTGACCAACCTGTTGTCTTGGAAGCAGCCCGGCCGCTGGCAAATGGTTTTGAATGCCGCGTCCGCTTGCCTGACGGCACCCTTGATGAAGCAGTCATTTCGACCGAAGAAGCCAACGCGCTTGCTAGGGCGATGCCGAGCGCCGAAGACAAGACGCCCCTGGCGAACGCGGACCATCTTCGGTTGCTCGTCGAATCCGCCCGGATTCGCCTAGCCTACACCCACGACCGCCATTTTGCCGTCAGCATGTCCGGTATTCGCACGCTGCCGCACCAGATCGAAGCGGTTTATATCAAGATGCTTCCGCAGCCCCGGCTGCGCTTCTTGCTCGCGGACGATCCGGGCGCCGGCAAAACGATCATGGCCGGCTTGCTCATCAAGGAGCTAAAGCTCCGGGAGGCGATTGAGCGCGTCCTCATCCTCTGCCCGTCGCCGCTGACGATCCAGTGGCAGGACGAGATGCTCCGCTGGTTTGGCGAGTCATTCGACATGATTTTTTCAGCGGTGGATCAGCAGCAACTCACCAATCCCTGGCAGCGTTCCAACCAGGTCATTGCCTCGATTGACTATGCCAAACAGGACGAGGTTCGTGAGCGAGTCTGGCAACAGCGGTGGGATTTGGTCATCATTGACGAGGCCCACAAGTGCAGTGCCTACACGAAGAGTTCGACCGGGCGGGGTGACGAAGTGGCGAAGACGAAGCGATACCAACTGGCCGAGCACCTCACCGCTCAACCCGCCGGCCACGTCGTTCTTCTCACCGCCACACCGCACCACGGCGACGATGACCGTTTCGCCCATTTCATCCGGTTGCTCGACCCAGACTTGTTTCCCGAACCACACCGGCTCGCGGGCAAGGCCGGCGAAATACGGCGCGACATTCTCCGGTTGGGGCCGGATTGCCCGTGGGCATTGCGCCGGTTGAAGGAAGATCTCAAGGACATGGAGGGGCGGCGCCTATTTCCAGACCGGCACGCCCACACTATTGCGTTCCGGCTGAATCGAGATGAATACGACCTTTACAAGGCCGTCACGGCTTACATCAATGAATTCCTGCCCCAGGCCAGCGGGAGGAAAAAACAAAGCGTCGCGCTCATTCGGACGGTCCTGCAACGCCGCCTGGCCAGTTCCACGCTGGCGATTTTTGAATCCATTCGGCGGCGTTTCGAAAAACAGCAGGCGCTCCTGAAAGAGTTGGAAGACCTGCCGCCCGCGCAACGCGCCCGCCGGCTCGCCCAACTCCAAGGCCGTTTGACGGACGCCGAACAGGATGAGGACGACCTTGACGAAGCCGAACGCGACCAACTCACCGATGAGTTCACCGCTGCGGTTGAACTGGACCAACTCCGCGCCGAAATCATCGCCCTGCAGGAATTGCTTTCCCGCGCTCGCCGAGTCCGTGACCAGGCGGAGGATTCCAAACTTTCTGCGCTCAACGAATGTCTCAAGCGGGCCGAGTTCAAGGAACTGACGGACGGACGGGGGAAGCTGCTTATCTTCACCGAGCACCGCGACACATTGAAGCACCTGCGCCACCATCTTGAAAAATGGGGCTACACCGTGACCGAAATTCACGGCGGCATGAATCCACACGAGCGCAAGCACGCCCAGGAGGAATTCCGCACATCACGCCAAATCTGCGTTGCGACAGAAGCAGCAGGTGAAGGCATCAACCTTCAGTTCTGTCGGCTGATGATCAATTACGATCTGCCGTGGAATCCGACACGCCTGGAGCAGCGGCTTGGCCGCATCCATCGCATTGGTCAGGAACGCGACTGCCACGCCTTCAATTTTGTCGCTGCACAGTCCGAGGAAGGCCAGGACATCGTTGAGGGACGAATTCTCACCCGCCTCTTGGAAAAGCTCGAACAAATGCGCGAGGTTCTGGCCGACCGCGTTTTCGATGTCATCGGCGAAGTGCTTTCGCTCAACGATGTCAATCTGCCCGATATGCTTCGCGAAGCCGCGCATGACCCGCGCCGCCTGGAGGAATACCTCGACAAAATTGAAAAGGTTGATGCGCAATTGCTCCTGAAATACGAGCAGGCCACCGGCATTGCGCTGGCCCGCGCCAACGTGGATTTCTCTGGTTTCCAACGCGCCAATGTTGAGAGCGAGGAACGCCGCCTCATGCCGCGCTACGTCGAGGAGCAATTCGTTGAAGCGTGCGCCGAGGTCGGCTTGAAGATCGAACCGCGCGCAGACGGTCTCTGGCGAATCGAACACGTTTTGGCGGACTTGCGCTCCGACCGGCTGGAATCCGTCCGCCGCTTGGGCAAGCCCGAAACCACGTATCGCAAGGTCACGTTCCACAAAGCCCACCTTGACGAAGACCAGCACCTTGACGCCGTCCTGCTTGGCCCCGGCCATCCGCTCTACGCCGCCGTTGACGAACGGTTGAATGAGAAGCTGGCGCTGCTCATCGGCGGCATGGCCCTTTACGTGGACACCAGCGCGCAGGCAGCCTACCGCTTGCACTTCTTTGAAATCAGCGTGCGCGGGCAGAACACCAAAGGCGAAAACCTGACGCTTTACGCCGAACTCGTCGCTTTGCGCGAAAACCTCACCTTTCCACTCATCCTGCGGGAAGGCGGGGATGGCGAAAGCCGCTTCACCATTGTTCCCGCCGATTGCCTGCTCGACTTGCCCGTGTTTCCCAACCCGCCAGAAAGCATCCCGCGCCTGGACGCCACGGCCGGCGCGGATTTCCTCAAAAGCACCTATCAAAGCGAGCGCCGCCAGGCCTGCCAGGACGAAAGAAAGCAGTTTGTTCAAGTTTGCCGCGAATACTTGGAAAAGTCATTCAGTGCCCGCTTGCGTGCGGCACAGGACCGTGTCATGTCCTTGCGCGCCCGTGAAGCCCTGCCTGCGCCTGCCTGCTCAGGCAGGCAGGCAGGCGGTTCGCCCGACCTGCCTGCGCCGCGAGAGGGCTTGTTTTTCGTTTACGCGGTTGAATGTGAAGATGGCAGCTATTACATCGGCCAAACCGAGGATCTCCGCCGCCGTTGGGACGAACACCAGAAAGGACAAGGCGCGGATTGGACGAGAAGCCACAAGGCGCTTCGTATTGTCCACTTCGAGGAATTCGATTCGCGAGAAGCAGCAGTCCAACGTGAGAAGGACCTGAAAACCGGCTTTGGCAGAAAATGGCTGAAGGAACAAATCCAGTCTGGGCGGGCGCGGCAGGCAGGAGTCGCGGTGGCCCGTCAGCGCGCCGAAAACGACCTTGCCGACTTGCAACGTACCCAAAAGGAGCGCATGGCCGGCTTGGACCGGCTTGCCATCGCGCGGCATGTCCGCGCGTTACCTTTCCAGGATCCGCTCAGGATCCGCTCAAGACCCGCTCAAGACTCGCGCGGTATCCACAAATTATTTGCGGGGAGGCCCACCCGCGCGTTATCCGCTCACTATCCGCTCACTATCCGCTCAGGACCCGCTTAAGACCCGCGCGTTACTCGGACAGCGTTCGCGCGGAGGCTCTGAAATCTAATTTCCATACCACGTCCAGCAATCCAGCAGAATTCGGCGCGGTCATCAGGGTCATCATCACCGTCTCCACTGTCACCAACGCCAACAGCAGCACCACCAGCACGGCTGCCGCCGCCGCCACCGCCGGCGTCATCAACACCACCAACGGCATCAACACCAAACGGGAGCAAGCGTCCCACATCCGTTTTTCATTTCTTCACGGGTAAATCCCTCTTATGAGCACCACAATCATCAAACCCTGGGTTGAATCGGTCATCCTGCACCCGGATGTTCTATCCCCGAATTTTTCCGAGGATATTTTTGCCCTCGACCTCGGACCGCTGGCCGACGGCAACAAAAATGTGCCCGCAGTATATCGCGACCCGGAGCAATTCTTCCGCGCCTCCTATCTGACGAACGGTTTGAAGTCGCTGTTGCAGGACGTGCTGTCGCGCCTGTCCGCCTTGACAAAACTGACCGCGAACTGGCAGAGCGTGTTTGAGGACGCCGCGCAGACCCCGGGCGAGAAAGAGGAACGCAAGAAAGGCCAGAAACAACTGATTTGATATGAGCACCCAACCAAAAAAGAAAGCCAACGGGACACCGGCCGCATCCGGCGAACAGCCGAAGACGGACTTGATCCTTTACCAGACGGAGGACGGCAAGACCCGCGTGGAGGTCCGGCTGGAGAACGAAACCGTCTGGCTGACGCAGGCGCAGATGGCGGAATTGTTCCAGACCACCGTGCCGAACGTGAGCATGCACATTCGCAACCTCTTCGCAGAGCGTGAGTTGCAGGCGTCCGCAACTATTAAGAATTTCTTAATAGTTCGCCAGGAAGGCCCCCGCCAAGTGTCCCGGTCGGTGGAACATTACAACCTCGACGTGATTATTTCCGTCGGCTACCGGGTCAAATCCCACCGGGGTACGCAATTCCGCATCTGGGCGACGCATCGGTTGCGGGAATACATCGTCAAGGGTTTTGCCCTGGATGATGTGAGGCTCAAGAAAGGCGGCGGCGACCACTTCGATGAGTTGCTGGAGCGCATCCGGGAGATTCGGGCGTCCGAAAAGAATTTCTACCAGAAAATCAAGGACATTTACGCCACCAGCCAGGATTATGACCCGCACGCGGAAGTCAGCGTGGATTTCTTCGCGATGGCGCAAAACAAAATCCATTGGGCTATCCACGGACACACCGCCGCCCAACTCATCGCCGAGCGAGCGGATGCGACCAAGCCGAACATGGGCCTAACGGCCTGGGAGGGCGCGAAGGTGCGCAAACACGATGTCCACGTCGCGAAAAACTACCTGAACAAAGAGGAAATGGAATTGCTGAACCTGATCGTCTCGCAATACCTCGACTTCGCCGAGTTCCAGGCGCGCACCAAGAAGAAGATGTATATGCGCGATTGGGTAAAGAAACTGGATGATTTCCTGCGACTGAACGATCGCGAAATCCTACAGGGCTTTGGGAAGATTTCCTCGCAGTTGGCCAGGGAAAAGGCGGACCGACAATTCGCCCAGTATGATGAGCACCGCCGCCAACTCGAGGACGCCCAGGCCGCAGAAGAATTCGCAAAAGAGCTCAAGGAACTGGAAAACAAGGCCAAGGAATTCACCGAGCCACCACCCGAAGACTAATTCCACAGGAAGCACACACCATGCCAAACACAATCAAACCTTTGGTTCAATCATCGTTAACATTATGAACTCCGAACATCATCAATTCAGTCTGCTTCGGTTCACCTCTAAGGAAGAGTTGAGCCGTATCGTCCAGGCATTCTGCGATCTGACCGGTCTTTCGGGCGGCGTTGTTGCTATGCCCGATGACCCCTCCAACCCCCCTACTGATGAAGAGCAGTTCGAGCAGTATCGGCTGACCAAACCGGGGGCGCTGAACCAGAAGGAGTTTTGCAGATTGGTGCGTTCCTGCTCTTGTGGCAACCAAAAGTGCATGTGGTCGGATCTTCGCGATGCTCAAATGGCATCAGCGGCTGGCAAGGCCGTAGATTATCGCTGTCATCTTGGCTTGGTCGATATAGTCGCGCCCGTCAAAGTAGCTGGCCACCATGTCGCCAACGTGTATCTGGGTGAGATTCGCCCATCCGACCTCGACTTCGAGACAGTGTGGTCCAATTACATGTCGCTGCTAAAGGCTTCGGCAATAATCCGCGAACAAGCCTCAAAGGAGGGACTAAAGAAGGCATTCGACCTCCTTCCGGCTCATTCCGCTGAACGGATTGCAGCTTTTGCCAAGACGACTGAAGTGCTGGCCGAACTCATTTCGCAGCGCGCAACGCGTCAGGCGGCGGTTGTCGTCACATTGGACGCGGCGCATGAAATTGGGGCCAGCCTTAATCTGCACGGTAACCTCTCCATCTACCTGCGCCATGCCCTGCGCCTGCTGAACGGCAATACTGGAACAATTTTTCTCTTGGACGACAACAAGCAGAAGCTTCGGCTTATCGCGCATGCCTGGCCGGAAACAGGTAATCTGGACCTTTCAATGTCCGTCAGCGGACCCGGCCTCGCCGCTAAATGCGCAATGGAAAACCAGCGAAGGTATCACGGTGACCTTAAGGAGGAGTTTGACAGAACTGCCCAAACAACATCCAGGGCATTCATCATCCGCGCAGGGAATCGGAGCGATATTGACGGTTTAAGCGAGCCACTCACACCGTTCTCCAGGGATCGGCGAGAACTCCAGTCGTTGATCGTTGTCCCCATCACATGCGCTGGAGAGCTTCTTGGTGTCATGGATGTCGGCTCATCGGTCGAGAACGCCTATAGTGCTGATGATGAACTGGTCTTACGTCTATTTGCACGGGAAGTTGGCCTTCATGCACGATACACCGTGGATCGGCAAGCTCTTCTTACCGTTTTTGCTGAGAACGACCCGGAGCACCTAGGGCGAGTCCTCGTCAGGGAGGTTCCGCACCATGTGCGGGCGATCGGCTGTTCCATTTTGATCAGGGAGGGCAGGATTGCCAAACTGTTTGCGACGACGGAATTCAATGCGGACACTAAAGAAGATGTGTCCTATGACGAGGGAGAAGGACTCACGGGTTGGGTTTTCAAGTCGGGACATCCACTAAACTTGCAGGCGGGACCAAAGTGCCGGACTGAGAATTTGCCAAAATTGCTAAAAGAGGCAGGAGTAGTGTGGAAAGGGAAATGCGGAAACCGCTATCCTGAGCAACGGGAATATTGGGCAGATCGCCCGTTCCTTGCTGTTCCCGTGAGGAGTGCGCGCGGTGAAGTGGACGGCGTAATCCGGGTTTCCGACCGTATAGCAGGCTCCTTTACTGATGACGATCAGTCAATGTTGCAGGCGTTCGCCGATTGTCTAGGCCAAGTGCTCCGCTCCAGCGGGGTGCAGGAGGCTCGAAAAGCAGCCAGAAGGCCGAGACACGTATTCTTGGGCTATGGCCAAAATCCGGACGCGGAGGACTCGATTCACAAATTCTTGAACAATCTGGGCTTGGAAGTCGTGACATACGCGACTACGGAAGAGGTGGGTGAATTCACGAACAATATCGTCATGGGGTGTATTGAAAACAGCGATGCCGCGGTAATCCTTTACACGGGAGACGACGAGTTGAAGTCAGGCCAGCGCATCGCCAGAAGGAATGTCGCTTACGAGTTGGGGGTGGCTCATCGCGCGTTTGGCCGCAAGAAAACCGTTCTTCTCCTTGAAACGGGCGTGGAAGAACCTACCAACGTAGCCGGGATGCAAGTAGTGCGGTTCGAGCGCAATTGTCTATCCACCAAGTTTGCAGACATCCGGAAGTATCTGGAGAAAATGCACCTGCTGGATTAATAAATGGAGCATGCTACCAAACATGAAGCAAACCGCACAGCTGGAAATTGATCGCTTTGCGCGCTATTAAATTATGAGTACAAACACCATCAAACCCTGGGTCGAATCGGTCATCCTGCACCCGGATGTTTTATCCCCGGATTTCTCCGAAGACATTTTTGCCCTCGACTTGGGGCCATTGGCCGACGGCAACAAGAATGTTCCCGCCGTCTATCGCGACCCGGAGCAGTTCTTCCGCGCGTCTTATCTGACGAACGGTTTGAAGTCGCTGTTGCAGGACGTGCTGTCGCGCCTGTCCGGCGGCGCAGGCAACCGGGTTCTGAAGCTCATCACCCCCTTTGGCGGCGGCAAATCTCACACGCTCGCTTCGCTTTTCCATTCCGCCCGCAACCGCAAGGCGCTCGACATCATCCCTGAAGGCAAACCCCTGCCCAAACCAGGGAAGGTGAATAGGGCCGTCTTCGATGGACAGTTTTTCAGTCCGGCCAACGGGAAGGACTTCCCTGACGGCAAAGGAAAGGCGAACACACTCTGGGGCTGGATCGCCTGGTCGCTTCGCGGCGCCGAAGGGTACAAAATCCTCCGCAAGGACGACGAGGCCCGCGTTGCGCCGGGCGGCGATGACATCCTGAAATTGCTCGGTGACGCGCCCAATCTGATCCTGCTGGATGAGGTACTCGAATACCTCATCAGCGCGGGAGGCATCAAAGTCCTCGACACGACCTTGCGTGACGAGACCCTGAGCTTCTTAAAACGTCTCACAGTGGCAGTGAGTAACGCGCCCAAAAGTGTGCTGGTCTTCTCCCTGCAATCGAGCAAACGCGAATCACTCGACTACATCAATTTGCTCCAAACGATTGACCATCTTGCCGCCCGCAAAGACCAGCGGCGCGAGCCAGTGGAGGGGGATGAAGTGCTTCGCGTCATCCAGCGCCGATTGCTGGGCGCGATGCCTACCGAATCGGATTCCACGCCCGCAGCAACCGCCTACCAGGAGGTTGTCACGCAAATGCGCCGGGCCTATGCGCGAACTCCGGCAGAGCAACAGCAGGCCGAGCAGGAAGGGGTCGAGTTGCGCGACCGCATCCGCGCCGCGTACCCTTTCCATCCGGCGCTAATTGACTTGATGCGCGAGCGATGGGCGGCCATACCTGACTTCCAACGCACCCGCGGCGCGTTGCGTTTTCTGGCGGTCTGCTTGCGCACCGCCCACGCCGCCGGGACCAGCCGGGCCG
>JBEKOF010000206.1:0-8800 GCA_049522055.1 Verrucomicrobiota bacterium | reverse complement strand
AAACGAAATGGAAGGAGCCAAAACCGGCGAAAACACCCGAACACGATTTTGGCCAAAACCGTCCCAACGCCTTGCAAATCAACGGGCCACCATCACGATTCCAGCATTGTGGGATGGCTGTGCGCAATTATATAACGACCCGGCCGCCTCCGGAACTGCCTGTCAATTACTGCGTGGCAAAGCTGGCTATTTTATTGCTTTAAATCTGACCGCGGGCGATCGGTGGCTCAATAAGCGGCTGGAGAACACTCAGGCTGCATTGTTAATCAAGCGTCTAAGAAGCGCCAGCTATCCGCTATTACTGTTGGGGGGACCTGAAGATGCACTCTACACGGATTGGCTTTCTGCTGAAACGGGCTGTCCGGTTTTGCCTCCGGTGGCACTGGACGTATTCGCTGCGGTAATCGGTCACCTTAAAGCGATCATTACTGCGGACACGCTTGCTTTACATCTGGCCATTGCGCAACGGATTCCCTCAGTTAGCTTTTTTGTGCCCACGTCCGCGGCGGAAATAAACACCTTAGGAACCGGAATCAAAATCATCTCCGAGTCGCCCGATTATTGTAGCTACAGGGGCAATGCCGACAATTCTAGCATTACCGCGGCCCGTCTATTTGAGGCAGTGAGGAAACTTCTACAGGCCAGATAAATCGGCCAGCGTGGTTGGAGAAACTCCCGAGGTATGGTTGCTTCGATGCGGAGCTGCCCAAAGTGTACTAAGAGGAGAGGCCGGCATCTATAGACAATCTGCAAAAGTGAGACGAATTGACCAAGTAATTGTTCTGTCAGCCAAGATTCCCTGGTTTGGTTCTCATTCTGGTGAAATGGCTATGCTCTCCCAGTTGTCCCGCCTGACTAGGGCCCGAGTCATATATCCCCGTGTGACATTTCCTCGGCGTTGTCTTGGCAAATTGCATTCTCAATTGCGGCGCTGGCCTCCGAGGAATCAATACAACTCATTTGCGGAACTGCATGCCTGGCTATTATATAGAGCGCGTAGGAATAGCGTCCTCCACCTGCTGCGTTCGGAGGAACACATCCACTTTTTGTCGCTATGGGAAAGACCTGCAGCTAACATATTGGGCACCATTCATCTGCCGGTCGCCTTGTGGCCGGAAGCCTATCACAAAGCGGTTGGGCGTTTGAGCAACGCAATTGTTTATTTCACCGCAGAAATTGAGAAGATCGGAGCATTGATGCGGCGCCCAAACGTAGCATTCGTGCCGCTGGGCGCGGATACCGATTTTTTCAAACCAGAGTTATCCAAGGTTAATTCCACTCCAAGGATTCTTTACAGCGGCCTCTATCTGCGGAACGAGCCGATGCTGGTACGGGTGGTGCAAAGTATATTTCAGAGGATGCCGGAGATCAGATTTGACTTGCTCGTGCCGGCGCATCATCGCCAGCAATCGGCGCTCGGCCCGCTCGCCGAGCATCCGGCGGTGACCTGGCATGCCGGACTCGACGACAAACAACTTCGTGAACTTTACCAAAGGAGCTATCTCATGCTGCTGCCGATGAATGCCAGTGGAGCGAATACGGCGGTAGTGGATGCGCTGGCCAGCGGCCTGCCCTTGGTAACGACGGATGTGGGCGGTATTCGCGATTATGGCGGTGGAACGGTCTTCCCGATTGTGGCGAACAATGACGATGATGGGATGATTGCTTTGATCGAGCAATATCTTGCAAGGAGGAAATGGCGGGACGAAACCGCTGGAAATTGCCGCCGCTTCGCCGAGAAGCATTTGAGTCCGCAGATCGTCGCGCAAAAGCACATAGAGGCTTACCAGGAACTAACCGCATGACTTCGGTTGTTTGCACTCTATTTGAAGGTAAATATCATCGCGGTCTGGGCGCACTTTCCAATTCACTTTATGCCTGTGGATATCGCGGCACGATCTACGCCGGTTATCGCGGCGAACTGCCGCCGTGGGTGGCCGGGCCCAAAGCCGCGGACGGCTCGACTGAATTTCGCGCAGCGGAGGGGTTGGCGCTAAAATTCATCCCCCTTACAACAAATGTCCATTTAACGAATTTTAAACCTGATTTCATATTGTCGCTCTGGGAGCAGTATTGCCCGCAAGTGCAGGCCATTTTTTATTTTGACCCGGACATAACTGTGATTTGCCGCTGGTCCTTTTATGAGGAATGGGTGCAGGCCGGAGTAGCTCTCTGCGCGGACATAAATATGTCTATGCCGGCAAACCATCCGATTCGTTACGCCTGGGAGCGATTTTACAGGCCGCACGGAATCACGTTTCGCCGCGAGCCGAGCATTTATTTCAATGGAGGTTTTTTCGGACTGAGGCGGGAGCAAATTGAATTTCTCCATTGTTGGCAGAGGCTGCAGGAACTAATGGCTCCAGAAATTGGCGGCCTGCAAAACGTCAATGTTCGCGACCGCACTTATCTGTTTCACAAGACTGACCAGGACGCCATGAATGTTGCGGCGATGGCGACTGAATCTCCGATCAGCCTGATGGGGCAGGACGGGATGGACTTCCAACATGGTGGAGGCGGATACGTCATGAGCCATGCTGCGGGGGGGAAAAAACCGTGGGATAAACCTTTCCTAAGAACATTGCTGCTGCGCGGGATCGCACCGTCGCGCGCCGACCGGATTTATTTCCGACATGTAAATTCCCCGATTCGGCTTTACCCGACCGCCAGCTTGTGGCTCAAAAGATTTTGTCTTGGGCTGGCCGCTTTTCTTGGGCGATTCCTGAGCAGAGCGTGAAAGCGACTTTCGTAGAAACTGCAGGTGATGGCCAGCATAAACTGCGCAGAGGAACGCAACGAATCCAGCTCAAATGCGGTTAGCATTTCTCTGCAGTTCCATGGAGCCCGGCAAGGATGGCGTAGGCGATTATAGCCGCCGCGTGGCCGGCGCCTTGATCCGCCAAGGTCATCCCAGCGTGGCCGTTGCCTTGAACGATCCTCACATCGCCGCAACGAAGTTTGAATGCCAAGAGATCGAAGGCACTTCAGTTGACGTGATGCGCCTGCCCAGCGCCGCGCCCTGGAGCAGCCGCGTGACGGAAGCCCGCCGCTGGGTGGAATCCTTCAAACCCGATTGGGCGAGTTTGCAGTTTGTCATATTCGGTTTTCATCCTAAAGGACTTTGTTTCGGACTGGGGAAAAACCTTGCCGCCATCAATTCCAAGACATCGTGGCATGTGATGTTTCACGAGCTCTGGTTGGGATTGGGCGAAAACTCTCCGGTCAGACATCGCGTGTGCGGAGCGCTGCAACGGGGCATCGTGCTGGACATTATGCGCCGTTTGCGCCCGCGCGTCGTGCATACTCAAGCCGAAGTATTTCGGATCGCCTTAGGCCGTGAAAAGATTGCGGCCGCAGTCTTGCCGCTGATCAGTAATGTGCCTTATGTCAAAGGCGACGGCTGGGCTGAGATTCTTGAACCATTGGTCAGCCAAGCCGGTGTCAAACGGCCCGAGCGGAAGAAGCTCTACTTGGCCGGCATATTTGGGGCGGTCTATCCGGAATGGAAGGTGGAAGAAGTTGTCAACACTCTGTTTCCTTTGCTCCAGCAGTCTCAAAAGCGCTTGATGCTGGTGTTTCACGGCCGCAGCAACCTGACTCCCGCCATGTTCGAACAATTAGAGAATAAAATCCGCAACCACGCCGATGTGGTGGTGGTTGGAGAAAGACCCGGTTGCGAGATTTCAAAAATACTGCAGGCGCTTGATTTAGGTTTGGCCACCACGCCGCGACAGGTCATTCAAAAAAGCGGTTCGGTCGCGGCCATGCTGCAGCACGGTTTGCCGGTGTTGGTAATACGGGATGACTGGCGTCTCCGCGGGCCGGATTCTCCACGCGAAGAAACATCGTCCCGACTGCTTTCGCCAAAGCAATTTGCCTTGCTAAAGACTTTACCAACGCGAGACCCCGACGCGCCGCAAGGTTGCCCCGTGGAATACGTTGCAGGTGAAATCCTGAAGATGATGAACTGCCGGCAAACATTTCTAACTGACCAGCTTCACTGAGGACGTTGGAACACAATAGCGGCGCCTTTCGAGTGTCATGAAATTGTTAATCATCACCCCCAGCCAAGGCCACTACGGAGGCATAGAAGGCTTTGTCATCGGGCTTGCATCCACCGTCCGAACGTGGCCGGAATTTGAGGTGCAGGTATGTTTTAAATTGGTGGCAGGACAAGAGTTGCAGCGTGATTTGAAGGGAATGGCCTCTCCTTTGGATTGCCCGGTTCATTTTGTGAGGAGCGGCGATATGAAGTTGTTAAAAATAATTCGTTGGGCGGATATTGTGCATGGGCAGAATGCGTCTCCGGATATTGTTTTTCCAGCATGGCTCTTCGGCAAAAAGCTAATTATAAGCATTCATAATTGGCTGCAACGCAAACTAGAAATCCATTCCATTTTG
This sequence comes from Verrucomicrobiota bacterium, assembly GCA_049522055.1. GTDB lineage: Bacteria > Verrucomicrobiota > Verrucomicrobiia > Limisphaerales > Palsa-1400 > JBEKOF01. The sequence continues at coordinate 4,399 of JBEKOF010000206.1, read as the reverse complement.
TGGCCGTTAGGCGCAAGGCTGGCCAACCGCCGCTTTTATAATTCGAGATTTGTCTGGAACACCTGGGAGCCGAAACAAAAATGGAAAGGAAGCGAGTGCTTTCCTTCGGTATGCCCCGAGTGCCTTGCCCCCAAGGCATGGTGTCCGCCGGCGGAACGCAAGGGCTTTCTTTTCATGGGCAGATGGATTCCAAACAAGGGGGTTGAAGACCTTATCACGGCCTATTCGCGCGCAAAGTTGGACCCCTTGCAATGGCCGCTGACATTGCTCGGCCACGGCCCCTTGAAACCGGCTGTTGACTCGTTAATCCAGAATGTAGGCGTGGCAGGAGTGGAAATCCCCGGGTTTGTTGATGAGAAGAATAAAGCAATGCGATTGGCGTCCTGCCGCTGGCTGGTGGCGCCCTCGAACACACGGGAAGATTTGGGGATGACCCCCATTGAGGCTCGAAGTGTTGGTGTTCCCGCCATTGTCACCCGTGATGGCGGCCTGCCAGAAGCGGGAGGAGACGCCGCCTTGATGGTTGAACCGGGAAACATTGGAGAATTGACTGACGCCCTAAAACGGGCTGCGTCCATGGACGAGGTCGAATACAGGGAGCGCGCGGAACGGGGGCGGAGCACCTTGGAAACCTATTTGCGCCCTATGGACTTTTATCGCGGAGCCTATAACGCGCTCTATAAACAGAGGCATCTAAGGAAAGGTGCGATCGCTTAATTGGATGACGCCGCATTTCACCATCGCAAGAGAGTCCGGACCAAGACAGAATTGGGCCACCAGCACCGGACGAGAAGGCGTTGCCCAAAAGAAGCCGAATGGCCTTCTGTTTTCTCACCCGACGGGTAACGCCAATGTCCGGGCCGCCTTGATGGGTTTATACAACGCAGGCATTCTGGAGGAGTTTCATACAACGATCGCGTCTTACCCCGGCAATCTCTGGGATTTTCTCGGACAAATGCGATGGACAGGCGAATTCAAGCGACGGACCTTTGCGGAGTGTTTGCGACCAATCACCGTTCAGAACCCGACAAGGGAAATTGGGCGGATGCTGGCCAACCGCCTTAAGCTGCACCACCTTGGGCGGCATGAAACGGGGGCGCTTTCTATTGATGCGGTTTATCACGCGCAAGATAAAATTGTGGCGAAATGCTTGCGAAGAGCGCCGCAGCGTTTCGGTGGTGTTTACTCTTACGAAGATGGCGCGCTGGAAACTCTAACGGCGGCCAAGGAATTAGACATAAGGCGCATTTATGATCTTCCCATCGCCTATTGGCAAACCCTGCGTCAATTACTGGCGGAAGAAGCCGAGCGGCTGCCCGCTTGGAAGGCAACTCTAGGCGGAGGGGTATGTGATTCCGAATCGAAACTGAATCGCAAGACCCAGGAGATCGGATTATCCGAAGTGGTGATTTGTCCAAGCCAATTTGTCGCCAGATCACTTCCTGAAAATGTCCAAATGGAGAAAACGGTGGTGGTCGCCCCGTTCGGTTCACCAAAGACTGCACCGGCTAGCAGCCGTGTTCCCAGCAACACTGGGAAAAAGCTGCGGGTTTTATTTGCCGGATCGATGAGCCAGCGCAAAGGGCTGGGGGATTTGTTTGGCGCGATGCGGATGTTGGATCGGAGCGATGTTGAGTTGGTTGTCATGGGGACGCCGCAGGCTCCGATGGAATTTTACAGGAAGGAGTTTAATGGATTCACTTATGAGGCGGGCCGCCAACATGAGAAAGTGTTGGAATTGATGCGGAGTTGCGACGTGCTTTGCTTGCCCTCCATTGTGGAAGGGCGAGCGCTGGTCATGCAGGAAGCGATGAGTCAAGGTCTTTCGCTCATTATCACTCCCAACACTGGTGGCGAGGACTTGATCGCCGAAGGGGAAACGGGATTTCTGGTTCCGATTCGCCGTGCCGATAAGATCGCAGAAAAAATCTCCTGGTTTGCAGATCATCGGTCTAGCCTTGTTGAAATGTCGCTCTCGGCTCAAACTAAAGCCTGCCAAATTACTTGGGAAATGTACGGCAAAACCATAGCCAGTACAATCCTAAATTCATGGCCCTTATGAGAATGAATCCCATGATGGCGGGAGAAATAATCCGGCTCCCGACGAGTAATCCTCTTCCCCCAGCTTCTGCACGGAGGCACTTACAAGAGCAGACGAGCGTGATCCGCAAGCTCATCTGGGCCTACCTGATTCTCTGGCTGATTGAGGGCGCTTTGCGAAGGTGGTTTCTGCCTGGGCTGGCTACTCCTTTGCTGCTGATTCGTGATCCCCTGGTTATTGTCATCTACTGCTTCGCTATTTCCAGCAATGTATTTCCAGTGAATGGATTCGTAATATGGGGCACGTTGCTGGCGTTCCTATCGTTTGGTTACGCAATGCTGCTGGGCCACGGAAATATGTTAGTTGCTCTGTATGGGGTGCGCTGTGATTTTCTGCATGTTCCGCTTATCTTTATCATGGGCAAAGTTGTGCGGCAAAAGGATATCACGGCATTGGCGAAGTTGGCGGTGTGGGTGGCAGTTCCCTATACGGCCTTGTTGGTGACTCAATTCTATGCACCGCAAGATGCTTGGGTCAACCGGGGCGTTGGCGGCAATATGGACGGGGCCGGTTTTAGCGGAGCATTGGATCGCTTCCGCCCGCCGGGCACATTTAGTTTTATTTCGGGACCGGCCCAGTTGTACCCTCTGTTCACAGCCTGCTGGTTTACACTTTTGCTTACACGACAACTGCCTGTCTGGACAATGATCGCCTCAGGGGGCGCCATCCTCATCACCATTCCAATATCCATCAGCCGCACCCTGTTTTTAAGTGTGGCCATTGTGGCGATGACCGGGGTTCTGGCAATGATTGTCGGGCGACGCCTTTCCGCAAAATTGGTCGTAGAGTTTGCTTTGGCTTTGCTCGTTCTATCCACATTGGCGCGCCAATCCCAAGTGGTACAGGATGGGATGGAAGCGTTTAACGCGCGCTGGGAGGGGGCGACGGTGGAAAGCGGAGGCTTTCAGGAGGCGATCGTTGATCGGGTCTTGAATGACCTGTTTGGCTCCTTTGCTGGAGTCACATATTCTGGTCTGGGAACGGGATACTCGACGAATGTCGGACAGAAGACATTAACAGAAGAAGTCGGATTTGGAGCTTCCGAGAGCGAATGGGGACGGCTGCTTTATGACGATGGATTCATTTTGGGAAGTATTATAATTGTATATCGCATTGCGCTGGCTAGCTTGATCGCGTTTACCGCCTTGCGAGCCTGGCGACACAATTCCCCAGAGAGCCTGCTCTTCGCCTCGGCGTGTTTTTTGATTGTGCTCAACGGCCAATGGGGACAAGCCACAACTCAAGGGTCGGCCGTGATTGGCGGGGGCCTTGCGCTGGCTGCGGCTTCGAATCCTGGGAATGCCAATGCCAGCGCAAAACGCCGCAACGAGACTTGACCCAGGTTCAGCGATTAGTGCGCATGTCGTCGCCGCATAATGTTCTGGTTTATCGTCTTGGAAGTCTCGGCGATACAGTGATTGCTTTACCCTGTTTCCATCTCATTCGCAGGGTTTATCCGCACAGCAGGATCACCCTCTTGACGAATCATCCCATTTCTGGAAAAGCCGCGCCCGCGATGGCCGTCTTGGAAAACAGCGGACTTTGCAATGAGGCCGTGAATTATCCGGTCGGGATCCGCCGTGCAAATGAATTGGCAAGGGTTCGGCAAACGATTCACGAAATCCAGCCGGATGTACTGATTAATTTGGCCGCCGGGCGGGGTTTGTTCAAAAGCCTGCGTGACCATATCTTCTTCCTTTCCTGCGGAATTAAGCACATTGTCGGCACTCCCTTACGGCGGCGGGATTTGCATGTTCAGAAAATGAAGGAAGGCGAGTTTGAACCAGAATCACGAAGGCTGGCTTCGCGCCTAGCTTCACTCGGGGACATCGATTTGGCGGATCAGCGATTATGGAGACTGGGGCTCACCAAAGCAGAGAGAGATCAAGCATTGTATTTATTGCCTTCCCATCAGACTAATTTCATTGCGGTGAGCGTTGGAACCAAAGTTTCGGTGAAAGATTGGGGCGAGGAGAACTGGGGAAAGTTGCTTATGCTGCTTACAAGGGAAATGCCGGACGCCAGTTTGGTCTTGCTCGGATCGGCTGATGAGTGGAAGCGGAGTGAGAAATTGAGCCAACTTTGGAGCGGCGGCTACACAAATCTCTGCGGAAAAATCCCTCCCCGAATTTCGGCGGCGATTTTGGAGCGTTGCCGCCTTTTCATTGGTCATGATTCCAGAACTCCTGACATAGAGTCAATAAGAACGATCTAATTTTACCTCGGTATTCCAGGTTTTTTTCTGAGTTTTGAGGCGCCGGAAGGTGCGAACCCAAACCTGTCCGCTTTTTTGGCCGC
>JBEKOF010000205.1:0-16727 GCA_049522055.1 Verrucomicrobiota bacterium | reverse complement strand
CAGCGCATCAGGAAATCACTGCCGCGCAGCCTGCGTGGATTGAGCCAAAATTCCAGCCACGGCAACGATGCCGGGTTTTCCAACACGCCATCCAGGTGCTCAACGGTGACGGACAGCGACGATTCGAATGGGTGCTCGTGGTTTGACACTTCTTCTAAATATATGGGCCAATTTGAATGCCCTTATTTGCCAGGCAGCGTGATGGTGTTCATGGATTTGGCCGGCACTTCAAGTTTCAGTTCAGGGCCGCCGGCATCCAACGCGGCGGAGACAGGCTGCTCCGAGTCGTTGGCGAAAATGAGGACGCGGCTTCCCGACGGATTGAGAAATGCCACGACATCCGGGAACGGGCCGCCGTTGACCGCGATCCGCTTCGCGCCCGGCCGCACCACGGATGAAAAATGTTTCATCGCGTAGAACTCCGGGTTGTAGAGGACGCCGCCGCCTGGCCGGTTCACGGTGATCAAACTGTTCTGCCGCCAGTTCCAGGTGCTGCGTCCCGTCTCGTCGAGCGCCATGTTCCAGTAAAAGTAACTGTTGGCGAAGTTGCGGGTGTCCTCGATGATTTTTCGGAATGTGGCCAGGCCTTGCGCCCAGGAATTCTGACCGTCGTTGCATTCTGTCTCGGACTGCATCAGCTTCTTGCCGGGGTATCGGTCGTGCGTGCGGAGAAATGAGTTCTGCCCCTCCCACTGAAATGCAACCCCGGTGATCATCGGACTGGTCGCCGGATCGCTCAGCACCGCGTCCACGGTTTCATTTGCGGGCTTGACAATGGTGCCCAGCCAAACCTCCACCTTCACGTGGTCCTGCCGGAGGCGCGGCCCAAGGTAATCGCGCACGAAGTGGTTCAGCTCCGCCGGCGTCCACTCGCATTGCGGATAGACATTGTTGTTATAGTTCGGCTCGTTCTGCGGCATCACGGCGTAAAGATTCACGCCCGCGGCGCGATAAGCGCGCGCGTATTTCGAAAAATAAAGCGCGTAGGCCGCCAGTATTTCCGGGTCTTGCTTCATGTGGCCGCCTTTGTATTGGCCGTTGGACTTCATCCACGACGGCGGCGACCAGGGCACGCCCCAGACCGCCAGTTTGGGCTGATACTTCATCGCCGCTTTCATGAAGGGAATGAGAGTCTTCTCGTCGCGCGCAATGCTGAAGTCTTTCATGCCATAATCGCCGGGTGTCTCGTCCAGCGAATACCACGCCAGCGAAAAATCATTGGCCCCCATCGGCGCGCGGGCGAGGTTGAAATCGCATCCGCCCGGCCCGAACAGCGCCTGCAACGCGGCCTGGCGCCCGGCGTCGTCCAAAGCCTGCAAGGCCTGCCAGCCTAGGTCGTTGAAACAACCGCCGAAGCCGTCCATCGTTTGAAAGGTTGTTTTGGCGTCCAATTGCAGCGGCTTCGTTCGAGAAGCCTGGCCCGGCTCCGGCTCGGTGACCAGAGGCATTTCCTTCCACGGCCCGGCCTGCGTGCTGGAAATCCAGCGCAAAGACGGTTCCGCCGACCTGACCTCGCCGCCCTTCTGCGTGGCGCACGATGATAAAATGATGGCCAGCAGCGCGAAAGACCCGCCGAAAACGCACCCCCGCCAACTCTGCCAGGGCCTGTCTATTTCTTCTTCCAGTCCGGATGCTGATTTGTTCATGAATTCTGTGGCGCCGGCATTCAGATGCGGTTTAGCGCGTGGAAAACTTATAGATGATGCTGTTCTGATAAACCTGCCCCGGCTTCAACTCCGTGCTGGGGAATTGCGGCTTGTTCGGCGAGTCCGGGAAATGCTGCGGCTCCAGGCAGAAAGCGTCGTGCGTGTGATATTCCACACCGCCTTTGCCTTTGATCGTGTTGCCCAGCGAATTGCCCGAATAAAACTGCACGCCCGGCTCGGTGGACCAGACCTCCAGCACCCGTCCGCTCGCCGGGTCGCTCACGCGCGCCATGAGGCTCAGGGTCCCCGGCTTTTTGTCAAACACATAATTGTGGTCATATCCCGGCCCCGGTTGCAGTTGGGAATCCTCCGCGTTGATCCGCTCCCCAATCGCCGTTGGCTCGCGGAAATCAAACGGCGTCCCCGTCACCATCCGATAATCGCCCGTCGGAATCAATCCCGCGTCCACCGGCGTGATCCGGTCGGCGGGTATCATCAGCACATGGTTGAGGATGTTGCCGCTGCCCGCGAGGTTGAAGTATGAGTGCGCTGTGAGGTTGACCACCGTGTCCTTGTCGGTGGTCGCCGTAAAATCAAGATGCAGTTCATTATTCTCGCTCAAGCGGTAGGTGGCCGTGACTTTCAGATTCCCGGGATAGCCGCCGTCGCCGTCCTTGCTGGTATAATCCAGCTTCAGCTCCGGCTCCGTCGCGCTCTGGACCGGCGTCGCCGTCCAAAGGGCGATGCCGAAACCCGCTTTCCCGCCGTGCAATGTGTTCCCGTTATTGTTGGCGTCCAAGTGATACGTGTTTCCATCCAGGGTGAACTTCGCGCCGCCAATCCGGTTGCCGTAGCGGCCGATGAGCGCGCCGAAGTAAGTGACCGGGTTGGTGAGATACTCCTGAAGTGTGTCATAACCCAGCACCACATCCCCCAGAGTCCCGTTCCGGTCGGGCACTTTCAGCGAAACGATCACCCCGCCGTAGGTCATGATGCGCGCCTCGGCGCCCTTGCTGTTGCGCAACGTGTAAATATCCACCGGCCTGCCATCCGGCAGAACGCCAAAGGAAACTCTGGTGATGAAATGCGGCGCGAACGGATCCGGCGCCGGCTTGTTGTCCGACGTGCAACCAACCATGCAGGCGACACACGCGCCCGCTCCCAGGAGAGCCAGCCTTTTAATCATCTTGTTCATAGCAAGTTTGAATTATGTGGATTGAGTTTATTTCTGCCCATAATACGCCCCGGCACCATGCTTCCGAAAGAAATGTTTTGCCAGCAATACCGCCGGGATCGGTTTGGCCTTTGGGTTCAGGCGCAGCGTCTCGCTGGCCAGCCGGGCCACAAACTCCAGCGCCACCGCGTTCCGCGCCGCCTCCCGCGGGCTTTTGCCCCAGGTGAACGGCCCGTGGCCGGCCACCAGCACGGCGGGATGCCGCGCCGGGTCGCGCCTGGCGAAAGTCTCCACGATCACCCGGCCGGTGTTCGCCTCGTAATTCGTCTTGATTTCCGCCGCTGTCAACAAGCGCGTGCAGGGAACAACGCCGTGCCAGTAATCCGCCTGCGTGGTGCCGTAGGCCGGAATGCTCTTGCGCGCCTGGGCCCACGCGGTCGCGAAAAGGCTGTGCGTGTGGACCACCCCGCCTATTTCCCGGAACGCGCGGTAAAGCGCCAGGTGCGTCGCCGTGTCCGAACTGGGCGCCAGTTCGCCCTCCGTCACTTTGCCCGTCCGCAGCGAAACGACGACCATCTGCTGCGGCTTCATCCCCTCATAAGCCACGCCGGAAGGCTTGATCACCATATTTCCACTGGCGCGGTCAATGCCGCTGGCATTACCCCAAGTCTGCGCCACAAGGCCCTCCTTCACCAAATCCAGATTGGCCTGGCAAACCTCTTCTTTCAGTTCTTCCAGCATGGGCGATCTACTTTCTGGCGCGCGCGCGGATGGCCAGCAGTTGTTTCATGATGCCATGGAGCCTGCCGCTCCAGTCCGCCGTGCCGAACGCGTCGTGCAGCGTCTTGTAAAGCGGATAAAGTTCCCGATAGACCGCGTGCGCCCCGGGGTCTGGTTTGAAGACCCGCGCCTTCAAACCCGTCATCGCCTTCTGCGCCGGCGCGAATCCGGCGTGCGCCCCGCCCACCACCGCCGCCGCCACCGCGGCCCCCAACGCGCACGTTTGGGCCGAGCGCGAAATCTTCATCGGCCGGCCGGTCACGTCGGCGTAAATCTGCAGCACCAGCGGGTTTTTTTCGGCGATGCCCCCGGCATTGACGATCTGCCCGATCCCCACCCCGTACTCTTCAAATCGGTTGATGATCGCCAGCGCCCCGTAGGCCGTCGCCTCGATCAGCGCCCGATATATTTCCGCCGGCGTCGTGCATAATGTCTGGCCCAGCAGCAGCCCCGTCAGCCGCTGGTCCACCAGGATCGTCCGATTGCCGTTATTCCAGTCCAGCGCCACCAGGCCCGATTCTCCCGGCGCCAGCCGCGCCGCCCGCGCCGAAAGCTCCTCGTGCGAGCCGGCCTTCCCGCCGCCGGGATTGATATAATTGACAAACCAGTTGAAAATGTCCCCCACCGCCGACTGGCCCGCCTCCAGTCCGTAAAAGCCCGGGAGCACGCTGCCTTTGACGATGCCGCACAAGCCGGGAATGTCCTTCAACGCGGTGGTCTCCGGCGCCACCGCAATGTCGCAACTGCTCGTGCCGATGATCTTCACCAGCGTCCCCGGCGCAATCCCGCAGCCGATCGCGCCCAGGTGCGCGTCAAACGCCCCGACCGCCACCGGGATTCCGGCCGTCAAACCGGTGCGGGCCGCCCAGGCGGAGGTCAAGCCGCCCGCCGCCCGATCCACCGATTGGACTCGCGGACAAAGCCGGGCGCGCAATTCCGCCATTTTGGGATCCAGCTTGCCGAGGAATTCGGCGTCGGGATAACCGCCCCAGTCGGCGTTGTACATGGCTTTGTGTCCCGCGGCGCAAATCCCCGCGATCCGCTTCTCCGGGCCAAGCGTGCCCGTCAACTCGGCGGGCATGTAATCGGCCAGCTCCACCCACGAATGGGCGGCTTGGAAAACCTCCGGGCTGCTGCGCAAACAATGCAGGATTTTGCTGAAAAACCACTCGCTGGAATAAGTGCCGCCACACTTGGCCACGTATTGCGGGCGGATTTTCCCCGCCAGGGCGGTGATCTCGGCCGCTTCGGCAGTGCCCGTGTGATCTTTCCACAACCAGGCCAGCGCGGCCGGGTTTTTGGCAAATCGCTTCTCAAAGGCCAGCGGCTGCCCGCTCGCATCCACCGGCAACGGCGTGCTCCCGGTGGTGTCCACGCCAATTCCGATCACTTGCCCGGGCTGGAAACCGCGCGCGGTTTTTTTGGCCAGCGCCAGGGCCTTCTTGATCGTGATTTCCGCCCCTTTGATGTAGTCGCCGGGATGCTGCCGGGCCAGGTTTGGGTCGCGTCCCAGGATGACGCCCTGGGCGCCGTGTTCATAATTCCAAACGTGCGCCGCCGCCTCATGTCCATCGGCCGTGTTGACAATGAGCGCGCGCACCGAATTGGTCCCGTAATCCAGGCCGATGACATATTTTGCGCTCATTTTTGCAACCGATTATCTTTGGGCGGCTTCATTTGATGGAGAATCCAAGCCCATGTCAAGCTTGTGCGGGAATGTCTTCACGAGTCGGATGCATATCACGTTCTTGGGTGCTGTTGTGTAGTGGACTGGATTTCAGCGATTGAAACGATTGAGAATTGGTCATCGAGAATCTCTCATTTATCATGTAAACAACTTCGGTATGACGCCCCAGCAACTCTCAGAGCGGGAAAGTCCATTGCCACGGGCAAAGTCGGCAGAAGACAGTTTCCCGGCGACGGTCTGGAGACGACTCTTGCGATAACCAATGACCAATGTTCAATGACCAATTCTCAATTGAAAGGTCCGAAATCTTAAAGCGATTCTTCGCCGACAGGAGTCACCCAAAAAAGTGAAATGCACGCTCACGAGTCCCGCGCGATCCCGGATTCCTGTTATATTCCCTCCGTGCGTTGAACACCCCATGGGGAAACACCTAATGGCACAAAGCCGGAGCGCCGCCTAGTGTGTTCCGGCGGAAACAATCGTACACACAAGATGTCCAGGAACCATGCAGCCGGGGCGGTCTAGCAATGCCGCGGCGAAGCTCAAACCGCCAAAGTGACAGTAAACAATTAAGATCAAGAATGAAACATTATGATAAAAACATCTGAAAAAAGGGGCATAACCCCAAGCAAGATTACATTAGTCGTCTGCCTCGCCGCATTGCCACTGCTCTGTGGAGTCATCGGGTGCAGTTCGGACAAGCCCGTCGCGGATAGGCCCGTCGCGGACCAACCCGTCAGCCTGGTCGGGCCGCGCGGCCCTCAAGGCCCTTCCGGCCCCGCAGGCATGGCAGGTCAAGTCGGAGCGACCGGCCCCGCTGGAGCCAGCATTGCCGGCCCTGCCGGCCAACAAGGCCCTGCCGGGCCGGCGGGCGCGCAAGGTCAGGTCGGCGCCACGGGCGCTCAAGGCGATTACCTGCCTGGTCTGGCCGGCAATCAAGGTCCTGCCGGCCGCGTTGGCATTCAAGGCGCAACCGGTGCCAGCGGCCCGACGGGTAACGTCGCCGTAGGTCCTGCCGGGGATATTGGGGCGGCGGGTCCCGCAGGCGCCCAAGGCGCTATCGGAAACACTGGCGCTCAAGGCGCAAGCGTGGTCGGCCCTGCCGGCGTTATTGGCCCTGCCGGTCCCGCGGGAGCACAAGGCATCGCCGGAGACACCGGCGCGCAAGGCGCCACTGTGGCCGGTGCTGAAGGCACCATCGGCCTTGCCGGCTCAACCGGAGCGCAAGGTCTCACCGGACAGTCCGGTCCTCAAGGTCCGACACTTGTCGGCCCATCCGGCCCCGCTGGCCAAAAGGGTTTCGCAGGCTCACAAGGCCTGGCCGGAACGACCGGTGGCCTGGGCAGCACAACGGTGGGCGGCATCGGGTCAGTGGGACCCGCGGGTAATCCCGGCGCGCAAGGCGCGGCCGGAACCATCGGCGCACAGGGCAACAACGGAACAGTCCTCACGGGCTCAGTGGCCCCGTCCGGCGAAGCAGACGCCCAGGCGCGGGCTAGAATGCTCATCGCTCTTAGAAGCATGGGCGATCTTGGACCGGCTGGCGAACCCGGAGCCCAAGGCCCGGTCGGCGCAACTGGCGCACAAGGCCCCGCCGGGGTAATGACCGGCTGGACCCTCTATCGGGACTTCCGGTTCGATTACAACCGCTCGGACCTTCGGGAATCCGAGATGAAGAAGATCTCCGAGATCGCGCTCTATATGAAGAGCAATCCCTCCTTGGCCATCGGACTTGATGGCTCGATGGATCCGCAGGGCACCGACCCGCGCAGCCAGGATCTGAGCAACCATCGCGTCAGCGCCATTCGTGACGCGCTGATTCAAGCCGGAGTGCCGGAGTCCAGAATCCAGTTGGGCGCCTTCGGCGATAAAAACCTTGTGCAAGACCGCCGCGTCCCGGCGCTGCTCTGCACCGCCTATTAACCAGGCCTCAGTTGCCTTAACAACGGCTTCTATCAGGGAGTCTCCCCCGCGCGTTGAGCGCGGAGGAGATTCTTCGTTGAAGCGCCGGCGAGTTTGTCTTGATCCAGTTTTCGGGGAGCGTGGGCGTCCTCGTCCGCGGTGTTCGGCGTCTCTCCCCACCCCTCTCTCCGGTTCCCCGCCCACGACACGCTTCCAGGCCAGCTTGGATTCCTTGAAGTTGAGCAGCAGCGCCACTTCCAGTCCCGTGATGTTCACGTAACGGTGACATTGTTGTTTGGACCCAAGTTGCTCCGGTTCAATGGGTTGGGTGGATGAAAATGACCACTCCAGCCAGTCATGCCGGGTTCAATCCAAGTCAGTTCCAAGGGTTCAGAACGGCACTGAAGATGATCCACCCGCGAACCCATTGGCCGCGATCACCCCCAGTGTCAGAGAAAAACCGGGGGGTGTGTGACCGGAAAGTAACCTGAATTCAAAAAGACCGTTTGGCCGGTGTTTTTTGCTTGCATTGTTGTATCTATAGGGATACAACTAGCCCATGCCAAATGCCATTGATCAACTCGCCGCCCAGCGCGCTGCGCTTCTGGCCCAACTTCAATCCATCGACCGCCTCCGCCGGGGCAGCCTCAGCCGCCAGGTTTACTCCAAAAAGCGCAATGGTCAGACCCTCTTCGTCCTCCAGGGGTTTCACCAAGGCAAAAAGTTCAGCCGGCGTGTGCCCGCCAGCCAAGCCGCCCAAGTCGAGCAGCACGTCGGCAACTTCAAACGATTCCAGGAGTTGGCCGACCAGTGCGTGACCGTCACCGATCAGATGACCCAACTGGCCGAGGCCAAACCCGACCGTAAAAAAAACTCCAGCCGGAGGAGGTCCAGGCCGGGCGCTTCCAGGAAACCGAGGCCTTCCTAAGACTGGTCCGGGAGGATTTTGCCCGCCAGGGCGTGGGCAATTTGGAGGCGGTGGAATTGGGCTTGCGCCAAGCGTTATTCAAAGATGGACGGGCGTTGCTGGAAGACTTGCTCCATCAGGCCGACCCAAGCTTGGGCGGCCAGGTCAGCCGACCGGGCGAAAAATGTCATCCCGGCCGCGTCAAGCAGGCCCAGACCATTTTCGGTCCGGTGCCATTGCGCCGCCGTTATTTTTATGATCCAGCCCGTCAATGCGGACGGGCGCCTTTGGACCAAGCCTTGGGGCTGATCCACAGTTTTTCACCGGCCCTGGTGCGTCTGGCAGCGCGGGCGGCGGCGCGGCAAGGTTATCAGGGGGCCAGTGAGGACTTGCGCACCCTGGCCGCCATTGCCATCCAGGGAAGGCAAATCCAGCGTCTGGTCAATCAGGTGGCTCCGCGGGTGGCGGTGCAACTGGAACAAGGCCCCAGCCCCGACACGGGTCCGATCCCCATCCTGTACGTGGAGGTCGATGGCACCGGTGTACCCATGGTCGCCCGCGAACTGGCGGGCCGCAAAGGCAAACAACCGGACGGCAGCGCCAAAACCCGCGAGGTCAAGCTGGGCGCGGTTTTCACCCAAACCCGTTGCGACGAGGAAGGCCGGCCCGAACGCGATTACGCCTCCACCACCTACGTGGGCGGCTTTGAGTCCGCCGAAGCCTTTGGCGTCCGCATTCGGGAGGAGGCTCGACGGCGGGGCATCGGACGGGCGCGCCAAGTCGTCTTCATCGGCGATGGCGCGGCCTGGATTTGGGAACTGCGGCGGCTCTGCTTTGCCGGAGCGGTGGAAATCCTGGATCTCTATCATGCCTTGGAGCATCTGCACCTTCTCTGTGAGGGCCTCTACGCCGGGCAAAAACACTGGTCGGACAAAATGGAATCCACTTGGGAGGACCAGATCAAGAACAACCGCGTGGCCGAGGTCATCGCCGCCGCCCGCCGCCGCCTTCAACAAATGGGTTCCTGTAGTGATGCCTTGGGACGCCAAATCGCCTACTTCGAGCATCATCAACACCGCATGTTCTACAAAACTTACCGCCAAGCCGGACTGTTCTGCGGCTCGGGCGTAGTCGAGGCCGGATGCCGGGCCGTGATCGGCCAGCGCCTCAAAAACTCCGGCATGTTCTGGACCGAACCCGGCGGCAAAAGTGTGCTGGATTTGCGTTGTGCCCTTCAAGGCAATCGCTGGGAGGAATGCTGGGATCGACTCCATGAATCCGACCGCCTCAAAATCCGCGCCGTCGCCTAATGGTTTCAGGTTACTTTCCGGTCACACACCCAAAACCGGGGGCGGACAGGAAAAAGGCTTGTAAATCCGTGGAGAAGGAACAGAATCAAGAAAAATGCTCACGCTGGTCGTGGGCAAGAAATCATATGGGGAAATCCCAACTTGAGTGGTAATTGATTCCAAAATTCCGCGCTTTTTATGTAACCAATCAGGCCAGATTCCTTAGTAAAGGAATGAAAGATGAATTATGAAACGTATATTGATTGTTTTCTCCTTCCTGATTCTTCTCGCGCTCCCCGTTGCGACGGCCTTCGGTCAAACCGAAACTCTGACTACCGAGATCCAATCCGAGATTGGCACGATCCACTCGCTGTGGAAGGAAAAGAAGATTGCCGAAGCCATGCAGATCATGCAAAGGCGTGTAGCTTCGCCCGATTTCGCCTCCTTGGAGCAGGACACCCAATCTGACTACTTTTACGATCTGGCGTGCGGCGCGTCTCTCTTGGGTAAACCGGGAGAGGCCGTCGCCTACCTGGGAATGGCCGTCGGGCTCGGCTTCAAGAACTTCTCTCATCTTCAGTCCGATGCCGACCTGGATCCCATTCGCAAGGATCCCGGTTTTCTGGTCCTCTCGGAAATGGTCCGCGTCCGGCGTGTTGACCACTTATCAATCCTCCGCCAGCACGCGGACTACGCCAGTAATACCCAGACGGATTCGGTGACTTTCACTTACCAATCCAAGCAGGATCCCGATCTCACGCGCTTCCGCGAAACCTGGCAGTTGGAATCTATTGCAGGAAAGGGAGACGACACTTCGCGGGTGCTCAACCTCCTGCGCTGGGTTCACACCCAGGTCCGCCACGATGGAAACTTGCAAGCCCCTCAGCCTTGGAATGCTTTGAACCTCCTCGAGCTCTGCAAAAAGGAGGGGCGGGGCATCAACTGTCGAATGATGGCCACTATTCTCAACGAGGCCTGTCTCGCCTTGGGCTACAAGTCCCGACACATCACCTGCCTCCCTCTGGACAAGAAGGACCGCGACTGCCACGTCATTACCGCCGTGTGGCTAAAGGATCTACAAAAGTGGGTTTACCTGGATCCCACTTTCAATGTATATTTCACCGACTCGCAAGGAAACCTGCTTTCAATTCCAGAGGTGCGTGCCCGTATGATCAAAGGCGAGCCTCTTGTGCTCTCAAAGGATGCCGATCATAACGGGCAGAAGGAGGACCCAGCCGAGTATCTGGACTATATGGCCAAGAATCTCGTAAGGCTTCAATGCCCCCAGCAGAGTTCCTTCGGTTATGAGTCTGCCAAGGAGCATAAAGCCTACGTGGAACTGGACGATGTAAACCTCGCACCGCAAAACAACTCGGGCGTCAACTACATCCACGATTCCGCCCTCTTCTGGGCCCGGCCTTGAAGGCTTTTATGTCCTCAGGCATATAGTCGTGGACTGTCAGTAAATCGCAAGTGTCAGTCGCAAGTTCTCACTCTTTTTAAACTGCTTGACAGGGGCCGGAAGTTTACCACGGGTGAGCGGTCAGTCCTGAAAGAAAAGTCGCGGAATAAGATGCCCTTGGCATTTGAGGGTGGTAAAACTTTCGATTCATGTGCCACTTCCTACTCCCACTTTTTGCCCAGCGTTTCGAGGCCGGCCTTTTTCAAATCGTCGGGCGTCATGGCGACGCGGCATTTCACGTCGGCGTTGAAGGTCAGGAACCAGGGTTCGGCAAGGCTTGGAAGCTTCGCGGCATCGGCCATGTCCACGACGAGCACCGCGCCGCGTTTGCCGTCCTGATCGGTAAAATACGCCGCCTCCGGTTTGATCGCCTCCAAAATCGCCCCCAGCTTCCTGCCAGCCGCGCCTTGACGGGCGAGTGAATTAAATGGTTCGTTCGGAATCGTGATATCCAACAGCGTTCTCATAATCTTTTCCTTTCTGTTTCGTGGGGTTCATTGACGCCACATTCGGGCGCAGGATACGCCTTCTTCCCATGTCGTCAACAGGCAGTGCTGTGGCTTTTCGGCGCGGCCTTGGTCCGCTGCCTCCTTGACTTCTGTCCACCTCAAATGTATCGTTCGGCCATGATCACCTATCGCGTCACATTGATTGAACATGAAGACGGCTTTTCCGTGAGTTGTCCCCTGCTCAAAGGCTGCCATTCGCAGGGACGCACGCGCGAGGAAGCCTTGAAGAACATTCGCGAGGCGATTCAGGAATGGCTGGCCGCGGAGGCCGAGGAGGCCAAAATCTTCAAGGTCAGCGAAGCCGAAGTGATGGTTTGATATGCCGAAACTTCCCGGGATCCGGCATCAAGACGCCGTTCGTGTATATAGAAGCTTCACTATCGCATCATCCGGCAAGGCGGGCATATTGTCATGTCCAACGGGGAGACGCGGCTCATAATCCCCCGGGCAAATCCGATTGATCCTTATACCATGGGCAGCATTGCCCGCGATGCGGGCCTGACCCCGGAGGAATTTCGAAAGCTGGCTTGAATTGTCACGCATTGCTCAGCCGGTCCACGCTTCCCCGCCACTTCCGGCAGCCCGACAATGACAATATTATCATGGACTCGCCACATCCGCTGAATAGAGGCCAAATGTGTTCTACAGCCGGACAGAGAATACCAGTTTCCTCGAAACACACCTGCCATAAAGATATTGTCCCCTTTGCCCATTTGGCGGCATTTATAAGTGAATGCAGGAACTTGAAGACATCGCCTTGTTGCGCGAATACCTGGAGCGCGAATCCGAGGAGGCCTTTGCCGCCCTCGTCATACGGCACGTCAACAAGGTCTATTCTGTGGCCCTGCGGCAGACCGGCAATCCTCATTCAGCGGAGGAAATCACCCAAGCCGTCTTCGTCCTGCTGGCGCGCAATGCCCGGCGCTTGGGACGACGCGTCATCCTTTCCGGCTGGTTGTATCAAACCGCGCGGCTGAAGGCAGTAGCTTTTATCCGAGGCGCCATTCGTCGGGCCCGCCGCGAGCAGGAAGCCCATATGCAAACCATCGTCAATAAAAACGAATCCGAGGTCTGGCCGGAAATCGCCCCCCTGCTGGACGCGGCGATGACCGGCTTGAATGAAACCGACCGCCAGGCTGTCGTCCTGCGATATTTCGACGGAAAGAGCTTGAAAGAAGTCGGCGCCGCCCTCGACTCGAATGAAGAAGCCGCCAAGAAACGCATGAGCCGCGCCCTGGATAAACTGCGGACGTTTCTCACAAAGCACGGCGTCCATTCCACCACGGCCATCATTGCCGATACGATTTCAGCGAATGCCGTGCAAGCCGCTCCGGTGGCGCTGGCAAAATCGGTGAGCGCGGCGGCAACCGCCCAAGGAGCCGCCGCCGGTAGTTCAACCTCAGCCCTCCTCAAAGGAACCTTAAAACTTATGGCCTGGACAAAACTAAAAACCGCCGCAGTCGCGGGCGTCGTCATTCTGTTGGCCGCTGGAACGGCAGTCGTTGCTGTCAAGACGAGGCGACCCGCGGCCATTAATCCCGCGGAGGTCGAAAAGATGTGGGGCGAGTATGCTCAAGCGATGGCTATCAGCGGGCCTACCGCAGACGGCGCCATACATGCTGCGGTTCAAGTGATGAGGAACCATCCGCCGATGGCTTCGATCCGGCTGGGTCAGCGGCGGCCGCTGCCGGGGCCAAGGGGAGGCGGACGGGGGGGCGGCATTGCAGGGGTTGGCACTGCCCAAGGCCACATTTACATGGGCGCATTCCTGGGACAAGTCATACGCTACGCTTATGATCTTGATCCCCAATTCCCGCAAGCCCGCATCATTGTGCCGCTCGAACTTCAGGGGGAGCGTTTCGACTATGTTGACACAATGCCGCAGGGAGGAAAGGAAGTCTTGCAGCGGGCGCTGAAAGACCAGTTTGGAATAGTGGCACGGCAGGAAATGCGCAAGAACCTAGTGATGATGGTGAAGAATGCCGCAGCGGCCGGCTTGCAGAAGCATACGGAAGATGGCAGCACCACGAACAGGTCTGTCAACGTGACCATGGCGCAAGTAGCCGATCAACTGAGCAGACTGCTGGGGGTGGAAGTGACGGATCAAACCGGTCTGGCGGGGGGATTTGACTTCACGTTAAGCCCCCGTTCGCCAGCGACGGAAGATTTGAAGGAGGCATTGCTGGATCAGCTTGGGTTGGAATTGACCCCGGCGGCGGACAGTCCAGACATTGAATTCATAGTTTGCGAGAAGGTGCGGTGATTTTTGCTCATCCTCGCCCGTTTCTCCGGACTTCTCATTCCAGCGTCGGCTCCGCAACCATCGAACGACCCAGCGTCCTGAATTCCGCCCCAACGAGCGGAATTCTCAAGGCCCATTCGAAAGCGCGGTCATCCTTCTCCCTGGAACAGATTCGCGGAATGATCCCTTCGCAAAGGTCTTGGGCCAAGCCCGCAATGTTGCACTCGGAGAAATGTGCTTTCGTCAAGAATCGCCAGATAACCCCCTCAGGGCCTCAGTGCCGTGTCCGGCAGTCCGACGATGACGATGAGCGTATCGCCCCGGCCGCAATTAACCTCCACCTCGACGGGCAACGCTTCGATGCCATTGATGGCGGCAGACAAGACGTGGGCCAGCATGGGCGGATGGTGGGCCAACGCGGACTCGTCGCGCCGTAGTGACAACGAAGGCGACGGAAGTGCATTACGTTTTTTCGTCTCTTGGACGCGAAATCAAGCTCCCTTCAAGAATGGAGGCAAATGCGTTGACAGAGCGGTCATGCGGCCGGCGGTTCCTCGCCTTGCTCGCGGAACCATTGGCGAAGAAAAACCAAATCGCCCGCATCTTTGGCGCGATGGGTGAGTATCTTCATCCGCCAGAGTAAACGCGGCGAGGCAAACGGAATCGGCACACCGCTCAATTCATGCGTCACCACCTCTCTTGCGGCTTCGGCATATTCAATGCCTCCCGCCGAGCGCATCAGGTCCACCAGAATCTCGTCGCCGACACGGATGACGTTGTATTGCTGGAGTTCGCCCGGCTGGAGTTCGCTCACGGCGTTGTCGGGCAGGGTGGATAGCGCGGAAAAAAGCCTGGCTTCATTTTCCAAATCGGCCGCAACCAGCAATTCAATGTCCGCCGTCATTCGGGGAAGTCCGGCGGCAATAATGGCTAGTCCGCCGATCACGATATATTTCGCGCCGCGGTGGTTTAATTCGCGGCATAAACCCGCCAAATCGGCTTCTGTGGGAGGCCGGCTGATCAGGTTTTCCGCAGGCTGCTGCGTGCCAGCATCTTGATCATCCATTCCTCGGCCTCCTCATGGGTTTTGAAACGATAAACGCCCTTGGGCATCCAACGATGCTTGAAGGACTGGTGAAGTTGCGCGCCGGTTTCCTGCACCTGCATTCCGGCCCTCAAACTGTCCGGCGCGATGGCCCGCCGGCCAACAATGCGGTCAATTTTCTCCTCGACGTTGACAAATGGTGGTTTCACGGCTTTATCACCATAGGCTGCCGCCTCGGAAAAAGCAAGGCGCATTCACCGCCGCATCCGGCAGCCCGACAATAACCAGGGCCATACGGGTCAGTTCCTAGCATTGCTATATTATGATTGACATGCCTCGGAATCTGGAATCGCGTTCTGAAATCCCGATACTATTTTTACCGCGGCAAGGGTGGACTGCCGCCGGAGATCGCATCACTTGGGCAGCATGGAGGAAAACTATTCCGCAATGTTACGCAACCCACCCATTGTTCGGCCAACTCTCGCAGCGGCTTGTAATTGGCCAGTTCCACCCGGACAGCCGCGCCCCGCCGCGCTTCTTTAACCCCAAAAAACGCCAGTTGAGCTTTTCAAACCCTAGTAAATAACTCGTATTACTCATCTTTAGCTCGATTCTCAGTTCACATGTTATCTTGTAGTTTGCTCTTATGCAAACAGTTGCAAATAAATCGGCTTGTCAGTTCTTGCGCCTTCCCAGACAAAATTCCGCCCTCAAAAACCTCCGATTTCTCCGATTTTTTTGAATACCACAATGCCCCCCCCGGATGTGCGGGCTCCACATAACAAGCTGACTTTACCATTCGGATGTTCAGTTCACTCGTGGCGATAAGTCTCCCAGCCAAGGTATTTGGCGAGGGCTTCCTGGACACCGGACGAAATGCGGGCGGGGTTGACGGCGACGTGATGCTCGAATCCATTGTTGCAGATATAGGCCAGCAGCCTTTGGAATCTGGGAATCCGAACCACCCCGTAGCCGCCAAAAGTTTTGAGCGGATCGTCGGTCAGTTCCCCTTCGCCCACGTAGGCGCGGATTTTGCCCGCCATGTCATCCGTGCTCACCCGCAGATAGGTGAAGGGGGCGGCGGCCATGCGGCCGACGATGGTGCCATAGGTGTTTTCCTTGCCCACAGTCCCGGCGATGATTTCCTGATAGTCCATCACCGGCGCATCCGCGCCTTTTTTCACGAAGATGTCCTTGGGCAGGTTGGAACAGTGGAAGATGACGGCCCGGTCCGGGTCTTCGCCGTAGTTGTTGTTCCAATCCACCAGCGCGCTGGGCTTGCCGGTGGCCTGGGCCATGGCATACATGGCGATGGCGCCCATGATGTCCACCTCGCAGGCGCTGCTGCGGAGCAGGTTGCTCATCATGCTCATCAACGTGCAGGGGACCACGCCGAAAAACTCCTCCATCGCCGTCCAGCATTGGATGGCCGTGGCGTTGAGGTTGTTGTCCTTCATCCATCTGTCCACGGCGGCGCCGAATTTGGCCATCTTGAGCAGCGCGCTGGGCGGGATGGATTTGGCGGAAACGTAGGCTTGAATTTCCTGGAGCTTGGCTTCGACGGCCGGGGCGGAATCCGCCAGTTTGTTGACCCAGCCGAAGAGTTCGAACAGGTCGAGCGTCTCGACCGTGACGCCGGATTGTTCGAGCAGCTTTTCGCTATAGCGAACGGTGTTAAAGGCGACGGGCCGCGCCCCCAGCGCGCCGAGCCGCAGGTTCTTGAGCGCCTTGCGCACGCGGCAGGTTACCTGGAAATCCGCCACGTCCTGGTGGAAGCTTGGGTTCTCCGGGCTGACGGTGTGCAGGCGGGTCAGGGTGAAGGGAATGTTGTATTGGCTCAGGTTGTTGCAGACGGAGAGCTTGCCGCAAAAACTGTCGCGGCGGTGCTTGATGGTCATGGTCTTGAGATCATCGTTGAACGCATGGACCAGCACCGGAACATTCAGGCCGGACCAACGAATGGAGTTGGCGACACCCCGTTCGTCTCCGAAATTGGGCAGCGTGACCAGCAGGCCCTCGATTTTATCTGCATTTTGGCGGAACAAATCCGCGCATTTGCGGGCGTCCTCCAGCGATTCCACCGC
>JBEKOF010000204.1:0-8882 GCA_049522055.1 Verrucomicrobiota bacterium | reverse complement strand
GGAGGCACGGACCCCCGCCGACTTAATTGCCGCCATCGGCCGGGCTCTGGCCAGCGTCACGCCCCAAGACGCCTTGGGCTGGTTTGTCTCATGCGGCTATAGTTTTTGTTGAAACGCTCTAAGGTGGGGGAGCATCGAGTGAGCAACGACAAAATCCCAACAAGGTTAATCTCTATCATTCAAGTCGGGATTTGGCATGCCGGTCGCCAAAAATGCCGCCCAATAACCCCTCCCGTAGCACCCTGTCAAACTCCGTCAAAGCAAAAATGCAGGTTTGACCGCAAAAAGCGAATCCTTAGCAATGTGCTTATGATTGGAGAATTAAGACCAACTCATCCAGCCGCCACCAGCTGCGCGCCTTCGCCTTCATCCTTTCATGTCCGCCTTAGCTTTAGCGACGGCGGAAGCCTCTAGTCTTTCAATCGCGACCCACCACCACCCATGCCACTCAAGGCCACTCAAGGCCAATCAAGGTAAATCAAGGTAAATTCACCCTTTAGCCTTCTGCCTTCTGCCTCCCTCTGTCTTGTTTTGCTCATCCTGCTTGGTTTACCGCGCAAATTCGCCCTCCATTTGACGCCGCAAAATTCATATCATATTCATTTCCAGTATCTTATGAATATCCCAACTTCTTCTGGCACCGACTTTGCTCACTCATTATGGAAATCATGAAGAAAATCGAAGCCATCATCAGACCTTTTAAACTCGGCGAAGTCCGGGATGCCCTCACCGACCTCGGCATCGGCGGCATGACCGTCAGTGAAGTCGAAGGCTGCGGGCGTCAGAAGGCCCTCAACAAAAACTATCGCAATCCCCAACACGCCCTGGATTTTCTTCCCAAACTCAAACTCGAAGTCGTCGTCACCGATGCCCAAGCCGGTCCAGCCTCCGCCTCTATTGTCGCCGCGGTCCGGACCGGCAAACTTGGCGACGGCAAAATCTTCATCACCCGCGTGGATGACGCCATCCGCATCCGCACCCTGGAGAAAGGCCAACTGGCCATTTGAAACACTCCCTCCTTCCGGCCAGATGTTCCATCGGCGGGGCCGGTTTGCGGTTGAATTCCCTTTGCAGGCCGATATGCTGCCGCGGGATGTTTCTCGTCAAAACCAATGATCCTCACCTCTAGCACGCGCCGCCCGCGCAACGTGGATTCCAAGCGCGCCGCTGCCATCCTTTACGGCGACTGGGGCACCAGCAAAGCCTATGTCATCGGCATTGCCTTCGCCGTCGGCGGTTACGGTTCCTTTTGGTTGATCGCCGCCATGTGCGTTCTCACCGGCTTGGTGGGGGTCAACTACATGGCCATCTGCAAACATTACCCCGACGGCGGCGGCGTTTACGCCAGTGTGCGCCATCGTTCCGAAATGATCTCCATTGTCGGCGCATTCCTGCTCATCGCCGATTACATCGTCACCGCGGCCCTCAGCGCGCTCTCCGCCTTTCAATACTTGCAAGTCAGCCGCCCGGAACTCTGGGCCGGCGCGGCCATTCTCTTCATCGGCGCGCTCAACTATTTCGGCCCCAAGCACACCGGCGGCCTGGCGTTCCTGGTCTCCCTGCCAACCGTCATCGTCGTGGTGGTCCTGGGGATTTTCTGCATCCCCCACCTCCGAGAAGCCGTGCATAACTTGCAGCCCCTCCAGGGCGGTTTCTCCAAAAACTGGGTCGGCTTTGTCGGCGTGGTTTTGGCCTTGTCCGGCGTCGAAGCCATCGCCAACTCCACCGGCGTGATGAAACTCAACAAGGGTTGCACCGACGCCAACCCCAACGTCTCAAAAACCTCCACCCCGGCCATCCTCTGGGTCCTCCTGGAAGTCTGCATCTTCACCGCCTTGCTCAGCCTGGCCGCCAATGCCTTGGGCGGCTTGGTCTCCGTCCCCACCGACCCGGGCCAGATGAACGAAGTCAACGCTCCCGGCCATCCTGGCGTCCGTGATTACATGCTCAAATACATGGGCGAAATCTTCGTGGGCGGCGCGTTCCATTCCCCGGCGCTTGGACACCTCATGGGCCTGGCTGTGGAAGTGGTCTTTGGTTTCCTTCTCCTCTCCGCTGTCAACACCGCCATTGTTGATCTGGTTGCCATCTCCTTCCTCATGTCTCGCGACGAGGAATTGCCCCCGCAATTCCAGCGCCTCAACAGTTTCGGCGTCCCCAACCTCGGCCTGGTTACGGCGGCGGTTGTTCCCGCCCTCCTGGTTTTGTCGGTCCAGGATGTGGGCGGGTTGGCGGACCTTTATGCCGCGGGGGTCGTCGGTGCCATCGCCACCAACCTCGGCGCCAGCTCCACAGACCGCAAATTGAGCCTTCTCACCTGGGAGCGTCTCTTGATGTTTTGCACCTTCCTCATCATGCTCGCCATTGAACTGACCATCTTTTGGACCAAGCCCAACGCCCGCAATTTCGCCGCCGGCGTCCTGGTCATTGGCTTGATCCTCCGCGGCCTGGCCGCCGAAAACTCGCGGCGCAAAAAAACCGAAGCCGCCGCCGCCGCTCAAGCGGCCGCCGCCGCCCAGCCCGTTCTCGCGCCTCTGGCCACGCTCCCCGCCCGACCCCACGAAGTTTCCGGGCCGCCCATGCTCTGCGCCGTCCGCGGCGTGGGCAAGACCCTCGATTTCGCCATCGAGGAAGCCATCCAAAGTGATCGTCCCCTCTACCTGTTGTACATCCGCACGGTCCCCATCTTGATGGAGGATGATTCCAAGCGAAAATGGCAGGAGGACCCCGAAGCGAAGGAGATTTTCCTCGAGGCCAGGAAAAAAGCCGGCTCCCACCCCCTCTTCCCCTGTTACGCCGTCAGCGACTCGGTCGCGCACACCGTGGTGGATATTACCGCGACCATGGGGGCCTCGCTGCTGGTTCTGGGCGCGCCCGAACGTCGCGGCCTCATCAATCTCCTCCGCGGCAATATTATACGCGAAATCCTCGACAACCTCCCCGACGACATCCATCTGCTCGTCTATGCCTGAGCGCATCCCCCGCGGCATCCGCTGCGCCCTTGTTTTCCCGTTGGGCCTGCGCTAATTTTCCCGCGCCATGTCCGATTCTTACATCCAACAATTGCTCGCTGACCGCATCGGCGGAAAGAACTACGGCAAATCCGGCGCCATTTATAAATTTGAAAAAATCAAACGCGCCAAACGCGCCGCCCTGGCCGCCCATCCCGGAGCCGAGATCCTTGATCTTGGCGTCGGCGAACCCGACGCCATGGCCTTCCCCGAAATCGTCGCCAAGCTCCACCAGGAAGCCGCCAAACCCGAAAATCGCGGCTACGCGGACAACGGCGACATGGTTTTGAAGGAAGCCGCCGCCCGCTATCTGGAAAAAGTTTGCGGCGTCGCGGGCATCAATCCCGAAACCGAAGTCCTCCACTCCATCGGCTCCAAGGCCGCGCTTTCCATTTTGCCCGCCGCCCTCATCAATCCAGGGGATTACGTCTTGATGACCACGCCCGGCTATCCGGTTTTTGGCACGCACGCCAGATATTATGGCGGCAAGGTCCACCATTTGCCGCTGCTGGAAGCCCATCGCTTTTTGCCCAGCCTCCAATCCGTCCCGCCCGATGTTCTCTCGCGCGCCAAAGCCCTGGTGCTCAATTATCCCAACAACCCCACCGGCGCGAGCGCGACCCCGGAGTTCTTCGCCGGCGTCGTCGCCTTCGCCAGACAGCATCGCCTGGTGGTGATCCACGACGCCGCCTATGCCGCGCTCGTCTTTGAAGGCAAACCCCTGAGTTTTCTCGCCACTCCCGGAGCCAGGGACGTGGGCCTGGAACTTCATTCCACCAGCAAGAGCTTCAACATGACCGGGTGGCGCTGCGGGTTTGTCGCCGGCAATGAACTCCTCGTCCGCGCCTATGGCGATGTCAAAGACAACACCGACTCGGGGCAATTCCTGGCCATCCAGCATGCCGCCGCACTTTGTTTCGATCACCCCGAAATCACCACAAAAATCGCCTCCAAGTATTCCCGGCGCATGCGCGGCTTGGTCGAAGTGCTCAACAAGTCCGGCTTCTGCGCCGCCAAGCCCAAAGGGTCGTTTTACCTTTACGTTCGGGCGCCCAAGGCCGCCGTCTCCCCGGGCGGCCGCCGCATCGAGTTCAACAACGCCGAAGAAGTTTCACAGTGGCTCATCACCCGCAAGCTCATCTCCACCGTGCCGTGGGACGATGCCGGGGCCGCTCTGCGCTTCAGCGTGACTTTCATCGCCAGCGACGAGGATGACGAAGAGCGCGTTTTGCGCGAACTGGCTTCGCGTTTGGCGGATGTGACGTTTGAATTCTGACAATCAATCCCCCACAAAAAGGAAATCATCATGCATCTCAAGAAAATAATCTTCCCATCACTCCTTGTCCTCGGTCTCGGCTGCTGTTATCTGCTGCCCTTTTTCCATGCCCGGGGGGCGGCCGATGCTCCCGCTCCCGCCTCCGCCCCGGTTCCAGCCATCATCCAGAAGGGCTTCGGCATGTGGGCGAAAAACCGTGACGCCTCCTGGGCCTTTGATGTCTGGAAGCTCGGCGGCTTCCTGGAGCGCGACAACAAACCGGCCACCCTCTCCCGCTACTTCGCCCGGCTGGATCAGACCCTCGGCAGCTACAAAAACTACGAGGTTATTGACACCACCGGTGTCAGCCAGAATTCCGCGGCGATTTACCTCTGCGTCAACTTCGACCGCGCCGCCATTTTCGGCAGGTTCATGGTCTATCGCACCGACAGGGATTGGGTGGTGCAAGACATGGACTTCAGCCCCAAGCCCGAGGCCCTGATGCCGTGGCTGGCGTTCCAGGGAGGAAGCTATGCGCAGTAATCCTGCTTCCCATGGAACGATACCCGCTATGTAACCTGGGGGTGATCGCCCTCACTTGTTGGTTTTCTTTTCTCGGATTCCGCGACCCGGCGCTTCAGGAAAAATATCTCTTCTGGCCGGAAGCCATTTTGGCGTGGCGGCAATACTACCGGCTCCTCACCTCCGGCTTTCTTCACCTGGACGGGATGCACCTGGCGATGAACATGCTGAGCCTCTATTTCTTTGGGCCGCTGATCGAAAGCATCTGTGGCCCGGCGCAGTTCCTTCTCATCTACTTGGGAGCGATGGTGGGCGGAAGCCTCCTGGCTCTTTACGTCCATCGCCATCACGATTACAGGGCCTTGGGCGCCTCTGGCGGAGTGGCGGGCGTCATTCTGGCCCACATCTTTTTGTTTCCGGGCGGCCGCATCTCCATGGTCTTTTTGCCGATCGGCATCCCGGACTGGTTGTACGCCATCGCGTTTTTGCTGGCCTCCTTTTACGGAATGCAACGCGGACTCGACAATGTCGGCCACGACGCCCATGTGGGCGGCGCCTTGGCCGGTTTGTTCACCGCCGCCGCCCTTCACCCTGCCGCGATCCGGCACAATCCGTGGTTGTTCGCCGCGATTTCGTCGGTAACCGCGCTCCTGATCCTCTACATCGCGCGAAATCCGTTGTTTCTGCCATTGCAGGGCCTCGATTTCACAACCAGGAAAGCCCGCCCGGCCGGGCCATCACGACGATTTTCTCTGCGGAGAATCTTCCATTCCACACGCCCCGCCAACCGGCTGCCGCCGGCCACCCCAAGCCGGCCGGAACGCCGCGTTGATGAGATCTTGCGGAAAATTTCCCAAAGCGGCATCCACAGCCTCACCAACGAGGAGAAGAATCTGCTCAAGGAAGTCTCCGAGCATCAGCGCCGGCGGGAGGCGCGGGAGAATCCCAAATTGGGCTTTCCGTTCTGAGGGCCGATGGCGCAATTGGAATCCAGTCCCAAACCAGCAAACACCCGGTCCCGGTCATGCCGCAAGCCGGGATGAGAAGATGGTCGGGGCGGTGGGATTTGAACCCACAAAAAGCCCTTCGTAAATCTTGCCTGATTAGCCGTTTTTATGGACAAGAGGCTTCGGAGGTCATTCCTTTTTCCAGCGATGGCGGTCGCCGAAAGATCATCCGGGATCAGCCGCGAGCGGTATTTGGCAACCAAGTCCTTCAAGGCTCTATCTGTGCCATTCCCAAAGCGCGTGTTCAGACGCGCCAGCTTCCAACCCGGGCACGCGTCCAGCAAAAGGGAGTGGTCATGCCCGCCAAACCAAGGCATATACAGGCCATGCAAGACATATCCGTGCGTCAGGAGAAATTGATTCTCCCCACGTATTTGCCGGCCGCGCCGTCCCGGCATCCGATGTTCCTTGAGAAACGGGTCTATCAAGGCAGCAGCGGCAAGGTTTATCCTCTGCCCTTCACCGATCGCATTGCGGAAGCGCCCGTGGATCGAAAGTGGCAGGCGGTATGGCTCGAAAACGAATTTCTGCTTGTCCTGATCCTGCCCGAGATCGGCGGGCGCATCCACGCGCTCCAGGACAAGAGCAATGGCTACGATTTGATTTACCGCCAGCACGTCATCAAGCCCGCGCTGGTGGGGCTGGCCGGGCCGTGGATTTCCGGCGGCATCGAGTTTAATTGGCCGCAGCACCATCGCCCGGCCACTTTCCTGCCGGCCGATTGCCGGATCGAATGCCACGCGGACGGTTCGGTGACGGTATGGTGCAGCGACCATGATCCGATGTCCCGCATGAAGGGCATGCACGGCATTTGCCTGCATCCGGGCCGGGCGTTGCTGGAGTTGAAGGTGCGCGCCTATAACCGGACCTCGTTCACGCAGACTTTTCTGTGGTGGGCCAACGTGGCTGCGCGCGCGCATGAAGGCTACCAGAGTTTCTTCCCGCCGGACGTGCAGCACGTGGCCGATCATGCCCGCCGCTCGATGAGCGCCTATCCGCTGGCGCAGGGATTTTATTACGGTGTCAATTATAAGGAGAGGGGGCGGTCGGGCGTTCCGGCCGGGGAACTGCCGCGACAGTTTGTTCCGCCGCGGGCGCGCCTACGGCCCGATCCCGCCCAAGCTTGTTCTGAAATCCCTCGTTACGCGCCGAACGATCTTTCTTTTTACGCCAACATCCCGACCCCATGCAGCTACATGTGCTTGGGCAGCAAAGAGGATTTTTTCGGCGGCTACGATTATAAGAAACAGGCGGGGATCGTCCATGTTGCCAGCCATCATATTTCTCCCGGCAAAAAGCAATGGACCTGGGGCAACCACGAATTTGGCTACGCCTGGGACCGAAATCTGACCCACCCGGACAGCGCCGGTGAATATGCCCCTTATGTCGAGATCATGGCCGGCGTCTATACCGACAACCAGCCGGATTTCAGTTTTCTGCAACCCGGCGAAACCAAGGTCTGGAGCCAGTTTTGGTACCCGATACAAAAGATCGGCCCGGCGCGCCACGCCAATCTTGAGGCCGCGCTCAGCCTTGAGGTGTCCCGGGCCAAGGCGCGGATGGGAGTCTGCGTGACCGCTCCGCTTGAATCCGCGCGCATTCAGTTGCTGCGCCGGGGCCGCTCTGTTTTTAGGTGTGACTGCCATCTGACACCCGGGCAACCTTGGGTCAAAAAGATTGCTTTGACCAAAGGAGTCCGGGCCACAGACCTTCGCTTGCGAGTCCTGACCGCCGAGGGGCGCGAGGTGATTGCCTATCAACCGCAGGCGCGGCCGCCAACCCCGGCGCCATTGCCCGCGACCGAACCGCCCTTGCCGCGCGACATCGCCACTGCGGACGAACTTTTCCTGACGGGCCAACACCTGGAGCAATATCGCCACGCCACGCGTTGCCCCACCCTTTATTGGCGCGAAGCTCTGCGACGCGACCCGATGGATGCCCGATGCCACAACGCCATGGGACTGTGGCGTCTGCGGCGCGGCGAGTTTGCGTTGAGCGAGGCTCACTTCCGCACCGCCATCGCCCGCCTGACCGCGCGCAATGGCAATCCCGCTGACGGCGAAGCCTTCTACAACCTGGGGCAATGTTTGCTCCATCAGGCGGCGCAGGCGGGCAACGCCGAAGAACGGCAGACGAAAATGCAGCACGCCTACGATGCCTTTCACAAGGCGGCTTGGAACCAGGCCTGGGTTTCCGCCTCCCGTCACGCCTTGGCGGAACTGGATTGCTGTGTTCAACGCTGGGCCAGCGCCCTCGATCATCTCGATCACTCCCTGCGCTACAATACCGACAACGCCCGCGCCCGCGATCTCAAGGCCATCATCTTGCGCAAGTTGGGCACGGTCTCGGAAAGCGACGCTCTGCTGCGCGAAACCCTGGCGCTGGACCCGTTGGATGGGTGGGCGCGGTATTTGACAGGCCAGCCCATGTCTTGCGATTGGCAGACAAGCCTTGACCTGGCCCACGATTGCGCCCGGGCGGGTCTCTACGCGGACGCCATCGCCCTCTTGGACAGCGTGAAGCCGGCCCGGCGCGACTTGCCTGATCAATCTTGGGGCGCGGCCCCGCTGGTGCAATACACCCTCGGCTGGCTGCACGAGCAGGCTGGCCAGCCCGAAATCGCCGCGGCCCGCTACAAAAAAGCCTCACTGTTGCCGCCGGACTATTGCTACCCGGCCCGCCTGGAGGAAATCGCGGTTCTGACAGCGGCCCAACGCCACAACCCGAACGACGCTCGCGCCCTTTATTATCTGGGCAACTTGTTTTACGACCGCCGTCGTCATGAGGAAGCCATCCGTCTATGGGAAAAGAGCGCGAAGCTCAAACCGGAGTATGCTGGGGTCTGGCGCAACCTCGGGGTCGGCCTTTTCAACGTGCTGCGAAAGCCCGCCCAGGCCCGCCATGCCTACGACAGGGCCTTTCGGGCCGATCCGGGCGACGCGCGACTGTTATTTGAACGCGACCAACTTTGGAAACGCTTGGGCGAAAAACCGGCCAAACGGTTGCGCGAACTGGAAAAGAACGCCGCGCTGGTTCAGCAACGCGACGATCTGAGCCTCGAACTGTGCGGGTTGTATAATCAGACCG
>JBEKOF010000203.1:0-8975 GCA_049522055.1 Verrucomicrobiota bacterium | reverse complement strand
CGCCATTTTTGCTTTTTGCGTGCCAATGGGCGGGACATTTGCGCTCGGGGTGACGCTGCCGCTGCGGTTGTTGGCCGCAAAGGCAACGATGTTCATCACCCACCAGCTTCTGGAGATAAATGTCAACCGGGTGGGGACCCAGCTTTTGGATCCCAATGGGCTTTGGAGTTACGATGTCCGGGCGGCGTGCAGCGGCATCCGCAGTTTCATAGCGTTGCTGGCGATCACCACCATATTGGCGGGGTTGACGATGAAAGCGCTCTGGAAGAAAGCGGTGATAGTGGCGTTGAGCATTCCGCTGGCGCTGATATGTAATGTGCTGCGGTTGACGACGGTGATACTGGCGGCAGACGCATTCAGGACCCAGGCGGCCGGGAATTATGTGGACGCTTACTTTGGCTATGTGACTTATGGGCTGGCCGTTGGGTGTGTGCTGCTGGTGGCGCGATGGCTGAGAGAAAAGCCGCCGACGGAGCCGCCATGAAGCGTGACAAGTGGGTGGCATTGACAGTGGCGCTGGGAATGATGGCCGCCACGGCGGGGTGGTTGACGAGAATTCAGGGAATGAATGTTCTCGGCCCGCCCGGGGTGAAGGTGGGGCCGGTTGCGATCTACGATGAGCATAGCAATGTGGCGGCTGCCGTGGGGGTGCTCTTGCCGGCCAACGTGACGGGGTTTCAATCCCGCCCGATGCCCATCACCACCGCAGAACTGGAGGGCCTGCCGCGAGACACCACTTTTGGCCGCATGGGTTACTGGAGTGCCGAGAAGGATTTTCAAGTGGAACTGACCACCGTTCTGATGGGAACGGACCACACGAGCATCCACCAACCTCAATACTGCCTCTACGGCCAAGGCTGGAATGTGACCAATAGCGAACGGATTGTCCTGCGGATGGATCGCCCGCATCCCTACGGCATCCCGGCCATGAAGTTGACAGCCACGCGCCTATTCCAGGATCAGAGAGGCCCGCCGCGCCGTATGAGCGGCATTTATGTCTATTGGTTTGTTTCTGGAAACAAGATCACGTCCGAAGAAGGCTCCCGTCTCTGGTCCATGGCCCGCACGCTGCTCAAAAAGGGTGAAATCGAGCGGTGGGCCTACATTAGTTGTTTTACTGCTTGCCTTCCGGGGCAGGAATCTGCTACCTTCGAGCGTCTGCAAAGATTCATTAGCGCTTCGGTGCCTGAGTTTCAGACAGTGACAGGCGTGCCGGCGGAGGGGCTTGAGTCGGCGGCCCGGAACTAAGGCGATGCTGTTGAGGTCTTCTTGGATTCGACGGCAAGCTATTGGCGCAGAGTTGGTTATAACAATAAAATGTTGCGTGGCGAGTCTCATGTCAGGGTTCAAGTCCATCAAGGGCTTGACGCCGGATTATTTGCCCTTGGATTGTGGCTGGCGCATTATATCCGCGCCCATTGGCAGTTTTCCTTTCGGGCGGATAAGCTGCCTGATCCGATCTCTCCGTTTTCCGATTACTTTTGGCTTTTTCTCATGGTGATCCCGATGAGCATGCTGGTATTGGAATGGCAGGACTTCTACAAGCAGCCGATTTTTTCCCCGCGCCGCGAGAAGGCCGCGCAACTGGCCAAATCCTGCTTTACGTGCGCGATTGGGCTGGTGTTGTTGATGTATTTGCGGCAGCCTGTGCTGGCGCGCGGGGTGATCGCACTCTTTGCGCTGTGCAGTTTCGCGCTGGTCTGGCTCAAAGACGAATTGGTGCGGTGGGGCCGGCAAAGCCAGTTGGGCCACGCGCATTACTCCAAGACCGTGGTGCTGGTGGGTGGGCGCTCGGAAACCCGCAGCTTGCGATCGGACATGCGCAAGGCCAATCCGGAACTGGAGGTGGCGGGGGAGTTCGATCTCAACGAAACGTCCACCGAGCAATTGATGGACTTTCTGCACGAACAATCGGTTAATGGGGTGATCTTGAGCGCCCGGCACACCGTCTTTGGGCGGATAGAAAAGGCGATCCAGGCCTGTGAATTGGAGGGGATCGAGGCCTGGCTGGTGGCGGATTTTTTCCAAACCCGGATTTCCCAGACCGCGATGGACGATTTTTGCGGGCGTCCGATGCTGGTTTTTCATTCCGGGCCGCAGATGGGGACTTGGGCGGGGCTGGTCAAGCAGTTGATAGATTTTTTCGGCTCGCTGGCGCTGCTGATCCTGTTCAGCGTTCCGATGCTGGTGATTGCCATCCTGGTGAAGGCGACCTCGCCGGGGCCGGTATTCTTCCGGCAGAAGCGGGCGGGACTCAGCGGCAAGCCGTTCATGATGTATAAATTCCGTTCCATGGTGACCAACGCCGAGCAACTTAAGCACGAGATTTCCTCCCTGAACGAAATGTCCGGGCCGGTCTTCAAGGTGAGCAACGACCCGCGCGTGACCTGGCTGGGACGCTTGCTGCGCAGGTTCAGCGCGGATGAACTGCCTCAACTTTTCAACGTGTTGGTTGGGGACATGAGCCTGGTGGGGCCGAGGCCTTTGCCGGTGGATGAAGTCAAACGTTTCGACGATATGGCCCACCGCCGCCGCCTGAGTGTCAAACCCGGGATGACTTGCCTCTGGCAGGTGGGCGGGCGCAATGAGGTGAAGGATTTCAAGGAATGGGTGCGGCTGGATTTGGAGTATATTGATCATTGGTCGTTGTGGCTGGACATGAAGATTCTTTGGCTGACAATTCCGGTGGTGCTTTTAGGGAAGGGAGCGCGCTGATTGCCCACCCCCACCGGCCAGCGCCCGCGGAAGACCGCCCGCCCCAGGCCCGCCCAGGCGATTTCGGTGGTGACCGGCGGGGCGGGTTTTCTGGGTTCGCACCTGGTGGATTACCTTCTGGGCAAGGGCCACAAAGTCCTGGCGGTGGACAATCTGGTCACCGGCTCGGTGGAGAACATCGCGTCTCTGGCCGGGAACAGGGATTTCAGGTTCATCAAGCAGGATGTGACGGAGTTTCTGTTTTTGGACACGGCGGTGGATTACGTCTGGCACTTTGCCTCGCCGGCCAGCCCGGTGGATTACCTGGAACTGCCGATCCAAACCTTGAAGGTCGGGTCACTGGGCACCCACAAGGCGCTGGGGCTGGCGCTGCACAAATCGGCCCGGTTCCTGCTGGCCTCCACGTCGGAAATCTATGGCGATCCGCTGGCGCATCCCCAAACGGAAACCTACTGGGGGAACGTCAATACTATTGGCCCGCGCGGGTGCTATGACGAGTCCAAACGCTTTGCCGAGGCGCTGACCATGGCCTATCACCGGGAGCATCAGGTGGACACCCGGATCGCGCGCATCTTCAACACCTACGGCCCGCGGATGCGAATGCACGACGGCCGGGTGGTGCCGGCGTTCCTGAGCCAGGCGCTGAAAAACAAACCGCTGACGGTTTTCGGGCGCGGCTCGCAGACGCGCAGTTTTTGTTATTGCTCGGACCTGATCGAAGGGATTTACCGGCTGATGATGAGCCGCACCCACGAGCCTGTGAACCTGGGCAATCCGGCCGAATTGACGGTGTTGCAGTTTGCGCGGCAAATCATCGCCGCGGTGGGTTCGCACAGCAAAATCAGTTTCAAGCCGCTGCCCCAGGATGATCCGCGCCAGCGGCGTCCGGACATCACGCGGGCCCGGAGGCTGCTGGGCTGGGAACCGCAGGTGGAGTTGCAAGAAGGTCTAGTCAAGACTATTGAGTTTTTTCGGGCCAAAATGGGGGTGTAAAACAGCGGGGGAATTTGCGCGGCAATTTCACGCATTTTGCGTGAAATTGATGCCCGGATTTTGGGGCTGGCGGCTCCAGGTGTTGCCCGCCTTGATCGCGCTCCCGTTTTTCGGCGCAGGGGCGGGCGTCGGCATTCTGGCATGTGTCTAGCTTGTTAAAAATTTCTTTATCAAAACAATTGACCGGCGGGAAGATTTGCAGTAACAAGCACCCGAATTTTCATCAAGGCGCGTTCAACTTGTTTTGAGGCGGGGCAGGGGAGTCTGAGTCGCCGGACGCGGCGCGAGCAAATTAATGTTAAATTCAAAATCATTTTTGGCGGTTGACTTTGGAGCGGGCAGTCTGAAGGTGGCGGAGTTTGAACAGAACGACGCCGGCGGTTTGCGCCTGAAGCAGTACGGCATCAAGCCCCTCGGCATCGAGGGATCGCAGGAGGCCGGGCGCGAGGCGGCCATCCTCAAGGCGTTGCAGGAACTGCTATCGGAGAAGAACTTCGTGTCGCGCCAGAGCAACGTGTGCGCGCCGGGCTTCCATGTGTTCTCCAAATTTGTGAAGCTGCCGCCAGTGGACACTTCCAAGGTCACCCAAATCATCCGCTACGAGGCCCAACAAAACGTGCCCTTCCCTCTGGATGAAGTGGTGTGGGACTATCAAATCCTGGGAACCTCGGCGACCAACGAGCTGGAAGTCTTGCTGGTGGCGGTGAAATCGGAAATCATTGAAGGGCTGTTCCGGGTGGGGGAATCGGCGGGACTGCGGATCAAACTGGTGGATGTTTCCTCGGCCGCGCTGTGCAACGCCTTCCGTTACAATTACGGGGGCCTGGAGGGGTGCAGCATGCTGCTGGACATTGGGGCCAAGACGAGCAACCTGCTGTTTTTTGAAAAGGGAAAAGTGTACGCGCGCAGCATCACCATCGGCGCCAATTCCATCACCCAGGATTTCGTCAACGAGTCAAAGATGCGGTTCCCGGAGGCCGAAGCGCTCAAGCTGGAAAAAGGCTCGGTGAGCCTGGGCGGGGCGTACGAGGAGCCGGAGGATCCGCAGGCCGCGGCCATTGCCAAGATCGCGCGGCAGATCATGACGCGGCTGCACATACAAGTCAACCAGACGATCCAGTTTTACCGCGGGCAGCAGGGCGGCTCGACCCCCGAGCGGCTGTTCCTCTCCGGCGGGGCGTCCATCATGCCTTACACCGCCCAGTTCTTCGCGGAGAAACTCAATCTGCCGGTGGATTATTTTAATCCGTTGCGCAACATTGAAATTGATCCCGCGCTGGATTTGGAAGAACTCTCCAAATACGCCCACTCCTTTGGAGAGGTCGTGGGGTTGGGTTTGCGCGATCTGGCGCACTGTCCGGTCGAGTTGAATTTGATGCCCCAAAGCTCGATTCAGCGGCAGGAATTTGCCCAGAAAAAACCTTATCTGATCGCCGCCGTCTTCGGCCTGGCCCTGGCGGTGTTCCTGGTGGATGTGGCCGAAGGGCGGATTGCCAGCGTCTTCAGCCAGAAATTGGAGGATTTGAAAGGCCACTTGGGGAAGCTGACCAAAACGGACCAGGAGTTGAAGAAGGCGCTGGCCACGCGCGCCCAATTGTACAAGGAGGCCCAGACCATTGATCAGCTTTCGGGAAGCCATTTTTATTGGATAAATCTCTTCGCCGAATTGCGCCAAATCCTGATCCAGGCCGAATCGGGCGTTGAGCCTGACCTGACCGCGGCGAATAATGGGAAACCTGTGGATGTGGGAGTGTGGGTGGATAAACTTGTGCCGCAACTGCCCCAGGGGAGTCCCTGGGCGGCGGACACCACGAGCATGACGGGGTACAGGACGTTCCGGGCGGCTCGCGGCACCTCCAGCCGGTACTCGACGGCGAGTCAAACGCAGCGCACCGCGCCCACCGTGCCCACAGAACCGACGACTGTGGTTGCCGCCGGCCCCGGCCAGGAAATCAACGAGCTGAGTATTACCTGCAAGGGGGTGGATCGGAAGAATATTTCCCCGTGGGCCAACTCTCGTTTGGCGTACGCCGTTCGGGATGGCTTGACCAACTCGGCCAGTTTCACCGACGCCAAGCTGGTTGGAGAACTGGAGGAAGGAGTGGAGACCAACCTTTTCACCTTTGAGATCACCGTTCGTCTCAAGCATCCGATCAAACTCTGAATATGGCCTGGATCAAACGAAACAAGTTCTTTGTTCTCAGCATGGCGGCCGGCTTGGTTCTGACCGCTTATTGCGCGTTTCTCTTTTACAAGAATTTGGCCGACGTTTCCGCCAAGAAGGCTGACTACCAATCCAACCTGGCCCAATACAATGCCCTGCAAAAGGCCGCGATTTACCCGTCTCAAACCAATATTGACCTGGCCAACGAAGACCAGCGGCAGGCCAAGGCTTTGCTGGCCGATTACCAGAAGGCCTTTGCCCCATTCCCGCCTCCGCCAAAGGAAGACGAGCAGGGGTTTAAGGCGTATTTGGGGCAAACCATTTTCGACTTGGGAACCGCGGCCACCAATGCCGGGGTGCAATTGCCCGAAGGTTTCGCGTTCACCTTCTGGCAGCAGCAGCGCCAGCTCAATTACCCGGTGGAAAACATCCGGCCCTGGATGGAGCAACTGACCGAGATCAAGACCCTCTGCGCCATTCTCTATGGGGCCAGGATCAATACCTTGGTGAGCCTCCAGCGCGTGCGCGTCTCCCCTTCGGATGAGGGGCCGTCGGAGGGATTTTTTGACGCGCTGCCGGTCACCAATGCGCCGCAAGTCGCCACCCCCTACAAGTTTTGCTTCCGGGGTTTCAGCCGGGAACTGGTCGCCGTCCTGGACGATCTGGCCCGGTCGAGTAATTGCATTATTGTCAAAGCGGTTCAGGTCCAGCACGAAACGGAGGACAACCTGCCGCCGACCCTTGCCGTAACAACCCAGCCTGTGGTGGCCAATTCCAATCCCAATCCCCCGTTCGAGCGCCGGAGAGGCATGGGGGAACCGCCGCCGGCGCAACGGATGCCAGGAAACCCGCCCGGAGGGGCGCCGGTGACAGTTCTTTCCGAACGGATGCTCCGAGTTTCAATGGCGGTGGACGTGGTCAAACTGAGCGCCGGGGGGAAATGATGCGATTTTTAAAGAAGCATTACGAAAAAATAATTCTGAGCGTCATTTTGTTGGGGCTTGGCGCCACGGCCGTCTGGTTTTCTGGGGCCGTGCAGGAGGCCCAAAGCCAGGCCAATGCCGATATTGGCGGCGAGCGCAAGACCAAATGGACTCCCCTGGACCTGACGCCGGAGCGCAAGGCGCTGGACACCTTCAACAAGCCTCCCACGGTCACTTTGACAGGGCAGCACAACCTGTTCAATCCGGTCACTTGGAAAATGCAACGGGATGGCAGCATTAAAAAGATACTGGTGCAAGGGGCCGCGGCGTTGTTGGTCACCAACATCACCCCGATCTATTACTCGATCGCCTATAATCGGAAGGCCTTTGACAGCTATATGCTGACCGTCACCCCCGGTTCGGGGAGACCGAGCAGCGGCTTCTCCCGACTGAACGAAAAAGACAAGACGAAGAATTACATTATTACCGGCACGAATGATGCTCCCGATGGCACATCAACCTTAACCTTGAGCATCATTGACACTGGAGAAACCGTGACCCTGACCACCAACAATCCATATAAGCGCATTGACAGCTTCACCGCCGACTTCCAATATCCGCCCGACACCGCTGTGTTCAACAGGCAGCGCGTCAACGACACCCTGCCGCTTTCCGGCGAGATGTATAAAATCATTGCCATTACCAACAATGCCGTTAGAGTTCAGGATATCAGAACATCCCAACAGACGACAATTGAATGGAGCGGAGCACATTGATGGATCCGCCCAGACTAACTCAATGAGACCCCCCACCATGAGACTTGCAGTTAAAATCACCACCAGCTTCGCTTTTTTTCTGGCCTTGTCCTTGCAAGCCCAGACCAACGTCCAGGAATCCGAGGATTTGGCGCGCCGGGAGGAGGCCTTCCGCGAGATGAGGACCTTGGAATTGCATGACACGCTGCAAACCGCCGCGGCGGCCCAAAAGCGGGGCGATATCAATGGAGCCGCCCAGGATTACTGGAAGGCCGTCGGCCTGATACCTTTGGTGGAGGTGGGCAACCCTGCTGTTGACTTGGAGAAAAAGGCCGCCATCAAGGGGTTGGATGACACGCGCGAATTCCTGGCCCGGGAAGCGATGAAGAGCGACAATCTGGCTGAAGCCAGCGATCAGGTGGCCAACGCCTTGAAGTCGGATCCAACCAACGAGCGTTTGCTCATCCTCAAAAAGGAAATTGAGCTCAAGGCCGCCGCCGAGGTCGGCAAGGTTCCCAGTCCCGAGGCTCAAAAAGAGAGACCCAATGTCGAAAAAATCAGGAACGATGTCGCCATCATGGTTCAGGATGGAAAACTCCTTTACGAGCTGGGCCGGTACGACGATGCGGAAATCAAACTCAAACAGGCGCTGAAAATGGACCCCTCCAACACTTCTGTTCCGTATTATTTGGATTTGATCCAGGAGGCCCGCTACATGGATGCCGCCCGCCGCCGGGAAATCGGCACCAAGAAGGAATTGCTGGACGTGGAAAAGGAGTGGCTCCAATCCACCAAGGCTGAATCCCTGCCCCAGCCCAATGCCTGGGCCAACACCAATCTGGTTTATACCAGCAAGGGCCGCCAAACCATCCTCTACAAACTCCAGATCATTACCCTCGAGGAACTGGATTTAGGAGGTGAAAATGGTCTCCCGTTGAGCGAAGTCTTGCGCTTTCTCAAGGATGAATCCAGAAAACGGGATCTCGAAGGAAAGGGGATCAACTTTTCCTACAATTCCCATGCCGCCGGCACCGCGCCGGCGGGGGGGCTGCCGGACGCCGCCTTGCCCGTCTCCTCGGCAGTGGATGCCAAGGAAATCATTGTCAAAATCAATCCGCCGTTGGACAACCTGACCCTGCTGGACGCCCTGGACGCCATCTGCAAGGTGGCCGATTTGCCGGCCGGCGCGCCGCCCAGTGGAGGACTGGCCTACACCATTGACGATTACGCGATCTGGTTCTTTATCAAACCCCCGCAAGCGGTTCCCCTTTACACGAAAACATTTCATGTGGATCCCAATACTTTCATCCAAGGATTGCAAGTAGTGGCGGCGGCAACCCTCACGGGATCGGGCGGCACCACCGGTGGCGGCGGCGGCGGCGGCGGGTTTGGCGGCGGCGGCGGCGGGTTTGGCGGCGGCGGCGG
>JBEKOF010000202.1:0-8989 GCA_049522055.1 Verrucomicrobiota bacterium | reverse complement strand
TTTTGGTGGATGATGATTTTTGGGTATTGGTATTATTGTGTTTCATACAATCTTGGTGTAACGCTTGGGCGCTCACCTGCCAATACCCATGTCATCTACCTCCCGTGACCGACGCGGAATCCGCCGAAGTTCTGGGTCTGTCCGAGCGCAGCGTCAAGCAGTACTGGTCTCACGCCAAGACCTGGCTTTGCCGAGAAACTCAGAGCATGAAGGCTTGAGGCCAGATTTTCGGCATAGGCGACGCTCGGCAAAGTTGGTCTTTTAGGACTTTTAGCCTTCAGCCTTCAGCCTTTTTTAAAATAGTCTGACACTTTTTTTGGGGGAATTTCGTATATCCTTTTGAGTGGGCGAATGCAGCCACTCCTGAACAATGAATCTTGAGAACAAAAGGCAACAATGTGATGAACCCGCGTGAAAGTCAAAATTCCCCGGCAACGGTGCCACGACAGGAAGGCAACATGAGATTTAGACGCGTTTTGTCCGGTATCGCTTATCGGTCCTTCGGTGGAAGGCCGCTCATGGCCGTTGGCCTGGGCTTGCTTTGGTTTTGCGTTTCCAGTGTCGCCGCCCAGTCGGTCTCGGTCTATCCATTGGTGCTGACACAGCAAACTGGCACGCATTGCGCCTTTGTCGCGAACGTGACAGGTGCGGGAAACTCTTCTGTGACCTACCAATGGTTTCTCAATGAACAATCAATCAACGGCGCGACCAGCAGCACGTTGCAGCTATCCGATATCACTTATCCCGGCAGCGCCGGAACCTATTCTGTGCAAGTCACAATTGGCGGTTCAGTCACCCGCACCTCGGGCTTCCTCTCCGGCGTCTTGAATGTGTCGTCCACCCCTTTTGTGTTGTCTCAGAACAACCTTATCGTTGTGCGATTGGGTGATGGCGCGCAGCCATTGAGCCAGGCTACCGGGAATACCATCTACCTGGACCAAGTTATGCAGTTTGGCTACGCCATAACCGGCCAGCCGAATTATCTGAATACGACCATGATTCCGGATGAGGCCCCCAGCGGCGCCAGCCCGAGGCCGAAATTTGGCTTCCTATTCGGCTTGCCAATTGGGGCCTTAACTTGCATGCAGTTTAAAAGCCGCTTTCAACCATATCCGGCGTCGCGGTTGCCGGATGGTGCGGCAATTAAAGCCTGATTCACGAGAGCCTGGAGAGGTCCAAATATGAAGACATGTTCAGTTCAAACCGGCGTGGGCCTGGCACAGCTCGTGCCTTGCATCCTTCTACTGCTGAGCGGCGGTGTGAGCGGCCGCGCGCAAATCCTGACAACCCTCTATTCCTTTGACAACGGCCACGATGGCGGGTTGCCGCAAGCCGGCCTGATCCAGGCGAACGACGGCAAATTCTACGGTACGGCTTTTGAAGGCGGCAATGGAGGGGGCACGATTTTCCGCATCACTGGCGATGGAAAATTGACGACGCTTTATTCATTTTGTAGCAGCGCTCGGGACGCGTATGGAGAGTGCCTGGATGGCACCGGCCCAAACGCCTTGGCGCTGGGTCGGGACGGCAATTTCTACGGGACAACCCTCAATTGCTGCGGCGTCGGCAACGCCTTTCGGATCACACCCAGCGGCAGCTTCAGTAACCTCTATATTTTCTGCAATGTGGCGAATCAGGTGGGCGGCTGTGGGGATGGCTATTATCCGAGCGCGCTGGCGCAGGGCGCCGATGGGAACTTCTATGGCACGACCGCCGGGGGCGGGGAAAACAGCCCTGTATTCCTTGGGAACTCGTTCGGAACCGTTTTTCGAATAACCCCAGACGGTGCTTTGACAACGATATACACTTTCACGGATGGCCTCGATGGGGCCGTGCCTCAAGCTGCGCTGGTTGAAGGAAATGACGGTAATTTTTACGGCACCGCCTACCAGGGGGGGAGAACAAACCTATATTTCGGGACGACGGGCTTAGGCACCGTCTTCAAGATCTCTCCAACCGGCAGCCTGACGCCTCTTTATGCATTCAGCGGCGGAATTGACGGTGCTTTTCCTCTTGCCGGGCTGGTGCAGGGAACCGATGGCAATTTCTACGGCACAACCTATGAAGGAGGCCTCGTCAATGTCAATGGCGGGTTTGGCTTCGGCACCATTTTCCGTATCAGCCCAGCGGGAGATTTTCAGTCTCTTTACACCTTCCGCGGAGGGAGCGATGGCGCCTTTCCTTCCGCCGCGCTGGTGCAAGGAAGCGACGGCAGTTTTTACGGGACGGCTTATTATGGCGGCGATCTCAGCCTCAATGGGGGCAACGGCTTGGGGACGATTTTCCAAATCACGCCCGGCGGTCAGTTTACGACGTTGCACACCTTCAAAGGCAGTGATGGGGCCAATCCGGCCGGGCCGCTCACCCAAGGCAGCGATGGGAATTTCTATGGGACAACCTCCCTCGGCGGCAAGCAGGGGCTGGGCACGATCTTCAAGTTAGCGCCCCCACAGACGCATGATACGGTGGCGGATCTGGCGGCGCAGTTGCAGCCACTGGGCCGGCTGGACGGCACGGCCGATCTCGATTTAGTTTTCAGTCTGCCTTTGCGCAACCAAGCTGAACTGACCCGGCTTCTCGAGGAGCTTTACGACCCAGCCAGCGCCAATTATCATCACTATCTGACTCCAGGGCAGTTCACCGCAGCATTTGGCCCCAGTGAAGAGGATTACCAAGCGGTCATCGCCTTTGCGCAGAATAACGGTCTGGCAGTGACAACGACGCATCCCAACCGGACGTTGTTGCACGTCCGCGGCAAGGTCACCGACATCGAAAAGGCTTTGCAGGTCAAAATGCAGGTCTATCAACATCGCAGCGAGGCCCGCACGTTCTACGCAGCCGATTCCCAGCCGTCAGTCGCTACGCCGGCGACCCTCTTGGAAATTCACGGCCTGAACAATTACTTGCTTCCCCAGCGAGCCTCTTCCAGGCCCGCGCCGCTCCAACCCGGCTTGGGGCGCTCCGCGCAAGGCTCGGCCCCTGGAGGCCTTTACAGCCCTTCGGACCTTCGAACCGCCTACGTTCCCGGGGTGACGCTTACGGGCAAGGGTCAGAAGATCGGATTATTCGAACTAGACGGCTACTTCGAAAGTGACATCGCTGCTTTCGAACAGCAATTTGGATTGCGGCACGTGCCGTTGCAAACTGTTCACGTTGATGGTTTTGGCGGGCCACCGGGCCTGGGGTACGGTGAAGTGGAAATGGATATTGAGTTAGTCCTCGGCTTTGCCACAGGGTTGTCCCAAATTATAGTTTATGAGGCGCCGAGCGTCGGCGTCCAAGCTTTTTTGGATCTATTGAACCGGATGGCGACCGATAACCAGGCGGCGCAGTTGAGTTGCTCCTGGATTGAGGGCGGCCCGATCGCAACGGCAAACCAGATTTTTTGGCAAATGGCAGCGCAAGGGCAGACCTTCTTTCAGGGCGCTGGTGATTGGGGGGCTTATGCTGGAGACTGGAGTGCGTCCTCTCCGGGAATAGTGCCCTTCCCGGTTGATAATCCATTTATCACCACCACAGCCGCCACATTCTTGACAACGAGCGCTCCCGGCGGGCCGTGGCAATCTGAAACGGCGGTGTCGTTGGACGTGGACGGTTTTCTGAACGGCGGCGGTATCAGTTCTGTTTTTCCAATCCCTGACTGGCAAACGGGCATCAGCATGTCTCTAAACATGGGATCGACGACGATGCGCAACGTGCCAGACGTCTCCATGGTCGGGGACTTCATATATACAATCATCTTAGGCCAACCATCCCTCGGCGGCGGCACGAGCGCAACGGCGCCGTTGTGGGCCGCCTTTACGGCGATGGTTAATGAGCAGGCGGCGATGAATCATCAACCTCGGGTTGGTTGCCTCAACCCCGCCCTGTATGCCATTGGCAAGGGACCAAACTGCGCGGAGTGTTTTCATGACATCACCATTGGGAATAATACAAACGCCAGCAGCGGCGGCCTCTTTCTCGCCGTGCCAGGGTATGATCTCTGCACCGGCTGGGGTTCGCCGACCGGCAGCAACCTGATCAACGCCTTGGCCCCTCCACGCCGTTAGTATGCCCGGCTACGACCACCTCTGGTTCGCGCCCACCCTGGCTGAGATTGACGCGGAGAGAGCCGCAGAAAGTCAAGGACAGCACCCATGAACCCGTCCCGCGAAGAAGCCCTGTTTGCGCTGGCGATGGAGAAACCCTGCGTAGATTTTTTTGTTCTCAAGCGCGATGCCGAATAATCCCGGCTGTTCAAGCAGGATGTCAATTTGCCCATATGATGAACGAGAAGCCTCCTTGTCGACAGTCCACGGATTCAATGATTTTGGACGAATAAATGGAGCCTTTTCGTCTTCGTGATTCACTCCGCCAAGTTCCACAAGCGTGTCGAAGAAAAGATCGAGGAAGCGTGAGTCGCAGTCGTGAAAACCTTTGGGGTCCAAGAGGCAATGAAGGAACCGGGTATGAAGTCGCACCTCATCGTGTGCTTTGAGCAAAGTCGTGAAGATATTGAATCGCTCGTTCCTTGCCTTGGCGCACTCGTCTGCGCGAACGCGGTCCTTCTCGATCATTTCAGCCACGAGGCGGAATTGCTCAAGTGCGCTCTCGGGAACGGTAGTTTGGGACATGGCTGGGCAGGTATTGCGCACATCTATCAGGCCGGTGACGGCGGCAGATTCCAATGTCGTCTTCCCCTCCGCCTTCGCCTTCACCCTGGCCCACCTGGCCTTGGTGGCAGCAATAATGGCCGCCCTTCCCGCCGCGCTCAATCGCCTCTTGCCCTTCCCTTCCCTTTGACCCTGGCCAAACGTGCCCTGGCACCAGCCGACGTCCTGGCCCGGCCGGCAGCCGATGCGCGACGGCGATGTTTCTTGGGGGCCAACGCGGTTTGAATTTTCAGCGCGGGATCTGGAATCCGAGCGGGCTTGGACAAGGTTAACAGCATGGAGAATTGCTCCGTGGCCTTCACCGCATGCGGAAGATTTGGCGGCATATACAGCAAGTCGCCGGCCTTCAGATTGCGCGGCACGCCCGGCACTCCCGGCGGGGCCGCTGTTACCCTTGCCGCCGGGCAAATCACCTACACGCCGGCGTCGTCGTTTATTGGACCGGATACGATCACTTACACTCTGAGCGACGGGTGCGGCACGGCGCAGGGAACCATCGCCGTCACGGTGCTGGCAACGGATCTGCCTCGTCAGAACTCCATTTCCATCAACAACACTCCCACCTCTACCACGGTGGTGTTCGCCGCTATTCCGGGCGCCAACTACGAAATCCAGGCTGCCTTCGCCGCGGAGGGGCCGTGGAGTAATCTGAGCGGCCCATTCCAAGCCGCCGACGACGGACTGGTTCAATACACCGACACGACTTACCCCAAACCCGCGTCACGATTTTACCGAACCCAATACATTTCCGGCCCTTAAACTAACCAGGAGCGCCATAGCCTATGAAAAAGAAACTATTCCTTGTTGCGATTTTCGCCACCCTCTCCGCC
The DNA here is from genome assembly GCA_049522055.1 of Verrucomicrobiota bacterium. Lineage (GTDB taxonomy): Bacteria > Verrucomicrobiota > Verrucomicrobiia > Limisphaerales > Palsa-1400 > JBEKOF01. The sequence continues at coordinate 3,507 of JBEKOF010000202.1, read as the reverse complement.
GGCAACGCTTGGTCAAACTCCGTGACGGCCGGCGCAACGCCTGGCCTCCAAATCACGGATTATGCGCATGGTGGGGTGGCCAGGACCGTCACGCTCAATAGCACGGGCATCAGCTCCATTTCCGACGTGCAGGTGACGCTCGACGTCACGGGCGATCCATCCGCGTTTAATGGCGATTATTATGCTTATCTGACCCACGATTCCGACATTGCCATCCTTCTCAACCGGGTTGGCGTCACCGACTCCTCCAATCCGAACGACTTTGGTTACGCGGACAACGGCTTCGATATAACCTTGAGCGACGGCAGCTACAACGTTCACAATTATCTGAATACCGCCTACACCCTCAACGCCAATGGGCAACTGACCGGCACTTGGGGACCCGACGGGCGCAACGTCAGCCCTTTCTCGGTCACCGACGCCGCGTCTCAAACGGGGCTGCTCAACGCCTTCAACGGACAGGATGCCGACGGCGCCTGGACACTTTTCATCGCCGATGCCTCTCCCGGCGGCGTGGGCGAACTGGCAAACTGGTCGTTGACGGTGGATGGTCAAACAACCTCGAGCGTGCCTGACAGCGGCAACACGCTGGCGCTGCTGGTCAGTGCATGCGTCGGCGTGTTTGCTTGCCGAACCGGACGGATTTGGCGCTCCTCTCTCCGGCGCTATCTTTAGCCAGAATACCTCTGGCGCCTTCATCCCAGTTTACAGTCCGGGCGGCGTTCCCGATGGAGGCAACGCCATCGGCTGGCTGATCCAAGGCAGCGACGGCAAACTTTACGGCACCACCGCCCTGGGTTGCAACGACAACCTGGGAACGGTGTTTGTCATCAGCACCAATGGGGAATTCACCTCGCTCGCCTCATTCGACCACGCACGGGGTGCTTTCCCGAGCAATGGCCTCATTCAAACGGCGGACGGCAGTTTATGCGGCACGGCCTCCACCGGAGGCACCAACGGCGGCTGGGGCACAGTATTTCGTCTGACCGCGGACGGTACTCTGACCGCGCTTCATTCGTTCGACTACCAGGATGGCGCGGCTACAATCGGCGGACTGGTGCAGGGCACCGATGGAAACTTATACGGCGCCGATTCCCATGCCTTCTATGCCACCTTGGGATGGCGCTGGAGATTCTTCCCCAGTGGTCGCTGGCCCGTTGCGACAGAATCGCCTGCCGACAACGCCCAGCCTGAAGCAATGAAGAAGAAAGTTGTTCATGAGACCCGTTCACGCCCGGTGAGAACGAGCATATCGTGAGAGCGCCACTCGCGGGTAAAATCGGTCGTCAACGACAATCGGGGAGGGCGTTTTACGTCAGAAACTTGCCGACATTTTGCCGACAGCAAGCGTTCCAGAATGCGCTGTTATACGAAACGTCGAGCAAAGCTCGGTCGCGACGCAAGGCCCATAATTCATTGCAGTTACATGTGTTTTTGGGGCTGCCTGTAGTTAATGAGTTTTGGTTTCAAAAACCATGCGCCCTTGGTTTTTACCATGGCGACGCCGAAACCGTGCCTCCGCTCCGCACTGACAGTAACCACCATCACGGCTTCCAAGCTCCGGCGCCGGGAGCGACCCGCCGCCTGGCAGCGTCTGGAAAGAGAACAGGAACCTCGCACCGTTGACGACGAACCGGGCGACAATGACCGGAAGCGCGGCAACGCCCTGGAAGGCGAGATCCAAGGCAACGACAACGGGCTCGACCACCAACCACGCGCAGTGTCAAGTCGGCTCAATCCCTGCATCCAATGCTTCGAGGTTGGCGTGAATTGCGCCGCCGCCGTTGTCATCATGGCACTTGCAGGAAAATTATCAACGCAAGGGCCTCATGTCGCTGCCGCAACATGGGCATTTTGGCCGCGCCGGAGCAGCAGCAACCGACACTGGCTGGCGCACGGAATAGATCAACAACCTGTTAAGATAATTTTTCAAAAATCAGCAAACGTGCTTGAAATGCCTGATTTTATTGGTTGTTTGCAATTTCTCGCCTTCTGATTCAAATGGGCAAACCGGCCTCAAATTACCCGGAAAGTGTACTGCATAGTACTGCATATTGGCGAAGGCCCAGGAGCAGGTTGTGCCCTGTTTTCGGGGCGACAGCGGAGCTTGAACGGAGCCTGATGGGTAACCGAGTGGCATTTAATGAGTTCAAGAAATGTGAGCTTGCACCAGTCCATAATTGCAAGTGCATTGCACCGAAAAGCAGCGGCCTGCCGGAGCGGTCTTCACCTTCAGTGCTTGAGCGAGGTTTCTACTGGCATGGACGCTGTTCGGGTTGAGACAAAGGGCTTCCTGAAACTGATGCAAAGGATTATCAACCCCGCGCCTGCCGCCGACAAAACAACAATCTGGCGCCGCCAGCTTCGGGTTAATTCGCAAGCGCCCCAGACCCCAAGAACGAGCACGCCCAGAGACGGAAGATACATGTAACGATCCGCCATCGCATTGGCGAGTTTTTGAAGGAGATCAGCCTCACGGAAGGCCGGGACACAGGCATTCCAGAACAAATGTCTGGGTCATCAGATATCTTAGATTCTCCGCATGCCGGATTTTTATGTTATGAGACGGGTGTGATTCTCTTTCCCAAAGCGCGACTTACGCGTAAGCTCCTGCCGTGGCTCAAGAGCCGAACATAAAGTGCGACATCCGCGCCAACTTCGCGACCGCCTTTCGCAACTGGCGGGCGAAGAACAATATCCCGCTGAAGAAGATTGCCAAGGACTTTGGGCTGGCGGTTTCCACGGTCAATTCCTGGGAGTTGGGGAAGCGATTCCCGACGGGTGAAAATTTCCAGCAGCTGGTGAATTACACCGGAGTTCCTCCCTGCCGTCTCTTCTGCGTCCTGGCGGAAAAATGCATGCCGGCGAAGTGTCAACTGGCCGCGCTCAAACTATCTTCACCGCCCAAGGCGGCCCGTTCCACTTAAAGTGGAAATTGAGTTCTTGCTTTATCGCTCATAAGCGAGCCAAATGGTTTCATAATCCCGTTCCGGTTCTTTGACAGGAGCGGCGTGCCTGAATCCAAACGCAATGAAACGAAAGCCGGAACATGAAGACAACCATTGTCACTACTTTCAACCACGGTAAATACTCCTGGCTGCTCGTCTTGGCGGGACTGTTGAGCCTGCTGCCGCCCCTGAGCGTGGCCGGCGGCGCCGTTTTCACGACGGACACGACCATCAGTAACACCAGTTATGACGGGCAGGACATTGTTATTGAGGGGGGATGCACCGTCACGATCAACGGCCAGCATGGCTTTGCCAGCCTGAGCATTATCAGCAACAGCACGCTGACCCATTCCCCCGCGCCAAACGGAGAAACTAACAATAGGATTGATCTTACGATCTCCGGCAATGTGTTGGTGGACGCCTCAAGCAAGATTCTGGCGGACGGTCTGGGATATGCACCCGGGCAAGGGCCTGGGGCTGGGGTCCGGGGGAATTGGGGCGGTGGGGGCGGGCACGGGGGCATGGGGGGCACGGCCAACGGCGGTGGCGGTGGCGCGTA
>JBEKOF010000201.1:0-12286 GCA_049522055.1 Verrucomicrobiota bacterium | reverse complement strand
GTGGAGCAAAAGAACGACGCGCTGGCCGGGATGTTGCAAAAGGAAATCAAACTCTACGAGGCGGGCACGCCGGCGCGGGAGGCGACCCGGTGAGCAGGCAAATTGAAACCTGAAAGCTGAATCTTGACACCGGCATACTTAAAAGCGACGCGAAAAGCAAGAGCCCCCTTTGCATGGCGAAAGGAATGGCTGTTGGGCTTGCTCTTGCTGGCGGGCACGATGGCAGCCTATCAGCCCGTCTGGCACGCGGGGTTCATTTGGGACGATGACAACTACGTCACCAAAAACCGGACGCTCCGGGATTTCAGCGGATTGAAGCAAATCTGGTTTGACACAAAGGCTACGCCGCAATACTACCCGCTGGTTTACACCACCTTCTGGCTGGAATACCACGCATGGAGGCTCAACCCTCTGGGGTATCACATTGTGAACGTGCTGCTGCACGCGCTGGGCGCCATCCTGCTTTGGCGAGTGCTCAAACGCCTGGAGTTGGCAGGCGCCTGGCTGGCGGCGGCGGTTTTCGCGCTGCACCCTGTGAACGTGGAATCGGTGGCCTGGATCACCGAGCGCAAGAACGTTCTGTCCGGGGTGTTTTTTTTCGGGGCGGCGTGGGCGTATTTGCGTTTCACCGGGGAATCAGGCAGTGAAAGGCAGCGCCGGGGCTGGTGGCTTGCGGGGTTGCTGCTCTTTGTCTGCGCGTTGTTGAGCAAGACGGCGGTCTGTTCGTTGCCCTTGGCGTTGTTGTTGGCGCGCTGGTGGAAAGAAAAACGACTGAAGTGGGGCGACGTGGCGCCGCTGGTTCCATTTTTCATCGCAGCTCTCTGGCTGGGGTTGCAAACGGCGTGGCTGGAAAAGCACCACGTTGGCGCGAGCGGCGCGGCATGGTCTTCCAGCTTTGCGGAGCGGGGCTTGCTCGCGGGACGGGCGTTGTGGTTCTACGCGGGCAAACTCGTCTGGCCGGTCAATCTGACCTTTGTGTATCCGCGCTGGCAGCTGGATGCCCGCGTCTGGTGGCAATGGCTGTTTCCAGCCGCCGCGCTGGCAATCGTGGCAGCACTCTGGTTTGGGCGAAAAAGGATTGGCGGCGGACCCTTGGCGGCGATTTTGCTTTTTGCGAGCACGCTTTTTCCGGTGTTGGGTTTTTGGGACGTGTATTACATGCGCTACTCATTTGTGGCGGATCATTTTCAGTATTTGGCCGGAGTCGGAATAATCGTCTTGGCGACGGGCGGGATGACGCTGGCGGCGGGACGGTGGAAGACGGGCCAGCCATTTCTGAAGCCGGCCCTCTGGGGGTTCCTATTATTTACACTTGGCGCGTTGACGTGGCATCAATGCGGGATGTATGCCGACGCGGAAACGCTCTGGCGCACAACCCTCGCCCGAAATCCCGGCTGTCGGATGGCGGATAACAATTTGGGCCTGCTTTACCTTCAAACGGGGGACGTGGAGAAAGCCATTGCGCAATACGGCAAGGCCCTGGAAACCGCGCCGGATGACGCGGAGGCCCGCAACAACCTGGGATCCGCCCTTTTCAAGAAGGGAGAGTTGAATGAAGCCATCGCGCAATACCGCAAGGCGCTGGAATTCAAGCCCGATTACGCGGACGCCCGCAACAACCTGGGCAATGCTCTGAAGCAGAAGGGAGATATGGAGGGAGCCATCGCGCAATACCGCAAGGCATTGGAAAACGATCCCGACTATGCCAACGCCCATCTGAATTTAGGCGTCGCGCTTGCTCAAAACGGGCAGATGGAGGAAGCCGTCGCGCAATACCACAAGGCCCTGGAAATCAACCCCGGCTCGGCGGAGGCGCACAACAATCTGGGGGTGGTCCTGCTCAGCCAGGCACGCACGGAGGAAGCCATCGCGCAATACCGCAAGGCCCTGGAAATCGATCCTGATTATGCCAACGCCCACCTGAATCTAGGCGTCGCACTTGCTCAAAACGGGCAAATGGACGACGCCATCGCGCAATACCGCAAGGCCCTGGAAATCGATCCCGATTATGTGAAAAGCCCGCGACAATCTGGGCAAAGCCCTTCTCCGAAAAGGAGATTTTGGCGGGGCCATGGCCTGCCTGGAAAAAACCACGGCCCCAAGCCCGGACCCGCTGGCCAGATGGAATAATCTGGGCAACGAGCTGCTTCAAAAGCAAGATTGGGATGAGGCGATTGTCTGCTATCAGCAGGCGATAAAGATCAACCCCCGCTCCGCGGACACTTTTCCCTATCTCGGGATGGCCTTTTTCAAGAAAGGAGAAATCAAGGAGGCGATGGGCTGCTGGCAACAGGCCCTGGAAATCAATTCCAACCAGGTTTATGTGCTGAACAATCTGGCGTGGTTGCTGGCCACAACCCCCGAGGCGTCACTGCGAGATGGCGCAAAAGCCGTGGCGCTGGCCGCCCAGGCCAACCAGTTGAGCGGAGGCGGCAATCCGCTTGTTCTGCACACCCTGGCCGCTTGTTCTGCACACCCTGGCGGCGGCCTACGCGGAGGCAGGAAGTTACGGGCTGGCGGCCGTCACGGCCCGGCGCGGGTTGGAGTTGGCGGTGGAGCAAAAGAACGACGCGCTGGCGGCGACGTTGCAAAAGGAAATCAAACTCTACGAGGCGGACACGCCAGCGCGAGACAGCACAATGCGGGAAAGCGAAATGGCTCGACCAGGGGAAGCGCCTCAAAGGGGCGAACCAACAGTGCGAGATGCGCCGCAGTGAGCAGGGAATTTGAAACCTGAAAGCTGGATTATCAAGCCAGCCAATTCTGTCAAACTGGCCTTGAGCAAGGCCCGGCCCGCGCCCTTGAGGCGGGCGCGGGCCGGCAAGGATCCCGTGTTTTATGGATAGACCAACTGGAAGAAGACCTCGTTGGTGGTGCCGATGGGAATGACCACTTGGGTGACGGTGGTTGAATTAGGCCAAGTCACCCAGTTGTTGGCGTTGGTCGAAAGACCGACGCCCACGGAGTTGGATTGATACACCAAGCGCCAGCCCAAGTTGGTTGGCCAGCCAATGGTGATATTATTTGGCGAACTGGTGAAAACCATGTCAGGCGGCTGTTGATTTACAGTTACAGCCTGCGTGATGTTGAGCAATACCTGGCCGCCACTGACTGTGATGGCGCCCTGGGTTCCCGAGCCAATGGCTGTTCCGGCAACTGTGTAAGTGCCTGAACTGGTGATATTTCCGCTGGTTTGCTGGATTAGAACATGAGGGCCGCCAACCGGCAACGGCGAACCGTTAACGGTAAAGGCATTGCCTTTGAGCTTCAAAGTGCCGCCTGTCGAGATGGTCAGAGCGGGATGCACACCATCGTAATTCAGGATAATCGGGCTGGAGCCGAGGCTGATGGCTGTGCCGGAAATGGCAGCCGGGCTGGCGGTGCCGCTGGCAGTGAGCGATGCGCCCGATGCCAAGGTGTAAGAGGCGCCGACACTAAAGACCGCTCCGGCGGCGATGTTGATGTTGGTGGTCAGGGCAAGCGAACCGCCAGTTCCAAGGGCCAGTGTGCCACTGGCGATGGTCGTGCCACCCGTATAAGTGCTCCCCGCCGCGAGCGTCAGGGTGCCGGCCCCGAGCTTGGTCAAACTGCCCCCAGGGCTTGTCAGCGGCTCGGCAAACGTGACGCTCTGTCCGGCTGTGTCAATGATGACAGGTTGGCCGGCAGCGGCGCTGAAACGACCGGAGTAATCATTGTTGTTTACGGCGGAGTATTGCAGAGTGCCGCCGGCAAAGACAATCGAACCCGGATTGTACGCCGCGGAAAGGCCCAGCGGCCCGTTGGTCCCGGCTGATTCGGCAACACCCAAGTTGAGGATGCCGTTGCTGATGGTGGTCACACCGCTGTATATGTTTGAGCCGGCGAGCGCCATGGTGCCCGGACCCGCTTTGATCAAGCCGGCACTGGCAAGACTGCTGCCGGAGTCAACCAAAGGCACCCAAACCGTCAGGTCCGGACCTGCCGCGCCCGTTGAGGCCACCGTGAAGAGAGTCTGGGCGCCGCCGCCAGTATTAACCGTCAGATTGAGGCCCCCCGACATGTCGAGGCTGTTGGTGATCAGCGAGGCGCTGCTGCCGCCGACCGTCACCGAGCCGCCCAGCTCAAAAGGCTGATACTGAGCAGCGCCCGAGGCATAATTGCCAGTGATCAGAGTGCCGCCGTTGAGAATGAGGGGGCCAATGGTGGTGTTGCCGGCGGTGATTTGCATCATGCCGCCCTGGTTAATGACAAAAGTAAAGGCGGGGGCCGAACTGCCCGAGCCGAATAAATTGCCACCCGAATCGAGCGAAAGGACGCCGTTGCTGTTGATGGTAACGGTGCGGCCGACGATTTGAGGATTGCCCAAGCCGCCAGCCGTTGGGCCGGTTGAGTTCTGCTCTCCCGCGTCGTCCGACACCCAGGCGTTGGAGATGATGATATTGTTGGTGAAGGTGTTGGCAGCAGTCAAGATCAGCGTGCCGTTGGTTCCCGTGTAGGGCAGGAGGCCGATGACGTTGAGCGGGCCAATCCCGGAAATAACCCCGCCCAGGGTCTGAACATTCGTGCCGTAGTAGTCGAACGTTCCATTGTTGGTAATGGCTCCTGTATAATCGCCGCCTCCCAATTCACCGGTAGTGCCGATGACCAGCGTGCCGCCTTTGCTGATGGTGGTCCCTCCGGAATACGTATTTGTGCCCAGCAGGGTATTGGTGCCGATGCCCGCCATGGTCCATCCGCCGGAATCGGTGATGGCGCCCACAACCGTCGTGTTGTATCCGCCGTCAGTTACGGTCACTATGCCGCTGCCGGTGTCAATGCTTTGTTCAAAGACAAGGCTGTTAGAGGCCGAATTGATCGTCATCGCCGCGCCCGGAGCGCTGATCTGCAGGTTCAGCGTTTCCACATTGGGCGAGTCGTTGGTCACGCCGCCATTCACAGACAGCGTGTAGCCGCCTGTCGAGCCGAGGGTGAATATGCCAGCCGTGCTGTCGAAGGTAAGTCCGAGGAGACTGTAGCTGCTATCCATATTCGGCGTCGGACGGCGCGTGCCGTCAAAGACCACACTGTCCCCGCTCTGGGGCGCCGCGTTTCCGACCCAATTGGCGGTGGTGCCCCAATTGGAGTCAGAACCGAGGCCATCCCAAAGAACTCCGGCCGTGACGAAGAACGAAATGCTGGCCGCTGCGGTGGAATTATAGCCGTCAGTAACCGTCGCCGTCAAGGTATAAGGACCCTGGGGAAGCTCGTTGTTGGGGATGACGAGGGTGTTGGTGTAAACATACGACGAATTCACACGCACCAAAGTCAGGGGCGTGGGTGTGCCACTATACAACGGGCTCTCATCCAATACCACGCTGGAGATGGTCGAGCTGCTTCCCGGGGTGACGGTCACGGTGACAAGCCCGCTTTGGTCTATATACAAGTTAGTCGGAGTAATTGAGCCGACGGCGGTGGGCGGGGTGACTGTGACAGCGCTATATTGCAGCAGAACCTGGTTCCCCACAGTAGCAATGCTATAGTTGTACGCATTGGCCGGCTGGACATCCCAAACCGGCTGGGTGGCGGCGTTGCCGGTGACGCCGCCGGTCGCGGTGAAGAGCACGTAGTTGCCGCTGTAGAGCCTGGACGTGGTGCTTGGGGCTTGGATATGAATCGGGTTGCCGTTGAGCGTCAAGCTGCCGCCCACGACTATCTGGCTGTCGTTTGCTGTAGAGCTGGTGCTGAGAACAAAATAGGCCGCCGCGCTCCCCGACAGGGTCAGGTTATTGTTAAACGTGCAGGTGCCATAGCTGCCGTTCAAGCCCGCATAAATCTTGGAGCCTGAGCTGGCGGTAAAAGAGCCGTTGATCGTGCCGCTGCTTTGCAGGGTCTGACTGGTCAAAGCGAAAGAACTGACGCCCGACACATCCAGAGTCGCCCCCTTGGCCACGGCGATGTTCGTGCTGGTAATAGCGGGCGCGGCGCCGCTCAACGAGAGTGTCCCGGCGTTGATGCTGGTCGAGCCGGTCCCGGAAATCTCTCCCGACACCGACTGGCCACCGGGGCTATTGAAGTTGAGGGTGCCATTGTTGATGATGTTGGCCGAGTAAGAGCCATTGCCCAACTGGCCGACGCCGCTCAAGGTGAGGATGCTGCCGCTGTTGACAGTGGTGTTGCCGCTGTAACTGTTGGCGCCCGTAAGGGTCAGCGGGCCGGCGCCCGTCACGTTGAGCGTGCAGCTCCCGGAAACCACTCCCGACAACGTCTGCGGGGCGCTGCTGGCGTAGGTGAAAGCAACGTTGTCGCTAATGTCGCCCGCATAGCTGCCCAAGCCCAAATTGCCGGCGTTGGTGATGATGAGCGCGCCGGCGTTGTCCGTGATGGGGCCGTTAAATGAGTTTGTGCCGGCCAACGCCACCGTGCCGGTGCCGGTCAGGGTGTTGATGGAAAGGCTGTTGACGCCCGTATTGCCGGCGCTGGCAATGGCACCACCCACGATGAGATTGGCTCCGGTGGTGTCAATGAGACCGGTGGCCCCGGTGGCGCCGGTCGTTGGGCCGATGCCGATGCCGCGATTGGTGTTCCATGTGACCGCGGCGCCAGTATTCAACAGATCGCCGCCATTGAGGATGATCATATTGGTGGTTGCCAAAGCCGGCGGCGCGCCAAGATTGGTGTCCGCGCCGACGCTTAAGACTGCCCCGTTGACAGTCCAATTTCCGGTGTAGAGGTTGTTGCCGCTTACGGTGAGATTGCCGGTGCCGTTTTCGACGAAGGAGCCAGTCCCGTAAATGACTCCCGACAAGGTCTGCGCGCTGGAGCTGCTGTAGGTAAAGGTGCCGTTGTTGGTGATCACATAAGTGTAATTGCCGCCGCCCAACGCTGCGGACCCGCTGACGATAAGCCCGCCGAGGGGGTTCATGATGCCGATGGAGCCGCCGCTCGACCCCGTGATAGTCTCACTGCCGGCGTAAGCAAGCGTCAGCGTGCCGGTGCCGGTTACGTTGATGATGGCGCCATTGCCGGACATCTGTCCTGTGAAGGTCTGTGGCAGACTGCTGGCGTACTCGAAGGCGACGCCGTTGCAACTGACGGGACCCGCATAACTGCCGCTGTTCAACTGGCCGGGATCGCCGATGCGCAGGGTGCCGCCGGTGATGTAGGTGGTGCCGCCGTAAATGTTGTTGCCCGAAAGCGTCAACGTGCCCCCGGAGCCTTTGGTGAGGGTGGCGCCCAAGCCGTTGTCGTTCAGGGCGCCGGAGTAGGTGGTGGACGTGCCATTGCCGCCGACAGTCAAGTTGACCACGGTGCCCGCAAGATTTGTCATATACAGTCCCTGCGAACCGCTCAATCCACCCAGGACGGCGGAGGAGATTCCGTTGAAGGTCACCAAGCCGCTGCTGTAATTCAAGGTGCTGCCCGACAACCCACCCGCGACGTTGAGTTGCAGCGTGCTGCCCGCGGCTATGGTCGTGGTGCCGGTAAAGGTGTTCGCGCTGGTCAAGGTAAGCAGGCCGGCGCCGTTTTGGTTCAACCCGCCAGTCCCGGAAATGATTCCCGACAAGGTCTGTGGCTGGCTGCTGGCATAGGTCAAGGCGCCATTGTCGGCGATGTTGGCGGCATAAGTGCCAGCGCCCAACTGGCCGGCGCCGCTGATGATGAGCGTGCTGTTGGGGCCGATGATCGTGCGGCCAGTGTAGGTATTGGCGTCAGAGAGCGTCAGTGCGCCGGCGCCGGTTTGGCTGAGCACACCACTCCCGGAGATCAATCCCGACAAGGTCTGCGGCAGACTGCTGTTGTAATTAAAGGTGCCGGCGTTGGCGATGGCGCTGCCATAGATGCCACCGCTTAGCTGGCCGCTGCCGCCAATGGCGAGCGTGCCGCTGTTGATGGTGGTGGTGCCCGTGTAAGCGTTATTGCCTGAGAGCGTCTGGGTGCCCGTCCCGTTCATGACCACGCTGGCGCCCAAGCCGCTATCACTCAGGTTGCCGGTGTAGGCATTGGTGGAGTTATTGCCGAGAGTCAAGTTCACCGCCGCCGGCGTCGCATTTTTCAAAGTCAGGGATTGCGACCCGGTCAGAGCGCCAATTGAGGCCGCCGTGAGGGAGCCAAAACTCACATTGCCCGCCGCATAGTTCAAGGTGCTGTTCTGCAACGCGAGCGAGTTGCCCAAAAGCAGGGTGCCGCCGGTCATCAGGTTGGTGCCGCTGAAGGGGTTTGCGCTGCCCAAGGTCACGTTGCCGGCGGTCGCCAAAGTGTTGCTGACGGGGCCGGAAACCACGCCAGAGAACACCACGCCGGAACCCGCATCGCTCACCGGCACCGTCGTCGCATTGACGCTGATCGGCACATTCAAGGTTTGAGGATGGGAGGAGAGGTTGGTCACCCCGCCAGTCAGGGTCAGGGCGCTGCCGCCCGAAGCGGTGATATTGAAGCCGCCAGCGGTGCTGTTGAACGTCACCCCGGACATGCTATAGGAATTGTTCATCACCGGGGCCAGATCGGTCAAACCATCGAAGTAAATACTGTCGCCAAATCCTGCCGCCACGCCGTTGGTCCAGTTCAGCGCGTCACTCCAAAGGGCGTCAGCACCCTTGCCGTCCCATGTTTGCGACGATGAACCGCTGGTGGCCGATGGAACAGTGACCGTGAGTGTAATGTTGGATGTGGCGAAACCCAAACGAGTATCCCTGGCGGTGACAGCAATTGTATAGTTGCTGGGACTCACATTATAGGGCACCTGTTCGGTAACGGTGTAGTTGCTGGTGCCCAGCCCGTCATAAGTCAACGCCACGCTTGACCCCAGGTTGATCGCGGACAAATTCGCCGTCACACTCGCAACCGGGACTGTGTTGGTGCCCTGGATCGCGGTCGCATTGATAGTAAAGGACTGATAGGCGGCCGCCGTGCCCGGAGTGGCGGCCGCAGCCGTGATGGTGGGATCCAGGCTGTACACAAGAACCACTTGATTGCCAATGACCCCAACCACATAATTGCCCGCCTCTGCCGGCGGGGTTCCCAGCCAGACCGGAACGGGATTGAAATTGCCCGAGATGCTCCCGCCGCCGGTCAAATTGAAAAGCACGTAAGCATTCACTGTATCCAAGTTTGCGCCGCAGCTAATGCCGACACTGACGCCATTGGGAGTCAGCACGCTGCCCGCGCCGCTGAGGATAATTTCATCGTTGGCGGCGCCGGTTTGGCCGGTGCCACTGGCGGAGAGGACAAAATTCGCGTTGGTCGGGTGAACCGCCCCGGAAGTGTAGGTGAGATTGCCGCCAAGGGTGAGGGTGGACGTGGAGGCCACGCTGCCGCCGCTGGGGAATGTCTGCCCGGTGGCGCCCACCGTCACGTTTCCGGCTATTATTCCACTGCCAGCCAACATGCCGTTGACGGTGACGCTGCCGGAACCGGTGGCGCTGCCGGAGGTGTTGTTCACGTTCAGCGTGGTGTTGGTCCCAATGGTGGTGTTGCCGCTGTAGCTGCTGCCTGTCGTGGAATTCAAATTCAACACACTGTTCCCGTTGGTGCTGATCGTCGCAAAGCCGCCGGGGCCGCCGTTGCCGATGGAATTATTGAGCGTGATGGTGTTTCCGTTCAAGTCCAGTGTGCCGCCGGCGGAGTTGAGAGTGACCGTCTGGCTCGAAAGATCATAAGGAGTGTTGGCGGGCCACTGGAAAGCGCCGCCGCTGAAGGTGAATCCGCCAGTGCCAAGAGAGCCGGTGACATAGGTCAGCACGCCGCTGTAAAGCACCACCCCTCCGCTATACGTGTTGGCCCCCTTCAATAGTACCGTGCCGGTGGCGTCCCATTCCGTTAAGTTGGCCGTGCCGGCGCCAGTTCCCGGAACCCGGCCGATAGTGCTGAAGGAATTGGCGCTGGAGGGCGGAATGCCGATGAATAAAGGTCCTGACCCGCTGACCACACCGTCCACTGTCAGGGTGAAATTGGATCCCGCCCCCAAGCCGCCGCCGTTGTTGCCCAGCGTGACCGCGTGTGGATTGGCGCCGGCATTGTCAAATGTCACGCTATTGGTAGCTGCCACGATGGTGCCGCCGTTGAGAAAGGCCGCGTTCGCCGCGGTGCCGTTGTTCGTTCCAAAAGAGTAACCCGAGGTGATCACCGCAACGCCATTGTTGACGTAGGTAGGCCCGGTATAACCATTTGTGCCAATATAGAAAATTGTTCCCGGACCGGCTTGCACGAAAGCGCTGCCAAGGCTCTTTCCGTTCCAGAGCGTCTTGTTGTCCAGCTGCAGGAATCCCTGGGTGTTGTTTTGCCAGAGTATCAGCGAGCCGGGATTGGAGCTGTTGCGCGCGCCCGGTTCCAGAGCGCCGCTGACGCCGCTGCCGTCAATAATCTCAATGTTGTTGGCCCCCACATTCGGAGTCACCAAAAGACTGGCCCCGGTCACCTGGTTAATCGTGACACTGGAGTAGGCGTTGGCATTGAAACGCCAGCCCCCATACTGATAAGCATTGGCGGGCAGAGTAAAACTTCCAATCATATCGAAGCAGGTGGTAAGGCTGCTGGAGGTCGGCAAGGTGCCATTTGCAATGATGTAGCCTCCGTCGCCAGTGCTGCCGACAGATCCTTGAGAAACGCCGATCACCGTGTAAGGGGAGGATCCCGTTACCGACGCGAAATCATACAATCCCACCGTCGCATAGGCGGTTTCATTTTCTGTCAGCCCAGTTCCGCCATCGTTGAACGGCACGCTGTTCGTCGCGCCAACCGCGCCACTCGAGGTGGTGATCGTCCCAGTGGCGGTTCCAGTTCCCGCACCGACTTGTCCTGCCACAGTTGTTGCTCCGGTGGCCGTCGCCGGCCCGATAAATTCCACAATCCCGCCGACGGGTGGGTTTCCGAAACTCCCGAGCGCAACAGTCGTCGAGCCTGTGCCCGCGCCATTGACGGCCGTGATGATATTCTGCCCGGCGTTCAATGTGGTCGAGGCGAAGGTCTGCGTGACCGCGTTGTTGGCAAGGCCTAGCACGGTCAACGAGCCGCCGCCCAGCGACAAAACCTGCGAACCAAGCACGGTGGAGGCCCCACCCGAGTAATCGAGCGAGAGCGTGCCCTGGTTCACCGACACGTTGCCAGTCAGAGTGTTCACGTTGGTCAAATCCAGAGTTCCAACCCCGGTTTTCTTCAACCCCCCACTGCCCGCGAGGATGGCGCCGATGGTCACTTGTTTGCCGGCGCCCAGGGCGTTGACGACGATGTTGGACGGCCCCGCCAGTGTGAGAGTGTTGGCGGCGTTCCCGTTGTTGTCGAGCAACCAGCCTGCGTAATGTCCACCGCGTTGAAATAGGCGGTGTAGGCGCTGCCGGTGGCCACCTGCCCGTTGAGCCAGTTTCCACTGTCGCTCCAAAGCCCGTCACCGGCGGCGCCGGTCCAAGTGCCGTTTTGGGCATTGGCAGTAATGGCGCCAAGGCCGGAAAAGAACGCCAGGGCGAAGATTGGCATCCACGCCGAGATTTTATGCAAGGGGTTCTGTTGAAGGAGGTTGCGATTTTTCATAATCAATTTTAATGTTGTACCCCGCCCGCCGGAAGATGCAAGTCCCGTGGCGAATGCGCATTTTCACTCAAAATCGCGCCGTCCGCCAGAAACCAAAGCTCTCCAACGACCAAGGCTGATGATTGGCAGCATGGCGCAAATTCCGATGCTTGGCTATCAAAAAATGCGGGGACAATGAAAGTATTAATCCGCCTAATGTTCGGATTCCCAGCTCTTGATTTTTCGGCGGGCACCCTGTGGCCGGCACGGGCCTGAAACGAGAGTTCCAGGCCCGGAAATTGGTTGCGGGGGTGAGATTTGAACTCACGACCTTCAGGTTATGAGCCTGACGAGCTTTGTTGATATTTACCTCGTAATACACATAATTTGTCACTTTTTTCTTGCTTGTGGGGGCGGTTGTGGGGTCTTATTAAGGTGTCGGCGTTCTCTACGTTGCATGATGTTTCGCGGCTCACTTTCGCGGAGCGGCGGGGCTGGCGGGGTTCAGGCCGGGGCCAAGGGCGGGCATGAACCATGACTGACGCGCGTAATCAGGATTCCCCGCTCGCTTGTGAATTTCCAAAGCCGTGAGCGAAATGGAGCGTTTGGGCTGGCCGCCCGCGTAGGGGACAGGGCCGGGGAGCGGACAGAACAAAAAGCGGAGTGGAGCGGCGGATTTGGAAATTCATCAAGGGAGCTTGGCAGGGGGAGCCAAGTCTGATACGGTTTCCACAGGTATTCATCCGCTGGCGAGGAGAGCCCGGAAAGGCTCCCCGCAGCCAGCGGTGAATAGCTGTGCCGCGCCGATGAAAAATCGCAGTGAACA
>JBEKOF010000200.1:0-8999 GCA_049522055.1 Verrucomicrobiota bacterium | reverse complement strand
TTCTTCGCGCGGGCGGATTCACAGATTATGCCAAGAGAGATAAGGTGGTAGTCACACGAACCGCCGCAGATAAAGAGGCCGCAGGCAAAGATGACAAAAAAACGTTCACCGTGGACGTGGGAAAGATTTTCGACAAACAGAAGATCGAAACGGATTTGCCCTTGGAATCCGGCGATCTGATCTATGTTCCTGATCGTCTGATTCGGTTCTGATGAAATCCCCGCCGTGAAAGAGCCAACCCCATTATCTCCGATTCCTTCGGGCCAGGACTTTTCATCAGCGGGTCCGATGGACGACTATGGCGCGGGCGGTTCGTCCGGGCGCGTACGCAGATTTTTTGTTTTTCTGCGGAGGTATTGGTGGGTTCCGGTGCTTACGCTCTTGCTCGCCAGCGGGGCGGCGATCTGCTTGGCGGTATGGATGCCCCCGGTTTACGTTTCCTCCTCCGCCATGTATGAAACAGAGCATCTCCATTTGTCGGAAGGCGTTCTTTTCACCGAGGATGCGTCCACCTATATCGGCACTCAGCTCGAATTGTTGAAGAGCTCCAGAATGGGGCAGGCGACTACGGAACGACTGCGGGCCGCGGGCACCAATAGCGTTCCTCTCGGCAAGGACGGTCTTCCGCTGCAAGTTACCCTCAGTTTCCGGGAGGCACCCAAGAGCACCGTCTTTGTGATCACCGCCAGCAGCGCGGATCCAGCACTTAGCCAAAACTATCTGGATGCCCTCATGAGCGGGTACCTGGATTACAAGCAGGAGGTTCGCAAGAGGGTTTCGGGTGAGACGGCTGCTTCCATTTCGCGACAAGTGGAGGCTTCGGAAACGGAGATGAAGACGGCCCTGGAGGAGCTTACCATATTCCAGCGCACGAATAATTTGGCCATTTTGCAGTCGGAGGGCAACATCGCCGGGGGGTACCTCGAAAAATTGGAAACGGACCTCTCTGATCTGCAACTGCAATCTCAACTGCTGAAGGCCACCGAGGTGGAGCAAAAGGCGCAGGTGCCGGGAAATAATTCCCTCGGCGGCGATCTCGCGGAACTCATCAAGGAACCGGGTTCGACCGGTCTGTCCAGCGCCAATAACAATGCGCAGTTGACACCCTGGCAGGAAGTCGAACTGCTCAAGATTCAGCGCGAAAAACTGAGCGTATATCACAAGCCCAAGCATCCCAAAGTCGTCGCTCTGGATGCGGAAATCGCCCGCGGCGAGAAACTCATCGAACTGTTTCGCGGCGAAAACCACGATCAACTGCTGGCTCGCCAGGATGCCGTCAACATGAAGATGACCAACGTCCTGGCCTCCATCAACGATTGGAAGAACAAGGTGATGGAGTCCAGCAGCCGCATTGCCGAAGCCGAGCGCTTGAAACAAAATTTGGCGCGCTCCCAAAGTGTTTCTGACCAGTTGGAGACACTGCTGCGGAACGTGGATATTACCCGGAACACGGATCTCGAAACCCTGGCCATCCTGGAGCCGGCGTCCGCCTCAAAACGCACCTATAGTCAAGTGATCAAGGCCGTGGCCTTGGTCCTCTTCGGCGGGCTGGCGCTTGGCGCCGGAATCGTTTTTCTGATCGAAAGGCGGGATGACCGTTTTACCTCCCCAATCGAGGTCAATTCTGCTCTCGGAGATGCCATTGTCGGTCTGCTGCCGGAAGTGACCCCGAAGGGCAAAGGCAAAGAACCCATGCGTCTGCTGGACGTGGACGACCCCCGGCACGGTTACGCCGAGTCCTTTCGCCGGCTTCGCTCGGGCCTGCTCTTTCTGGCCACCGGAGGGGAGCGGCCCAAAGTCCTGCTGATCACCAGCGCCCTACCCAACGAGGGAAAATCCACCGTGGCCGCCAACCTGGCCCGCGCCCTGGCTCTCTCCGGTTACCGCGTGCTGCTGGTGGATGGCGACTTGCGCCGCGGCGGCCTGCATCGCTTGCTGAAGATGCAGAGCGAACCGGGCCTGGCGGAACTGCTGCGTCACACCTCCGAGGCGGCCAAAGTTATTCAGCAGGACTCGTTGCCCAATTTTGCGTTTGTTTCCTGTGGATCGCACTCCGGCAACCCCGGGGATCTTTTTCTCGGTTCCGGACTCGATCAGGTTTTGGCGCGATGGCGCCAGGAATTTGATTACGTGATTATTGACAGCAGCCCGTTGTTCGCTGCGGACGACGCCAGCTGCCTGGCGCCGAAGGCGGACGGCACACTGTTCGTCGTGCGCCGGGGCCATTCCAGCGCCCGCGCGGTGAGCGAAGCGCTCGATCTGCTGGCCCAGCGGCAAGCCAAGGTGCTCGGCGTGATATTCAACGGGGCCGACGCCTCGTCGCGCAATTATTACTATGACAAGTTTGCGCAGGAAAAGACCTCCGCCAAAACCGCCTGAGGAAAAAGCCTGAAATACTTTTTTGAAGCAGAACATTGAGTTGGTGGAGCAAGAAGAGATTGGTGGATTTGAGCGTTAAGGGCGGATCATCCGCCCCACCCCCTATCCGCATACCATTATGGAAACAGACGGCTGGCCGACAGTAGATCGCGGGCCAAACAGACACGGGCCTGCGAATTGACCGGCACGGAGTGTTTCTTTGGCAAAAGCTGAAAACCTGAAATGCTGAAATGAGCAGCACGGCTTATGAATCCATCATATCGGCTTTCCAACAAGTGCGGCTTCTCGGCAAACAACTTCTGCGTGCTGGCGCCTCCGTGGCGCTCCACGCGCGGGAGGCATCGCGAGCGCGCTCCGACAACGAGTTCTGCTCGAAATTGGACGGACTGTTACAAGAGGCTGATGAATCCAATTATGGATCGAACTATTGCGGGACTATTGCGGCATTTGAGTGGAAACGATTGATTCGCTCTACCAGGAAACCGGTGAGTTGCTTGCCATCTTCACCGCCATGGTGGCGAAACTTCGCAAGCAATGCCTTTGATTTCAGTTTTTCAGCATGTCAGCATGTCAGCATTTTCCGAAGCGCTTTCGCTCCCTCGCCTGGTTCCTGGCGTTCGTCTGCGCCCTGCTCGTGGGTTGCTATATCTTTCGCGCCCCTCTGCTCACCGATGTGGCCCGGGCGTGGGTGGTCAATGACGCGGTCACGAACGCTGACGCAATAGTTGTCCTCGGCGGCAAGCCCGAGCTTCGACCTTACGAAGCCACGCAGCTTTACCATGCCGGCGTCGCCCCTCGAGTAATTTACATGAACGTCAAACTCAGCCCTCTAGCGGAACAGGGCTTGACACTTTCAGAGCGAGAGATCACCCGCCGTGTGCTTCTCGCCAACCATGTTCCAGAAACGGCGTTGGTGGCCGTCGGCGATGGCGTGGCGACCACCTACGACGAATCGCGCGCCGTGCGCGCCTGGCTTGCCACCAATAACGCGAAGTCCATTCTAATCGTCACCGACCTTTCGCACACCCGCCGCGCCAAATGGATCTTTTCCAAAGAACTCAAAGGCACCGGCGTGCAGGTTTATGTCCACGCCATCCGGCCGAGTGAGTACGCGCTAACCAACTGGTGGCAGCATGAGGAAGGCGTGATCGCATTCCAGAACGAGTTCCTTAAAGACATTTACTACCATTTCAAGTACTGAATGGAAAAAGCTTTGGGGCGAGAGCGTAAAGCTTGACCACGAGACCATAGGACAACGAGACAATGGACTATAAGGGACTACACCAAAATTGAGGCGTGGAAGCTGGCTGACGACTTGACCGTGGGGATTTATCACGCAACGCAATTGTTTCCACGCGAGAAAATCTATGGTGTGACCAGCCAGTTGCGGCGCGCCTGTTGTTCCGTGCCGGCAAATATTGTCGAAGGCTGGGTGCGCGACGGCGAAAAGGATTACCTCCATTTTCTCTACATTTTACGGGCATCGCTGAGTGAAACTCAATACTTTATTCACCTGTCGCGCCGATTGGGTTATCTCTCTGGGCTGGATGCCGAGCGCCTGATCGGCCAGACCCGGCAAACCTTCGCCTGTTTACGCGGCTTGATCAAAGCGGCGGAGCGAGAAACTGGAAAGTTCGACAAAATGGCGGTTCCATCGTCTCGCGGTCAGTAGTCCGTGGTCCTGTGGTCTTTCTGACCGCTTTCCACATTTCAGCGTTTGTCTTGCCATCTGGCCCCCAACCTGCTACAATTTCAGGGTTACGACGAATCCGCTTCCCATTCGCATTCTACTTTCCTTGGCCCGTGAAGTCCGGCCCAACTTCACCGGAGAGCGTGGCAGCTTTTCAGTTTTTGAGATGTCCCGTAGTCCGTTGTCCCGTGGTCCCTTGCACTCCTTTCAGCGTTTCAGCTTTTCAGCGTTTCCGCTTTTGTTTTGGCTTTCCCTGTCCCTTTTTGAGACAGCCTGCGCCCAGACCAATGTTACTCCATGGCAATGGCTGGCCAGCCAATCGCCGCCGAATTTTGCTCCGGGGAATACTCTGCCATATCTGACATGGAACGGCTGGGACAGTGCACCATCCACGAACACAATGATGCAACTGGCCTCCAACTGGGATTATGAACTTCCCCTTGATCTGCATAATCTGTCGCTTGCGCAAAACTTAACCTCTCAACCAGGAATGACTTACATCGCGCTGGCTTCAAATTATCCAAACACATTTAAGATTTCAGTTATTTTAAACATTATATTCCCAACACCAATCCCCACTGACTTTTGGGTCACAAATTCCAGTGGTTATTTTGTAGATAATAATAGTAATACATGGACTGCACTTTCCAACCCAAACAACTATTCACCAATTGTCAGTCCCCAAGCAGACCAGATTTATTACACGAACGCCTTCTCGAACTGGGCATTCGGACTCGCGACAATTAACTCCAATGCTCCGGTCGCTACAGTGCTTATTGATGGAGAGTTTGGTTTAGGGGTGCCCGCCACATGTCAAAATTCCTGGGCACAAGACCCGCGCGTAATAGCTGCCTCTCCCGGCCCCTTAAATCCAACCAATACAATTGACTGGTTCACATACTGCTCAATTCGCAAATCGAATGAAATTGTTCTCCTCGCCAACATGGTGAGGGCAGCTGTGCCAAACAGGCAGCTTTACAGCTATTATAGCACGTACGATGAAGCCCTGAGAACTGGACCTCTCTGGGAGACCTCGTGGGGATTTAATGACCAGGTGACTAGCAATTGCACCGACTTTCCTGCTTATCAAAGTTATTACCAAGGGTGGCCCGGCGCCAACTGGACAAACGGACCAAATGCGCAGTATTATGGCCAATATGATTTGCTCACGCAATATCTGAATTGCGTTGGTTTCCATCTGGCCTTTCCGCAACCGGAACCATTAAGCTACGACTGGGAAAGCGGCGGATGGGACACCACAGTCGCCGGCACTTACAACTCGCCAATTCCACTATACATGGGATTCTTAAAGTGTTGTTATACGGCTGGCATGATAGGTGGGAATGCCGGTTGCTATGCACTGCCCACCAACGGAGTTAATCCCTTGAATGGCATTAACAATTTCGATGTTTCATTTCCGGCACACAACCCGCCATTCTGGCTTGCCCAGATGGTCGCCCTTTCGCAGGTGCATGCATTATTCACGCACCTGGAAAACTTTCTTAGAAATGGATCCTTGTTGCCAGGCCCTTATCAGCACGTATTATCCAGCGATCAACCCGCCTACGAGTTTACTCCAAGGACGATGCCCGGATCAAACGACAGGGTGTTGGTTCGTCAACTTAATAATAGCAATTTGTGGCTGGCTTGCGCTTGGGCCACTGATGGAGTCAATACAAATGTGACCGTGACAATCCCCACTCTTGGTGCAGTCACACTTCTCGCTCGTGATTGCGGCGCTGTTTATGAGATGACGACAGCCAATTCGACTTTGGTTGATGTGAATGGTTTGTTGCCCACCGCGACATTTGCGGAAGCCACGCCTCCAACGAACTTGCATGTGGTATCCGGCAGCACGAATCAGCAGAAACAGAAATGAAGCCCAACTTTGCGCTTTCGCAGTTTCTGCTTTTGATTTGGGTGCTTTCGGCGTTTCAGCTTTTCGGCTTTTGATCAGAGTGTCTTTTCATCGTTTATTTGTCGCTTTCACTTCTGGTCTCGCTCAGTGGGCATGAAAGTATCCGTTATCTTCGGCACACGCCCTGAAGCGATCAAGCTGGCTCCGGTTATCCTAGCTTTGAAAAGGAGAACAGATCTTCATTGCCATGTATGCGTAACGGGGCAACATCGTTAAATGCTGCATCAGGTGCTGGAGGTGTTTGAAATTAGGCCCGACGTGGACTTGAATCTCATGCTGCCCAATCAGACGCTGGGCGGATTGACTGCGCGCGGTATGGAGGCATTGGACAAGTACCTCGCCGCTGAGAAGCCGCACTTGGTCTTGGTCGAAGGAGATACAACCACCGTGCTTTGCGCCGCGCTCGCGGCCTTTTATCACAGGATTCCCGTTGGCCACGTAGAAGCGGGTTTGCGGACGGGCAATATGCAATCGCCCTGGCCCGAGGAGGCAAACCGCGTGCTGAGCACACGGCTGGCCAGCCTCCATTTTGCGCCCACGAAGACAAATCGCCAAAACCTGCTGAAGGAAGGGGTTCCTGCGGAGCAGATTCTTGTGACTGGAAAAACGGTCATTGACGCGTTGTTCCTCGCGCTGGAGAAAGTTCGAAAAACCCCGCCTCATATTCAAGATCTTCCGGGCTTCCTGCAAAGCTCAATTCACCACTTGCAACCCCGAACGAACCTGCCGCGCTTGGTCCTCATCACCGGCCACCGGCGGGAGAGCTTTGGCGAAGGATTTGAGAGTATCTGTCAGGCCATCGCGAAACTCGCGGGTCGGTTCCCGGACCATCACTTCGTCTATCCCGTTCACTTGAATCCCAATGTCCGCGAGCCGGTTCAGCGCATTTTGGGCGGAAACAATTCCGCGCCCCGAACTCCGCGCTCCCCTCTCAGTAACGTTCACCTGATCGAACCGCTGCCTTATCTGCCTTTCGTAACGTTGATGGACCGCTCCACGCTGATTCTGACGGATTCTGGCGGAGTGCAAGAGGAGGCACCTAGCTTGGGGAAACCCGTGCTGGTGATGCGGGATACAACGGAGCGGCCTGAAGCGGTGTTAGCCGGAACAGTAAAACTGGTGGGCACATCGGCAGAGGCCATTTACACCGAGACGGAACGGTTGCTGACGGATTCCACAGCCTACGAACAAATGCAACGCACCCATAACCCTTACGGGGATGGTAAAGCGGCGAAGCGGATCGTTGATGCATGCGAGATGTTTTTTTCCAAGCGAGCGTGACCAGTGCGGACATGAAAAGTTGGCTCATAGCCGTCCTCCCGCGCTTTCTCAGGCCGCATTGGGACCGGCTGGAATCGTCACCTTTGGGCTACAGGCTTGCCAAGGGGACATTTTGGTCGTTGATGGGCGCGGTGCTTTCGCGTGGGCTTGCCCTGGGTTCGTCCATTGTTGTTGCCCGAATGATCGGCAAGCAGGCTTTTGGCGAATTGGGCATCATCCAGACCACGGTGGGAATGTTTGGCACCTTAGCAGGATTTGGGATGGGATTGACAGCTACCAAATATGTCGCGGAAATGAGGAACAAGGATCCCAATCGGGCCGGGCGCATTATTGCGCTGTCTAGTGTAATAACATGGCTCGCGGGCCTTTTTATGGCCGGCGTATTGGTTGTTTTTGCCCCATGGGTGGCCAAACACAGTCTGGCCGCCCCTCAGTTGGAAGGATTGCTACGGGTGGGTTCCCTGTTACTATTATTAGGTGCGGTAAACGGCGCGCAAACCGGTGCCCTTTCCGGATTCGAGGCTTTCAAACAAATTGCCCAGTCAAATCTGCTATCGGGCTTGATCGCTTTTCCTGTCATCGTTATCAGCGCTTGGCGATTTGGGCTAGATGGTGCGGTATGCGGTCTCGTCGTTGGCCAAGCCGCTAATGCAATTCTTAATTGTCTTGCTTTACGCACCGAAGCATCACGCAATCGAGTGATTGTGGACTACCGGGCTTGCTGTCAGGAATTCAAGGTCCTTTGGGGATTTAGTCTTCCTGCTTTGTTCAGCAGCCTCGTTTCAACTCCGGTTTATTGGGGTTGCACTGCTTTGCTGGCAACTCGCCCGGGAGGCTATTCGGAGATGGGGCTATTTAGCGCAGCTAACCAGTGGATGGCGGCATTACTTTTTATTCCAATCCTGCTTGGCCAAACCATCCTACCCATTCTTTCTCAGAAGATGAGTGACTCAGACGCAACGAATTCGCGGAAAATACTGATCATGTCAATTAAGCTAAATGCTGCCATCGTTGTCCCGCTCGTTATTGTCGGCTCCTTGGCAAGTCCAATTATCATGGGCGCGTATGGGGCAGGTTTCAGGGAGGCTTGGCCAACGCTCGTCGTTGTCCTTGTTACCGCTGGCGTATCCGCTATGCAAAATCCCATTGGGCAGATCATCATCGCATCAGGACGAATGTGGCTTAACACCGCGATGAACGTGAGTTGGGCTATCTGCCTTGCACTTTTCACTTTGGTCATGGTCCAGTGGGGTTCCTTCGGGTTGGCTACAGCGAGAATGTTGGCGTGCGTGATTCTAGCGATATGGACGGCCGGTTTTGCCTATCATTCTGTTATTCGTCGTCGTATAATTAGTGTTTGATCTGTGGTGTGACTCCGGTAGGGTGAAAGGAGGGTAAAACCAGCAGCAGGACAAAAATGTGGGCGGAGGTCTTGCCGGCTCTAAATTGAAGCCATTCGACAGGCTCCGTGATTCCCCTCGTTTTATGCAGGTACATTCGCTGTGAATTTCATGCTGTCCATTCGGAAGTTCGCTAAAGCGGTCCTGCCGCTCCGGTTGCACCCCATAATGTTCAGACTGCGGCGGCAGGCTGCCCAAAGCCGCAATCGCCAGGCAGAACTGGGCTCCTACGCAACCGCGGTGCTCACCGAGACTCCGCATGGGAAATTGCTCGTCGCCGCCACGGATCTGGAGGTGGGCTGCTGGCTGGCGCAGCATGGGGACTACGGCC
>JBEKOF010000199.1:0-9006 GCA_049522055.1 Verrucomicrobiota bacterium | reverse complement strand
GCCCTGGCAATAGGCTCTTCGGGACTACATGGCAAAAACGCGGCCCCCTCCAAAATCAACTGCGGCAAATCAACGGCTTACAAAAACCGCCTCTGCAAAATTAGTGAATCGCCCCCCTGACTAACGAACTTGGGCTAGCCAGGTTCTCCAGCAGACCTCCGGCTTGGGGGGAAGTCGTCAACGGGCTGCGCCTCATTTCGTTTTTGCGGGTTCGGGCCGATATTCCAAAATATCCGCGGGCTGACATTCAAGATGCCGGCAGATGGCTTCGAGCGTGGAAAATCGAATCGCCCGGGCCTTGCCGGTTTTGAGCACGGAAAGATTTTGCGGCGTGATCCCAACGGCCTCGGCCAAGTCATTGAGGCGCATTTTGCGCGTCGCGAGTACGACGTCCAGATTGACAATGATGGGCATGAACTTAAACGGTCAAATCCTGTTCCTCTTGAATTTTCCGGGCTTCGTCCATGATCCAGGCAACAAAAATAATCATCAGACCGGTAATGGGTTGCGTCATGCTCAAATCCATTTGATGGGATAAATACTCCAGTTGATACAGTGCGACCCAATCAATCATCAAATAGTAGCCCAAAAAACGGATGTAGAGGACATTCTTGGCTGAGAACAAAACTCCACGTTCGTAGAGCCGAAACAATTTGTACAATATCAAAAAGCAAAAAACAGCCAATCCAAGTCTTACCAGCGCCAGCGCCAGGACGGCTGCTGGCATTTCAGTTGCCGAGGCATACAATTGGTGCGGCGAAACAAGTATCTTCCGGCCTTCGGGAAGAGGCAACCAGCCCAGATAAACAGCCAATTCGTATGGCGCGCCAATGACAAAACAGACACTAATCAACACACTTAAGATACGACTGGCCGTCTTAATCCGCCCCAGTCGTGGGCCGGCATTTTGAGGAAATTGATTCGCATTCATGGCGCAAGGATAAAGCAACGAACCCTGTTAGTCAAGCTTTTATTATCGAAAAACGATGAATAAATATCGAATTAAGCTGATTTTTTGCTTGAACTAAATGGCAAATCCGCGCTTGACCTCTTGGTCGGGGCAGGTTAGTTTACCCGCAATGCAAATGAATGCGCTGCAAGTTGATGTTGGTTCTGTCGTCGTCGTCGTAA
The DNA here is from genome assembly GCA_049522055.1 of Verrucomicrobiota bacterium. Taxonomy (GTDB): domain Bacteria; phylum Verrucomicrobiota; class Verrucomicrobiia; order Limisphaerales; family Palsa-1400; genus JBEKOF01. The sequence continues at coordinate 7,875 of JBEKOF010000199.1, read as the reverse complement.
CCGACGGCCACGCCGGCGGGATTTGTCGCGCTTGAAGCAAATTTTGACAAAAACCCACGGCTGGCAACGGTCGTGGGTTTTTTATTGCCGCGACCGTCGGCCACAAATAATGATTGTATGAGCACAAAAACTGCCACCGCCAAAAAAACGACCGCAAAAAAATCAACCCCGCGCCCGGAACTCGGCGAGGCCATGCTCGGCCGCGACATCCTGGTGCGGGCCTTGGAACGGGAGGGGGTGGAGTGTATTTTCGCCTATCCCGGCGGCGCGAGCATGGAAATCCATCAATCCCTTACCCATTCGGCCATTCGCACCATTTTGCCCCGGCATGAACAAGGCGGCTCCTTTGCCGCCGGCGGCTACGCCCGCGCCACCGGACGTCCCGGCGTCTGCATGGCCACCAGCGGGCCGGGGGCGACCAACCTGGTCACCGCCATCGCCGACGCTTACATGGATTCCGTGCCGCTGGTCTCCATCACCGGCCAGGTGGCGCAATCCATGATCGGCAAAGGCGCCTTCCAGGAAACCGACTTTTTCGGCATGACCCTCCCGGTGGTCAAACACAGTTATCTGATCACCGACGTCAACGATATTCCGCGCATCGTCAAGGAGGCCTTCTATATCGCCCGCACGGGCCGGCCCGGCCCGGTGGTCATTGATTTCCCGAAAAACCTCCAGCAGGCCAAAACCCAGCCGGTCTGGCCCGCCGACGTCCATCTCCGCGGGTATGATCCCGACAAGAGGGCCGACGACCTGGCGCTCAACGAAATCATCGGCCTGATCGAAAAGGCCGAACGTCCCGTGCTTTATTGCGGCGGCGGCATCATCACCGGCAACGCCGCTCCGGAACTGCTCCAATTTGCCGAGGCGACCCAAATCCCCGTCGCCACCACCATCATGGGTTGCGGCGGCTTCCCGGAGACCCATGAACTTTCCTTGCGCTGGCTCGGCATGCACGGCGCCGCCTACGCCAATTGGGCCGTCAGCGGCCAATTCGCGCCCCGCAAGAGCGTGGACCAGCCCCTGGTCAAGCTCAAGCCCGGCGCCGACCTGCTCCTGGCCTTTGGCGTCCGCTTCGACGACCGCGTCACCGGCAAGGTGGACGAATTCTGCAAGACCGGAACCATTGTCCACATTGACATTGACCAATCGGAGCACCAGAAAAACCGGAAAGTCCAACTCGCCGTCGAGAGCGACATCAAATACGCCCTGGCGCGGTTGAACGGCATGATCCGCCAACGCCCCATCCGGAGGAATCTTTCCGCCTGGCACGCCCAAATCGCCCAGTGGAAGGCGCGCGCCCCCTTCCATTACGGCCTGACGGAGGAGCTGATCCGTTCCGAACATATGCAAGACCATTTGCAGGGACGCGAAAGCGAAGTCATCCTGCCTCAGATGGCCATCGAGGCCCTCTACCAGTTGACCCAGGGCCAGGCCATTATCACCACGGGCGTGGGGCAGCATCAGATGTGGGCCGGCCAGTATTACAAATTCACCTCTCCCCGCCAGTTCCTCACCAGCGCCGGCTTGGGCGCGATGGGTTTTGGCTTTCCGGCCGCCCTCGGCGCCAAAGTCGCCTGCCCGGACAAGCAGGTCGTTGACATTGACGGGGACGGCTCCTTCCTGATGAACGTGCAGGAACTGGCGACCGCGCACATTGAAAAAATCGCCGCCAAGGTCATGATCCTCAACAACCAGCACCTGGGCATGGTCGTGCAATGGGAGGACAGTTTTTTCCAGGGCAACCGCGGCCACACCTATCTGGGCGATCCGGAACACCGCCGTCAGATCTATCCCGATTACGTCAGCATGGCCCGGAGCTTCAACGTTCCCGCCGAGCGCGTCATGTATAAGAAAGAACTCCAGCCGGCCATCCAGCGCATGCTCGATTCCGACCAGCCTTACCTGCTGGACGTCATCTGTCCCTATACCGAGCACGTCATCCCCTTCATCCCGGCCAACCGCACCGTGGCGGACATGGTTTATTGAATGAGCCGCGCCGCCCGAACCTGCCAGTGCCTCCTGGCCGCCGCGCTCTTTGGCGTGGCCGGCGTGGGGACTGGCGCGCAAATTCAGTTCAATTTGAGCCAGTTCCCGGAGGGCCGGCTTCCGCCGGGCTTGACCAGCATGGTCACCGGCGGGGGCAAAGCGGGCGATTGGAAAATCATGGACGAAATCGTGGCCCCGATCCTCGCGCCCGTGCTGCCCGGCGCCTCCGGTCCCACCGCCAAACACTCCGTCCTGGCGCAGACCTCCCGGGACGCCGCCGCCAATCATTTCCCCCTCTTGCTCTGCACCAATGAGACCATGCTGGATTGCACGGTGACCACCCGCCTGAAGATCGTCAGCGGCGTGGTTGCGCCGGAGGCGGGCATCGTCTTTCGCGCGCAGGACCAGAATAACTACTATCTCCTTCGCGCCAGCGCGCAGGGGAATCTCCTTTGGTGCCGCGTCGTGGGCGGCGTGGCTTACGAGGCCCAGGGGGTTGGCGTCAGAATCCCCGTCCCGCTGGACACCTGGGAGGAATTAAAGGTGGAATGTTCCGGCAACCAAATCCGCTGCTATTGGAACGGACAACTGGCCATTCCTCCCGCCCAGCCCGGCGCCCCCACCAACGATCTGGCCGTCAACGACAGCACCTTTGCCATGGGCAAGGTTGGTTTTTGGACCGCCGCCGACACCGTGGCCTATTTTGCCGACACGCGGATTGATTACACCCCGCGCGTGCCTTTGATTCAGACCATCGTGGCGGAAGTGATGAAAAAAAACCCGCGCTTGCTGGGCTTGAAAGTCTATGAAATGAAGAATTCCCCCACGCCGGTTCTGGTGGCCGACGGCCACGAACTGGGCCTGGGGTCGCCCGGGGGCAAGCCGGAAGAGGATGTCCTCCGCAACGGCGCCATCCTCTATCTCAAGCTCAAGGACTCCGTCGAGTTGACGCTGCCCTTGCGCGACCGCAACGGAGACATCATCGCCGCCCTCAAAACCACCATGACCACCTTTCGCGGCGAAACCACCGACACCTCGGTCGCCCGGGCCACCCTGGTCAAAAACGCGGTGGAGGAGCGCCTGAACACCTTGCAGGACATCAACCAGTGAGCGGCATCAACTGTTCAGTAACTGGTGACGTTTTCATTTTGGACTTGTGGTTTGAGGGCAAAGTGCGCCCGGTCGTGGTGGTCTCCCGCGAAAACGCGGATGCCCCGCGCGCGTTATCGGTGGTGGTAGACTAATCAGCCGCAAAAAGGCGCAAAAGACGAACCGCGGCAGAGCCACAACCAAACGACTCGAACCACGGATTCCACGGATCACACGGATATGAAAACTCTTCGGATCTTCCGGCTTCCATCCGTGTAATCCGTGCAATCCGTGGTAAAAAATCTTCGCAAAAGGGAGCGATTCTAACGTATTGCAGTGCAAAAGAAGAGCGGGTTTCCAAAAGCAGGCGAATGAAGTTTTTAGCGGCCAACCATAAAAGGCAAAATCGGCGATTACTATGCCGATCTTCTGGTGGACAATCGCCTCGTCATCGAGTTGAAGGCGGCCAAAGCTCTGGCGGACGAGCATGTTGCCCAACTGCTTGGCTACCTGCGGGCGTCTCGGATTGAGCATGGCCTTTTGATGAACTTTGGCGCCATGAAGTTTGAAATCCGCAAATATGCCCTGAGTCAAATGGAGGACCCCGGCCATGCGGGTCGCGTTTTTGGCTTGGTCCTCTCCCTTTTTGCGCCTTTTGCGCTTTTTCGCGGCTGATCCTGTCTGGAGAACTGCCGGACGGCTGCGAATTCCCGAATGGAAAAGCCGGGCCGTTACTGGGGTGTCATTGGCCGGAAACACCTGCCGCTTGGGTAACGAGGTGAGAGGTCGGAAGTCAGAGGTCGGAGGTCGAGGCTGCTTTCAGTTTTCAGCTTTTCAGCTTTTCAGCGTTTGCCTTGCCACGCCAACTGTGGTCGCAGGATTTCACGGCGAAGTTGTTTTGCAACGTCGAGTTCTGGCTTGCCTGCCCACCGAAGCTCACGGAGCGAAGGAGGGAACGTCTGGCGAAATTGATCGGCCTTTGCGAGAATGCCGCAATTGAGATTCCGAGCCATAGTTTGGACCGGAAAACGACCCAAACTATGGGTGCCCCTTGATTCCTCCACCTCTGCGAATTACGATTCACCTAGGCTTCCCCACGCGGCAAAAAGGTCTTCAAATGAGAAGAACAGACGGCCAAGAAAACCCTTGCCCCCCTGTAGCTTTTCTTTGCGAATGGGCGGATTGAACGCCAGCCGTGGCTCGCCCAGGAGCAAAACACTGCGGTGAAGTTTTTCCTTCCAATGCCAGTCGGGCGCTTGTTTGAGTTTTCGCATGGTTTCATCGTGACTGTTCCACCATTGCTTTGAACGGTACTTGCAAACACCATCCTTGAACTCACTCCAGGTTTCAGAATCAAAGACTTGCTCCACCTTCGCCACATAGCTGATCCCTGCGGATATGCCTGGCTGCCGCTTGGAGATCTTTTCCCCAAAATACGGGGCGAAATATTGTGCCATTTGAACTTTATTTCGTTGTTCGTAAATACAGCTGTAAATGTGACCTTTGAAAAACAATTCAAGGCTGACCGGCTCGTTAATATCGCGGGCATAGATTTCCAGGGATTCTGTTGCTTTTATCATATGATGTTCCTTCAAGTGGGCGTTGAACTGTTTGACTAGAAAACGGTAAGCAGGTGAAGAATTGCGGGCGCTATTATCGAGGCAATCTGCAAGCTGTTGCCAATGCACGTTGCGTATGGTTGACCGGACACTGTTTGCCGGAGCCGAGGTAAGCAACGCACGCCAGCGTGCGGGGTAACGACCTAATTGTGCAGAAGCATCCGTGGGGCCAACTTTAGCTTCGATCACGCCGCGTCCGAGCGATGTCTCTACAAGGATGTCCGAGCGGCCATCCTCATGTCGTGTTTCCAGATGGATACCCATCACACGGCCACGGAAGCCAAACAACAGCATTAGGGGTTCGGGTTGCATTGAAAGTAAATATCCCAGCCATGCAGTCAGGCGGGTCTCCTTCAAGGATTGCCCAAACGCGCTAAGCAAGTTCGTCGCCAACTCGCTTCCCCGGCTCAATTGGATTGCCTCCACTTGGGCCGCAGCCTTTTTATGGCGTGAATTCATTTCACTTCCTCATCCACGCGAAGAAACTAAAATGGGCACGCAATTGGGTCAAGTGAATGTTCGAGCTGGGCTGATTTCACAGAGGGAAGATTGGTCACGACCGGCGAAGCCCTGCGCTGGTGGTGACAGCATTGGCTGAAGTGTTGCGAGGGCAGCCAGGGCGCAATCCTGTGGACAATGACGACACGACCAGGCACTTGTCGGGGCGGAGTGTTCGCGTATTGGCAGTCGGCTTGGCCTTCACGCGTTAAGCAAGCCGGATGCCAATACGGGAACACGGAGCGGGGAAAGCCTCGTGGTTTCGTCATGGGGGCGCGTCTTCGCTTTTAGGCGGCTCCTTCGGCAGTCTTTCTCAGGGCCAAAAAGGTTTCCTTCAGGGTGTGGCTGACAGCACTTTCAGGTTCCGCTAACAGAAGTTCCTGGTATGCGTCAAGGTAGTGGTTTCGCAGCCGGTGAAATAAATGGAGGAAATGGCGCAAAAACTCAATACAGCCCAGAATGGCAATTTCAATCCCGCCAAGTTCGTCGTAAAGCGCTGCGGCGTATTCACGCACGTCCGGGTCAACTTCGTCGGTCGTGATGAACAGGTAGTGCTGTATGGTGGCCTTGTGGGTCTTGATTTTTTCCAGCGCAATGTTGATGTCGGCAACGGCGACAGCCTTCATCTTCATTTCATAAGCCGTGACGACGTTGTCGTCCCCCAAAAGGGTGATTTCAATATCTCCAGCGGCCCCCGTTTCTTTGTCGGCGGCGTTGTGCGAGTGTAGATGGAGAATTCTCTCGCCAAGCCGCTCTGCGGCCACCTTGTAGGCAGCGGCGATCACCAGAACCGGCAGTCGGGCGGAATTCTTGCAGGCCAGGTGTTGGGCGATGAGATTGATTATATCCTCTGCCGCGAGCGGCATTTTGTCGGTCGTGCGTTTGATGTCGGTGAGGACGTTTTGAAGAGTCAAATCGCGCTTGTCACGTTCGATGATGAGTAGTCGCATCGCTTCATCGAGAACATTCTGCGCGGACACCCGATTTTTCTGCACGTCATCGAAAAGCTGAAGCACCGCTTTATACATGTCCGGTGGGCGGCCCTCCAGCTCCACGTCGGGCGTGAGGACGATGTTCTTGGTCCGAAATCCGGGAGTGAGGTAAGCGGTCGTCGCGTTTATGGGCAAATTGTAAGGCTTCGCAGTTAGGGTCTGGATGTAGTGTTCATCAAAAGCGCGGCCCGAAAAACTGCCCTTCCGCGCCCGGCCCGCGATGTCCGTGTATGGTTTGCGGATGTCGAGTTTGGGTTGGTACACTTTGGCGAGGGTGCCAGCGAGCAAGGCCCTGACGCCTGCCCTATTTCTGAGGCACAGGGCGACCATTTCAACGCGCTGCAAGATGACAGCGTCGTTTATGAAGGATTTGGTGATCTGAGAAGCTGCTCTTGAATAAGCGTCATTCAGAATCTTCAAACAGGTATCCGTTTCGGTCATTCAGGGGTTTGTTTTGTGGTTTGTAATTGACCCAAAGGAGCTCAACTCGGGTGCCCTTTGTCGCGTGATTGGTTCGAGGCGGGCCGACAATTTTGTGCCAGCGGGGGGCGGGATATAGTCCGTCCATCAGCGGACATTGGTAATTTGAAATCGCAACCATCCCCTTGACCGCATGAAGCACTTTGGCCAACTCGAGATGCTGGTGGTCGGTCATCTCGTGACCGTATGCCTTTGAATCGCCTCTGGTTTCGTGGATATAGGGAGGATCGCAATAAAAGAGGGTGTCCGGGGAATCATAGAGCGTGATGACGTCAATGGCAGGTCGGTTCTCAATCTGCACGCGCAGAAGGCGGTCCGCGATTTCGGGCAGCATTTCAACCCCCCCCAGCCAACGGCTGATCACCCCGCTCATGCCGGCGCGGCTGGTGTTCTTGCAATTGGCCCAGCGGCCAACCGTAGCGGTTTGCGCCAGCCCCGTGCGAACTTGTCGGGCACGGATATAAAAACGGCGGGCGCGTTCGAGTGCCGAAACTTCGGGATCAAGAGTACAGGCCAGCGCAAATTCCTCGCGGGAGAAGGGGGTCAAACCAATCGCCTCAACCAACTTCGATTTGTGGTCCCGGAGGATTTTGAAAAAATTACATACCTCGCCATCAAGATCATTGTACGTTTCGACGCGGGATGGCAAACGGTTAAGGAGCACGGCAGCCGAACCTGCAAACGGCTCGCAATAATGGTGGCATCGCGGGAGCAGCGGAAGAAGCCATGCGAGATGAGAGAATTTTCCACCATACCAGCCAAATGGGATTAGTTTCCTCTCGGTGAGCCTGGAAACCGCCGGCGGCTTGCCATTTCGGCGGCGAATGACGGCAGCCGTTGGATCGGGCGTTTCAATGACGGATGTCGAGGCCAGTATCATACCGGATTTTGATAATATGGGATTTGCCGATGTCTGCAAACCAATTCGAGTGAAGATCGTGGTCGTGCAAGGCCGTCAGGTTGTGCCGGTTTGGGTCGTCCGGCAATGGAAAAAGCCGTTAGGCTTCCTGGCTGGTCTCCGGAAGCCGGGTGATTCGCCTTGGCGAAGGCGGAAGCCAGACGCCCCGCCCCGCCGCAAGACCGCCCGAGATATTTTCAAAACACGCTCTGATGGCGTGGCAGAGCATGGCGCTTCAATCCCAAGCGACTTTGCATTTCATCGCCGCCCCTTTGCTGTGGAACTTAACGGGTCCCTAACGCCTGCTAAC
>JBEKOF010000198.1:0-9093 GCA_049522055.1 Verrucomicrobiota bacterium | reverse complement strand
AACAGATCGAGGAACTCTTCGCGCGCCATCCCGACCATGACCTCTTTGGCTCGTTGCCCGGAGCCAAGAAGGTGCTCGCTCCACGCCTGTTAGCCGCCATTGGCTCGGACCCCGCTCGCTACTGGTAGCAACATTGAAGCGAAGAACGTCTGGCCTCGTGCCGTCCGGTAGCCACCTTGATAAGAGACGGAATGGAAGTCTGTAAGACTCCTCTCACGGGCATCGCGGTATGTCCTACCACATCGTCAGCATTGACTCCGCCAACTGCTCCCTGAGTTGCCGGGACGGCCAGTTGACCTGCAAAACGGCGGATGGAGCCGAGCGCAAGCTCCCGCTGGAGGATGTGGCGTCAATCATTATTACCAGCTTTTCAGCGTCCATTCACAGCAATCTTTTTCTCGAAGCCGCCAAGCACGGGGTGGCGCTTATCATCTGCGAGTCGTTCAAGCCGGTGAGCCTGGTTGTCTCCGCCAATCGTTCGACGGATACGCTTCTTTCCAGGGCGATGCTGAATCTTACGCAGCGTACACGGGCGCATTTGTGGCAAAAGACCATTGACGCCAAATGCCGGAACCAACTTCTGCTCGCGGAACACGTCGCGCCAACGGACGCGGCCCTGCCGGGCTTGCGGGAGACTGCTTTTGGCAAAAAGCCACACAAGGAGGCTATATGCGCCAAGTCCTTTTGGCAGATTTTTGGCCGGAGTTTGAAGGATGAGGAGTTCACGCGCGGCAGGGGCAAAGGGGGGCTGAATAATCTTTTGAATTACGGCTACGCGGTCCTGCTTTCGACCGCGCTCCAAAAGCTTTTTGGCGTGGGCTTGGACCCGACTTTTGGCATCGGACATGCGGCACGGGAACGGAGCACGCCGCTGGCTTACGATTTGATGGAGCCGTTTCGGCCCTGCGTCGAATGGCGCGTTGTGCAATGGGTGCGGCAACATCCCAACCGCGGCGAATGGGAGGTTTCCAAGGAGTTTCGCAAGTGGGTGACGGGTTTTCCTCTGGAACGGGTTGATTATCTCGACTTGACTCTGGAAATCCAGGGCGTGATTGAGGGAGTGGTGCGGGGCTTTCGTCGCGCGGTGGTAGAGAACCAGCCGCGTTATTACAAACCGTGGACACCGAAAAATTCAAAATGGGCTGGCTGATTGTGGCATTTGATCTTCCGGTTGGCACCAAGGCGCAACGGAAAAAGGCGACCGACTTCCGCAATTACCTGCTGGATGACGGCTATCAGATGGTCCAGTTCAGCGTTTATGTGCGCTCCTGCGTGTCGTTCGCCCGGCAGGAAACGCATCTGGACCGGTTGAAGAAACATCTCCCGCCGGAAGGGAGTGTGCGGGCGATTTACGTGACGCGGGCGCAATGGGAGCGGTCGTACGTGATCCAGGGATCCCCCGCTTCCGAAGCGGAAGCGGAGGATTTACCTGAGCAGATCCAACTTTGGTAACCCGCTCTTTGCGAGCGGGTTGCCGCCAGCAATTCTGCCCCCCCGGTTTTGTAATCAAGGCAAAGCGCCCGGCGCGATGCGAAACGTGCGGAAAAAATTCTGCCCCCCCCCGGTTTTGTAATCAAGGCACAAAGCTCGTTGACCGCATCCTCGCGGCGAAGCAGCGCGATCCCGAAGCGGACACCAGCGCGTTGGAGCGGGAGATAGACGAGTTGGTGTATGCCCTCTACGGCCTGACCCCGGACGAAATCAAAATCGCGAAAGGCGCTGCGAAATAAATCCCCTCTGTTGCCTCATGTGGAACTGCACCGTTCCTGCTGCCTGCCGTCCACGCCGCTTGCCGCGCCGTTCTATCGCGCCATCTCGTCTGCGCCATAGCGCGCAGCGCGACGGCGGAAGCCCAAGCCAAGGCGGTTATCCGTATTATCCGTGTTATCCGTGGTAAAAGCCATGCCGCCAGCCACCCCGCACCGCGCAAGTTTAACCCCCAAAAGCGACATTTGCGTTTTTCAAACCTAAGTAACTAACTCATATTACTCAACTTACACCCCATCCGCGGTTCACTTGTGTGTTATAACATGCTCCTATGCAAATAGTTGCAATTCAGACCGCCTGCCGCTTTTTGCCCCTTCCCGGACAAAACTCCGCTCTCTCAAACCTCCGATTTCTCCGATTTCTCCGTTATTTTTGAACGCACCGTTCCGGCCTGCATTATAGCAGCTTGATCTGCATCTGCTCCTTGTCCACCCCTTCCACCAGACTCTCGATCCGCCGCCTCCGCCGCTCCATGATATGTTTGTCCATCAGCGCATCGTATGGCACCGGATACCTTCCGTCGTAGCACGCCATGCAGAAGCCTTCCCGCGGCAATCCCGTCGCCCGCACCATTCCTTCCGCCGACAAGTATCCCAGCGAATCGGCGTTCAGATACGTGCGGATCTCGTCTTGCGAATGGTTCGCCGCCATCAACTTGCTCCGGTCCGGAAAATCTATCCCGTACACGCACGGGTTCATGTGCGGCGGACAGCTCACCAGCACATGCACCTCCTTCGCCCCCGCCTCCTTCAAATTGTTGACGCGCGCTTTGGAAGTCGTGCCGCGCACAATCGAATCATCAATCACCACCACCCGTTTGCCCCGCACCAGCTCGGTGATCAAGTTGAGCTTCAGCCGCACGTCCGAGTCCCGGATCAGTTGCGAAGGCTGCAAAAAACTCCGCCCCACGTAATGATTGCGCACGAACGCCATCTCATACGGAATCCCCGACGCCAGCGCGTAACCCAGCGCCGCGCAGTTGCCGCTGTCGGGCACCGGCACCACCACATCCGCCGCGATGGGATGTTCGCGCGCCAGCTCCCGCCCCAGATTCACCCGCACCTTATAGACGTTGCGGCGGGCGATGTTGCTGTCGGGCCGCGCGAAATAGACATACTCGAAAATGCAAAACGCGCGGGCCGACTTGTCAGGAAAAGCCTGGATGGAGCGCAGGCCGTTCTTGTCAATGATGACGATTTCCCCAGGCTCCACGTCCCGCTCATAGCGCGCGGAAATCAAATCCAGGGCGCAGGTCTCGCTCGCCAGCACCCAGGCCTCGCTCACCCGGCCCAGGCAGAGCGGACGAAACCCGAAGGGATCGCGCACCCCGATCAATTCCGACTCGGTCATGATCGCCAGCGAATAAGCCCCTTCCAGACGGCGCACGGTTTGCACCAGGTTGTTTTCGCTCCCGCCGACGGTGGGCTGGGCCAGCAAGTGGAGGATGATCTCGCTGTCCACCGTGGTGGTGAACACCGCGCCGTGGTTCTCCTCCAGTTCCTCCCGCAACACGGCGGCGTTGGTCAGGTTGCCGTTGTGCGCGATGGCGATCTGCCCGCGTTTGCTGTCGCCGGTCAGCGGCTGGGCGTTGCGCAAATGGGACGAGCCGGTGGTCGAATAACGCGTGTGCCCGATGGCCATCGAGCCGACCAGCGCGTGCAGGATCTCCCCGTTAAAAATCTGCGACACCAGCCCCATCCGCTTGTATTCGCGGAATTGCCGGCCGTCGCAGCAGACGATCCCGGCGCTTTCCTGGCCGCGGTGCTGCAAGGCGTAGAGGCCGTAATACGTCAATTCGGCCGCGTTGGGGTGGCCGTAAATGCCGAACACGCCGCAGTAATGTCTCGGATAATCGGAGCGCGGATTCAAAGCCAATAATTTACGGCAGCCCGGCCCAAGTTCAAGGGCGAACCTCGACTTTTCCGCTGATTTTCCGCTTGCTTTCCGCCCCGCCTTGATTACAAACTTGTCATCCGGCTGGTTTGTCGCACACTTGGCTGACCAGAAAAGACTATGCCCTCATTTAGCTATGTCGCTCGGGATTCGGTGTCGGGACGGGAAATCCGCAGTTCGGTGGAGGCCTCCAGCGAGGCCAGCGCGGTGGCCGCCCTGTTGAACCGCAATCTCCTGGTCGTTTCCATCAACGAAAAGCTCGGCAAAAAGGGCAAGACCGCCGGCGGCAAAGTCCATCTCTCGGACCTGGTCATCTTCACCCGCCAATTGGCCACGATGGTTGACGCCGGCCTGGCCATGGTCCAATCCCTCCAGGCCCTGGCCGAACAGACCGACAACAAAGTGATGCGCGACGTCATCAAAGACGTGACCACCCGCGTGGAAGGCGGCGACAGTTTTTCCGACGCCCTGCAAAAACATCCCAAGGTGTTCAGCCGCCTTTATTACTCCATGGTCGGCGCAGGGGAAAAGGGCGGGTTGCTGGCGGAAATCCTCGCCCGGCTGGCCACCTATCTGGAAAACACCGCGCGCTTGCGCAAGAAGGTCAAATCCGCCCTCATGTATCCGGTCGCCGTGACCATCGTGGCCATTGGCATTACCGTCTTCCTGCTGGTGAAGGTGGTGCCCGTTTTCGCGGACATTTTCACCGGCTTTGGCGGCAAACTGCCCGCGCCCACCCAGTACCTCATCAACGTGAGCAATTTCATGAAGGGCAATTTTGTCCTGATCTTTCTGGCGCTGGGCGGGGCAATTGGCGGCTGGCTATACTACATCAAGACCCCGGCGGGCCGGGCATTTTGGGACGCCAAGCGCATCAAGCTGCCGATCTTTGGCCAGATCGCCCATAAGATCTGCCTGGCCCGTTTCACCCGCACCATGGCTTCCCTGGTCCGCAGCGGCGTGCCCATCCTGGAAGTCCTGACCATCGTGCAAAACACCGTGGGCAACGTCGTCATGGAAAACGCCCTCAAAACCGCCGCGGTGGACATCGAGCGCGGCGAAGGCATCTCCACGGCCCTGAGCAAGCACCCGGTCTTCCCCATCATGATCATCCGCATGCTCACCGCCGGAGAACAAACCGGCAAAATAGATTCGATGCTCGAACGGGTGGCGGATTTTCTGGATGAAGAAATTGAAACGACCCTGGACGGCTTGACCTCGTTGATCGAGCCGATTCTGATCGTGTTTTTGGGCGTGGTGGTGGGAGGCATTGTGGTGTGCATGTTCCTGCCCATCTTCAAGCTCAGCGACCTGGTTTCCGGAAAACATTGAGAGCGCCGCCCGCGCGCCATCTTGATACTACAATATCACCCTATTTAACCTTGCGATGCCGCTTGCCCCGTGCGGCGGCTTTGCATACAGTGCCCGCATGGCAAAAGTCCTGCTCATTGACGATGAGGTGACCATGGTGCAGATGATCGCCGAACTGCTTCGGCGCGAAGGCCACGAGGTGTTTCCCTTCAGCAGTTACAACCTGGCAATCGAGACCCTGGAAACCGAGCGTCCCGAACTTGTCATCACCGACCTTTATCTCGACAAAACCCGCACCCACGGTTTGGAAATCCTGCAAAAGGCGCGCGCCCTCAATCCGCCCTCCACCGTCATTGTCATCACCGCTTACGCCACCATTGAGACCGCGGTGGATGCCATGAAGAAGGGGGCTTTTGATTATTTGGAAAAGCCCTTCAAAGTGGATGATCTTCGGCTCTGCGTGCGCCGCGCCCTCACGTACAACGACGCCATCTCGGAGAACATTTACCTCAAGAAACAACTGAAGAAAAAATACCAGTTCAACCAACTCATCGGCAACTCGCCCCAGATGCAGGAGGTCTTCAAGATGATCGAGCGGGTCACCGACACCGACAGCACCATCCTGATCCTCGGCGAAAGCGGCACGGGCAAGGAACTGGTCGCCCGCGCCCTCCATTTCAACAGCCGCCGCCAATTTGCCCCGTTCATCCCGATCAATTGCAGCGCCCTGCCCGAGAACCTCCTGGAATCCGAACTTTTCGGACACTGCAAAGGCGCCTTCACCGGGGCCATCAACGACAAGAAGGGCCTTTTCCAGGAGGCCGACGGCGGCACGATTTTCCTGGATGAAATCGGCTCCATGCCTCCGGTGCTGCAAAGCCGCCTGCTGCGCGTGCTGCAGGAACGCGAAGTCCGTCGGGTGGGCGACAACATCGCCACCAGCGTCAACGTCCGCGTGCTCGCCGCCACCAACGAGCCGCTGGAAGAAATAGTCAAGAAAGGCCAGTTCCGCGAGGACCTGTATTACCGCCTCAACGTGATCCCCATCAATTTGCCCAATTTACGCGAGCGCCGCGAGGATGTTCCCGTCCTGACGGTCCACTTTCTCCGCAGCAAGATCAACCCGCGCTCCGGCAAGCCATTTCAAATCACGCGCAAGGCCTTGGATGTGCTGGCGGCGTACGATTGGCCGGGCAACGTGCGCGAATTGGAAAACGCGATTGAACGCGCCTGCGCGTTGTGCGAAGGCGGCACCATCAAGGTCCTTGATTTGCCTCCCGCCGTCCGCCGCCAGACCTCGGCCGACGACACGGAGGAGTTGGTTGAAATACCCGAAACTCTCCCGGAAGAGGCCTCCGGCATGCCGGCCAACCCGATCCATGCCCAGGCAAATTCCGGCCATCCCGCGTCCCAGGCGCTGGGGCCGCTGAAGGATTTTCTGCGCGAGCAGGAACTCACCTACGTCAACCGCGCCCTGGCACTGGCCGGGGGCGACAAGGAAAAAGCCGCCCAACTTCTCAACGTGAGCGTCGCCACCCTGTACCGCAAACTGGCTGGGGACGAAGTTGGTGTCTAATCCGGCTTGCCTTTCAATCCGCCGCCCGCATTTCCGCGCTTACCCCTTCTCCGCAAAGAGCGCCAGGGAGGCGGTGTAACTGTGCAAAAAATTCCGGTCCCCGACCGGCCCCAACTCTCCATTACAAAAGAAGCCCGTCAACTCAACCGGCCCAATCCTGGCCTGCACCAAGCTGGCGTCGTGGTCCATTTGGCCGAAGAGCCGGTGTCCTCGCCCGTTGCAACTGCACAGGCAGCCTCCATAAACCCGCCGTTTGCCCAACTGCTCCGCCAGGCGGTCGAGCAGCAGCTTCATGTCCAGATCCGCCGCCGCCGCGTCGCGACGCTGAAATTGCAGCGTTTGTCCCTGGCGCGGCCATGCTCCCACGGCCAGGCTGCCGGAATGCGGGTCGGCGCCCAGGATATTGCGCACCAGAAAATCGCCCTGGTGAAAATCCTCCATATATTCGTTGACCACCAGGCCGATGAATAAATTCCCGCGCGCCTGCAATTGTTCCTGGGCGGACAGCTTGCCGAATGTTTCGGCCAGAACTTCATACGCCGGGCGATTGGCGATTTGGTGGACGAAATTCCCCTCTGCTTTGGTGATCGTCCAGGTCTCCCCAATCGGCGTGCAACCCTGGGAGATCACGCTGACCATTTCCACCGCTCCGGCCACCGCCAGCGCCACGCCGCCTTCCTGAAAGACGTCTCCATTCAAATAAACCTGCGTCGTTTGCTCGGTGAGATTCCCGCTGGCCAGCCCGCCGAGGATGGGCCGCGCCTTATAAGCCTGGTTCCAGGCGCGCAAAACCGCCTCCGCGTCCAGATGAAAAGGGTCCGCGAAGGCCAGCCAGCCATTGACCTGGCTGGCGTCCAGCCCCGTTTCGATGTGCCAGTAGCCCGGCCCATTGGATTCTTCCACCTGCTCTTGGGTGAAGCGCAATCCGCGCAACTGCGCTCCCGGAAGCGAAAAGAGCGACAGAGCCACGCCGGGTTTGTCCTCCCATTCCCGCCCGCCCACAATCAATCCGGTGCTCGAACACCCCAGCAGCAGCGGCACCTGGCCGTGGACGCGAATCAACTCCAGGATCTGGGCCGCCGCCGGAAAATACTTTGGGGTCATAAACACCAGCCCCAGGGAGACCCGTGGGGCGCGCAATTGCGCCCGCAAATCAATGGCCCAATCCCGCATTCCGGCGTCGTCAAAATCCCCCTGCCAAAGCCCCGAAACCGCAAAATCCTGTTGCATAAGCGTGGATCACAGCAGTAATCGGCGCCAAAATCAAATCCGAACAGCAGTCTTCCTCTTTTTAATGGTAATGGTAATCCTGCCCGACCGACAGAGGGCCAGAGGGGGCCATAGGATATGGATTGGGAGCGGCTTGACCAGGAAATGGAACCGCCCGCCCAAATGACTTCCTTCCCCGCTTTACAATCCGTCCTTCATTTCCTAATATGCGAGAGGATCAGCGAAAACCAGCGAAATATGCCATTGACACATACCAAAGACCTGTTCGCCAAGGCCCTGAAGGGCAAATACGCGCTCGGCGCCTTCAACGTCAACAATATGGAACTGCTCCAGGGCATTGTGGAGGCGTGCGAGGAGGAGAAGGCCCCCTTGATGCTCCAAATCTCCAAAGGGGCCCGTCAATACGCCAATCCGTTCTATCTGAAGAAACTGATTGAGGCGGCTATTTCCACGTCCAACATTCCCATCGCCGTTCATCTGGATCATGGGGATACGTTTGAGCTTTGCAAGGAGTGCATTGATGAAGGCTTTACCAGTGTGATGATAGATGGCAGCCACGAAGCGTTCGCCAAGAACGTCGAACTTTGCCGCCGGGTGGTCGAATACGCCCACAAACACAATTGCGTGGTGGAAGGGGAATTGGGGATGCTCGTTGGCGCCCAGCACGACGATGGCGAGGCGGGCGGAAGTTATTCCAAGGGAGGTGTTTACACTAATCCCGAAGAAGCGGTGGCCTTTGTGCGCCAGAGCGGCGTGGATTCCCTGGCGGTGGCCATCGGCAACTCCCACGGCGCTTACAAATTCAAAGGGGAGCAACGCCTGGACCTGGACCGTCTCAAAGCCATCAAGAAGGCGCTCATGGATAATGGGCTGGGCGATTATCCTCTGGTCCTCCACGGCGCCTCCAGCGTGCCCAAGGACCTGGTCCAGGACATCAACAAGTACGGCGGCAAACTGGGCGAAGACACCGCCGGGGTGCCGGAAGCCGACATTGAAGAGGCCCGCCGGGTTGGCTGCACCAAAGTGAACATAGACACCGATTTAAGACTCGCCATGACCGCGGCCATCCGCAAATGCCTGTGGGAGAACCCCAAGGAGTTCGACCCCCGGAAATATCTCGGCCCCGCCCGCTTGCGCGTCAAAGAACTGGTGCGGCACAAGATCCGCGATGTGCTCTGCTGCGCGGGCCATGCGTTCGATTAAGGGATTGCCCATTTTACTCCTGGTCTTTCCTGGGCGAGAAGGAGTGGGTGGCGTGGTGGTAGAAAACTTCCGCCGCTTCCATGATGGTCTCGGACAAGGTGGGATGCGGATGG
>JBEKOF010000197.1:0-10058 GCA_049522055.1 Verrucomicrobiota bacterium | reverse complement strand
AACAAACGTTGGCGGCACGACCGGATGCCACCTTGGCGGAATTGGGGGCTGGTCTGGATCGGCGTTTTGGGACTTCCACCGTGGACCTGTGGCTGCGGCAGATGGGAGTGACGTATAAAAAAAACGCTGCTCGCCGCCGAGCAATCCCGGCCCGACGTGGCCGATAAAAGAGCCCATGGGCATGAGCGTCTGGCCGCAGAGCCTTCGTGCCGGCTGGTGTTTGTGGATGAAAGCGGGGCCAACACCAAGCTGACCCGCTTGTGCGGGCGGGCGCCGGCAGGCCAAAGACTGGTGGGCCGGGTTCCGCAGGGGCATTACCAAACCAGCACCCTGATTGCGGGAGTGCGTCTCCAGGGGCCTTGCGCTCCGTGGGTTTTTGAAGGGGCGATGAATGGGGAGATGTTCCTGGCCTGGGTCCAGCAGGGATTGGCACCGGTGTTGCAACCTGGCGATGCGGTCATCCTGGACAATCTGTCCACCCACAAAGTTTCGGGCGTCAGGGAAGCAATCGCCTCGGTGGGGGCGCGCCTCCTGTTTCTGCCTGCCTATTCTCCTGATTTCAACCCGAGCGAAAACCTCTGGAGCAAGATCAAGCAGAGCCTTCGGAGCCAAGCTCCGCGGAGCGAACCGGAATTGATGCAAGCGGCCAAGATAGCCTTTGAAAGCGTCTCGAGCGCCGGCTGCCAGGGCTTCTTCTTAAACGCTAAATACGCTACATTATTTATGGAAATGCTCTAAAACCTGAAGGCTGAATTTGGAGGGAATTCAGCTTTCGCCGCGGGGGATGGAAACATCCACAGGTTTCCGTGGTCTCTCGCGCAACTTTACGCCGACAGGCGGGTTCCCTGCCCGGCTTCAGTACCCTTGGATACTGTAGTACTGCTGCGCCCCACGCGGGTTAACTGCAATGTTGATGCTCACATGGCCGCTGCTGTTAATTGCGCTGAAAACTGTAGCCGCTGAAACGTCTGGATTTTTGGGGAGCGCGGGCGCCCTCGCCTGCCGTGTTCGGCGCCTCGCCGAACACATTCCCCATCAATCCTCGGCTACACTTTTTCTTAAACCGATCTAATGGAATTGGATGAGGCTATTTCCGAATAATGGAGTTAAATGATGCTACTTCTGAAAAGTCGCCTCAGGGCAGTTCCAGCATGTAGAATTCTTGCGGCTGGCCGGGGACTGGCGCATTGGTGAAGTCAAAGTCGCCGCTGGCGTCGAAGAGGTTGGTGAGCACGGGGACCCAATTGCTCAAGGGGGTGGCGATATTGCTGGAACCCACCAGATAATACTTGGCGCTGGCCACGCCGCCGGAGCCGGCGAAGATGAGGCCGCGCGAGGAAACGGCCAGAGGCTTGAGCAAGGGCTGGGTGGTGATGACCACCGAAACCTCCCCGGCGGTGTTGAGCAGATTGGTGTTCCAAGCCAGCGCGGGATGGAGGGCCGGCAACATGACGCTGGCAAAAGTGCCGCTGTAATTGTTGGCGCTGAAAAGGATAAAAGTGTCGCCGCCCTTGAGCGGGGTGGCGCCGAGGTTAGTGACGACCAGGGCGCCGCCGTTGGCCAAGCCACCCAGAACTACTGCGGCGGCGTTGGTCAGCGGCGCCTGGCTGACGGCCAGAATAGTGGTGCTGCCCGCCGCCAGGGTGAGGGAGTTGCTGAAAATCAGGGCGCCCATGGGATTGCCCGGCGCCAGGGCGCCGCCGGATTTGACAGTGACCGGCCCGGCCACGGCGCCCGCGCCGCCCAGGGTGGCGCCACTGGCCACGGTCACCGCTCCGGCGCCGGTGCCGCTGCCGGTGGTATTGTTGACCAGCAACAGGCCGGCGCTAACGGTGGTGCCGCCGCTGTAAGTGTTGGGACCGGAAAGAACCAGGGTTCCCGTGCCGACTTTAATGAGCGAGGTGATGCCGGAATCGGCAATGACGCCGGCATAGGTGTTGGTGGTGTTTCTGGCCCCGATGCGCCAAGTAGGATTGAGCGAAGCGCTGCTGCCCGCCCCGATGTAAGCCCCGCTGGCGCCGCCAAGTTCACCGATGCTGATGGTCTGGAGATTGTTGTTAACGTTGTAGAAATTGACGCCGCTGTCCAAATAAATGGCCGCGTTCGCGTAGCCATTTGTGTTGTTGATGCGGAAATCGCCGCTGCCGCTCCGCGGGCTGACATTGATCTGGCCGTTGAAGGCAGACCAGTTGCCGGCGAAAGAGTCGCGGATGTAATCCACGGTGACGTTGAGGATGCCGCCGCCGGTCAGATCGCTGGCGAAGAGGGTGGTGTTGCCAAAGACCGGGGGCAAGAGGAGGGTTCCGGCCTGGCCGGCAGGGATGTTGAATGTGTTGAAGCAGCCGCCCCAATCGGCGGCGCTGCTGCCCGCGTAGCCAAAGAATTGGAGGGTCCCGCCCATGAAAGTAATGTCGCCGGAGCCCCAAGCAACCAGGCTGGCATTTGTGTTGCCCGTCAAAACGATGCTGTTCGTGTCGATGACCAGTCCACCGGTGTAAGTGTTGGTGCCGCTCAAGGTGAGGCTGCCGTTGACGGTGATGCCGTTGGTCGCGCCGGAGATGTCGCCGGACAAAGTAAAAGTGTTGGTGGAAAAGTTGGTGATGACCAGACTGCCATTGTTGGTTATGAACGCGGAAATGGTGTCGCCGGAACTGTTGGTCAATTCAAGGAGAGAAGCGGGAGCGTTGCTGTTGTCCAGCGTAAGTGTTCCCCCGTTGGCGGCAATGTTGTAGGAACCGCCGGGTGCTCCGATGTCCAGTAAACCGACGGTGATGGACTGGTTGAGGGCGATGGTCTGCTTTGCGGTGATGTTATTGTTGATGATGGCCAGGGCTCGCGCGCTGTTGGGGAAGGAGGTGCCGGTGTTCCAATTGGCATTGAAGTTCCAATCTTGCGAGGAAGAGGTCAGGGTGTTGATCCAGTAAATGCCTGGCACTCCGAGGATGGGACTGGCGGAAGCTTCCGGGGAGCCGGTGCTGTAGCCAACGGGGCCGACCGCGACCACAACGTAATAGTAGGTGTCGCCGTTCGTCAGACCGGTGTCGGTGTAATTGGTGCCTGTGACGTTAGAGGCGACGGTGGTGGTTTCATTGCCGCTGCTGCTTCCGCGCTGGATGATGTAGTTGGTGGCGCCAGGGGGTGGAGGCCAACTGAGGAAGATTTGGGTGCTGCCGGGGATGGCAGCAAGACTGGTGGGAGGAGCTTCCAGGGGGCGCTCGAAGTTGTGCGTGCCCGAGCCGAGGCCGGAGACACCCAGGTAGCCGTTCGCCGTGCCGGCGAGGTTGGTCACCATGCCGGTGACGTTGGTGCCGTCCACGTTAAGTATCGTGTTGCCAAAGCCCACTTGCGGCACATAGACGTTCGCGGTGACGTTGACGGGGATGGTGACGGCCAGATGATACAGCGTGGTGCTGCGGTCCCACTCCACCGAGATGGCGCCGCGGTCGGTCGTCAGTGTGCCGCTGGCGGAGGCGAGGTTGGTGCCGAAATCCAGCGGCATGATCTGCACCTGCCCAAACTGGGCCGTCAGCGGCTTGACCCCCAAAATATAGCGCACATAACCATCCAGCCCGACCGCGCCCCAGCCGTGCGACTCGCTGTTGCCGTCGGTGTTGGCCGTCCACGACTCCCATGTCGCAGTCCCGCCTAGGGAGAGGATTTGCGCCCAGCCATAGTTGGTCGCGTTGGTGTAGAGATTGAGCAACGCCGGACCCTGGTTGGCCTCGCCCAGTGCGCGCACCAGCTGCAGGATGCCCAGCGCGCTGACGCTCATGTTGTTGCTCACGACCAGGGCGGCGACGCCCGCCTGCTGCGCCGCCGGCACCAGGTTGAGCGAGAGGGGGAAGGCGTTGGCGTGCTGCGAGGTGTGCGTGCTTTGCGTCCCGTCGGGTTCCAGGCCGTCCACATAGAGGCCGCTGGAATTGAGGAGGTTGGTGTTGATCGCGGCTTGGAGGTTGGTGGCTAGGGCGCGATAGGTGTTGCTGTCGGTGGTGTTGCCCAGCTCGCCGGCGATGCGCGAAACGATGTCGTAGTCCTCCCAGGCCCAGCCGTTGATGACGGTGGCGGCGTTGCCGGGGTCGCGGACGGTGTTCAAATCGTAGCCGAATTGCATGTCGGGCGGCCAGTCTATGATGCCGTTAGTGTAGGAGCTGCTGGTGCCGCCGAGAAGTTTGGTGATCAGACCGTCGTCCGGGTTGAGGTCGCGGTTCAAATACTGGGCGATGTTAGTCAACGCGGTGTAATTGGTGCCGAGAAAGGCAATGTCGCCCGTCTGCATATAATACTCCCAGACCCAATCCAGGTACATCTGCGTGTAGTCGGGGATGTCCCGCGCGTTGGAATCGTCGGGATAACAGGCGTTCACCCGCCCGATGTTGGCCGCCGGCGTGGACCAAAACTCCGCCATGGACTCGATGAACTCGTTGAGCCGGCGGCGCGTGAGCGGGCGCTCGTCCTCCACCGACATCGCGGCCAGGCTCTCTTGAAAGCCGTCGCCCAGAAAGCCGCCCTTCTGGCGCATCGAGTCTATGAACTCCTCCTGCGCGTCCACGGGCAGCGTGTGTTTCATCAATCCCCACACCGCGTTGAGCGTGGCGTTGGACGAAGTGAAGCAGGAGGAGGCGTCGTTCATCTGGCTGTTGCGCTCGACAAACGCGAAGTTGTTGGTGGTGATGGGTATGGGCGGGTTGGTAATGGCAAAATAACGCATCGTGTCGTACTCGGCCGGCTGGTAGGTGAAGGGCAAGCCGTCGAGCACGGCGTAGTAGGTCAGGATCGTGCTCTGGTTTTGCGAAGGGTCAATGTCGCCCGAGGGGAGAAGCGCGAAGCCGCCGCCCATATTGATCGTCAAGCCAAAGGCGCCGCCGATAAACGTGATGAGCGGCACACCGGAATAAACCTTGCCCATATCCACCACGTAGGCGCTGCCGCTCTGGTCCATGGTGACCGACACGGGCGTGAGCACCGTCTCGACGATGCGCGTCAGGTCGGGCAATAGCGGTCCCGGCCACGTCGAATTGGGCTGGCCGCCGATCACCGTGGGGGCGCCCCAGGCGGAAGCGTCGAAGCCGGTCGTGAACCAATTGGTCGTGAGGGGGCCTGCAAAAATCTTCTCGATGTAGCCCGCGCCTTCGCCGTTGCGCAAGGATTGGCCGGTGACCCAGTTGGTCGCCTGGCTCTGGAACCATGTGCCGTCGGTGCCGATGTTGGTGCTCGTGCCGTCCGAGAAATGAATGTTCACCTGCATCAGAACGCCCGGCAAGCTGGCCACCCGCCCCGAGCCGCCGCCAAAGTAGTGATTGAATATCGCGAACAGGTTGCTCGTGCCGTTAGTGACCAGCCCGGTGATGTCGAAGGCGTTGTAGAATTGGTACTGCGGGAAGGCGTAGGCCGGGCCTTTGCCGACCAGTGTGCCGTTCACATAGAGGGCATACTTGTGGACGCTGGTCACGTACGCCGTCGCCCGCTGCACAGTCGTGGCGGGCAGGGCGGCAGTCCACTTGCGGTAATAGGCGTAGTTGTCGGCGGCGCCATTGGTGCCCTCGATCCACGACGCGTTGCTCCAGTCGCTGTTGGTCAGCAGGCCGACGGTGAAGGCGGCGTTGGTGGAGTACGGGCCGGCGTTGCCCTCCCTGTCCCAAGTGCGCACTTTCCAATAATATTCCGTGTCGGCGGTGAGGTTTGTCGGGCCTGCATACACGACATGGTTTTCCCGGCTGCTGGCGACCTCTCCGCTGTCCCACACGTCGCCGTAATTGGTATTGAGATTGTTCATCGAACTGGCGACAAGGACCTCATAGGCCGATTGGATTTCGTTGGCGTTGGTGTCGTTGTCCAGCCAGCCAAAATACGGGACGGCCTCCGTGCCCACCGGGTTGGCCACATCGTCCACGAGCAGGTTCGTCGGCGCGAAAGGCGCGGCGGCAAACGCCGGCGCCGCGGCGGCGCCGAGCAGCAGGCCCAGCGCGGCCAGACGCGTCGTCCGCCACAGGCGGCCGAGGCGCGTCAGGACGGCTTTTGCGGTTGATTCCCGAGTCTGCTGAGGTTCTGTGAGTTTGATGCTCCGAATTGAACGGCGTCCATCGGGCAGCGTGAAGGCGCAACCCCAGAAGGGCCGATTGCCGGGCGGGTTTCTATGGAAACAAGACATAATAAGTCAGAAAATATGTGATGGCATTTCCGAAATCAAGCAAAGTCCGCAAGGCAATCACATGGCGTCCAACTGCCGCCGTTCCTTCTTGGTCGGCCGCCCCGCTCCTTTCGGGCGCGCGAAGGGGCGGAAATACGGTTCCCTCGGCTTCTCCCATTCCGAGGCTGGAGTTTGGTCTTCGGCGTATTGCCTGGCGGCAGGCGCGCCCACGCGATGCTCGATCAACTGCAACACCTTAAAGGTGCAAGTCATCTGGTCCTTCTTCACCACGATCACGTCATTAATCCGTACCTGGCGTGAGGGTTTGACCGGCTGGCCTGAGATATGGACGCGGCCATGCCGGCACGAATCCCCCGCCAGGCCGCGGGTCTTAAAAACCCGCACGGCCCAGAGCCATTTGTCAATCCGCACGGAATCGCCTGCCAACATCGCCTCGCATCGTGCCATGCCCGCGCGCAAATGGGCAGAATTAAATCAGTTCTCCGCCGTGAACGCGCGATACGAGTGCGGCGGAATGGTGATGGAGTAGGTGGTTCTTGGGCCTCCGGATCCGCCGCGGCCGCCAGAGCTGCCGCCTCGACCAGCGCCCGCGGGCGGGGCGGGAACCGGCGCCCGCGAAACGGTCTGGCCGCTCACCAGATCGGTAATCGTGCCGGTCGTGCCGGCAACCGAGACAGCCACCGTGACCTCAGAGGGCAGGAAGGACTGCACGATAAACTTGTTGTTGTCATAAGCGAACAGGCTGACCTGGGCAGGGGCATCGGTCAGCCGATACGGGAAAGACCCCATGATCTGGTTCCTGATGGCGTTGAGCACCGGCGCGGGCAGACGGTAAAGATCGGCCACGTTATCAGGAATCACCAGCACGTAGAGGGTGCCGCGGTCATAAACGTCGCTGATGACGATGGGATAGGCATTCCAAGGGGCCTTGGCGTCGAAACCGTTGACTTGGCCCCAGGATTGGTTGGTCAGGAAATGAATAATCCGGAAGATGATGGGCGAATCCAAGGAAGATCCGGCAATTTCCCGCCCGCCGCGGCCCTGGAAGCCGGTGACGCCGACTTTCTGGTCGGTAACCTCAAATTCGCTGATGTCCTCGATGCCTTTGCCACTGAGGGCACGGAGCAGGCCCGAGGTGATGACCACGTTCCTGCCTGCGCTCAACTGAGCCTTGATCTTGTTGACGAGGTTGGGATCGTTTTTGGCACCCTCCGTGAGCAGGCAGACGCTGCCATTGGTGGGGAAGGTGGGATGCAGGTCAATGGGGATGCCGATCATGCCGAGATAATCGTGAAGGAACTCCTCGCCGACGGCATGGGGGGGGCGATAGGCGGGAATGCCGATGGGATTGCCGAGCTTGTCGAGGAAGGTGTCGAGCTGTTCCATCGCATAGCCAGCCACCCGGCCCGTCATCGCGCCGCCGCGGCCGCCGCCGACCGGCCCCTTGAAAGAATTGCGGGCCTTTTGCAGGTTGAGGCTCGTCTCCAACGCCTCCCACGGACGGGCGCCAGCGTTGATCGGCTGCAGCGCATTGGCCCAATGCCAGAGAGTGAACTCGCGGGCCTTGGCGAAGCCCGCGTCCCAAAACTGCTCGGCGTAGCGGTCAATGTAGCGGGTGTCCCCTTGATCCACCCAGGCGCCCGCATTGCCGCCCGGCTTGGCGTTCTCCAAATAGCGCACCAAGCTGTAGCTCTCGTAGGACTGGAGGTGCTGCTCGCTGCTGATGGGATCGCGCGTCTCGACGCCGGTGTACACCGCGTCGAAAATCTTGGGCTCGACATCCACGTCGTAGCCCAGACCCTGATAGTGCTCGTACCAATTGGGGTATTTGATGATCAGCCTGAAGTTGGGATTCACGGCCTGGCCGGGCTTGATCAGGAGGTTTTGCGCGGCCTCGTCCAGGGCGTCCAGGCGGTATTGCGTCCAGCTCTTGTTCCCCTTGGCCGCAATGTCCGCCGCCGTCTTGGATGCCGTGAAGAGCCAGTCGTCAAAGATGACCTCATCAAAATGGCGCGCGGCCGTTTCGACGACATTCTTGAGCCAGTCGCGATCAGCCTGATTGGCATAGGACAGACCATTGGGCACAATCGCGGCGGAAACGAGGATGCCGCGGTCGGTGAAGAACTTCTTGATCGGATCCAGGGTTGCCTCGTTGACTATCTGGCGGCCGCCGGCGAATTCGAGATAGACCTTGTCGAACTTCAACTGGCGGGTCATCTCGTCGTAAGCAGCGGCCAGCGCCGGCGGGTTGGACCACTGGGTTACGTTGTTCCGCAAAACGTAGAGGGCCACCCGGAAGTTCTTGTAGTTGCCCTGCGCCTGGGCTGGGGAGGTCAGAACGGCGCCCGCCAACAGCGCCCAAGATGTCAATACGGTGATGTGTTTCATAAGCTCAGTCCGAAGAAAAATTAAAGCTATTACGACCTGCGCGACCAATGAACGTCAAGGACAATTATGATCAAAAACGGCAAGAATGCCTCTTGACCCCTTCGCCCCGTCTGGCAAGATGGAAGCCACAATGAGTGCGAGCGACATGCAATTCTCCCTCACGCGCGTGGCGTCCATGAATGGGCGGCGCGAAAAAACGATCCTCCATCAGCATCCATGAAAGGACAACCATGAAGAAGACAGCCTCTGGACTGGTTCTATTGGCCGTGGCCAATTTGGCGCTTTGCCAATGCTCCGCGCAGACGACAACCCAAATCAAGGCCTTTACCGACTGGCCAGCCGGGCTTTCGCCGGCGGAGGTCGGCAAGAAGTTGGCCACCAACATGCTGCCCCGCTGGATCCCGATCCGGCCCGGCGTCCACTACGCCGAGGACTCGACCTGGATGACGGCCCTGAAGTTCGCCGCCTTGACCAAAGATGAGGAACTCAAGACCGCCCTGATCAAGCGATTCGATCCCATCCTGGCGCCCGGTGGGCAAAGCGCCATCTCCATGACCCGTCATGTGGACCACAACATCTTCGGCATCGTGCCCCTGGAACTTTACATCCAGACCAAGGACAAGAGGTACCTGGACATCGGCAAGATGCTGGCCGACCGGCAGTGGGATCAGCCCGATGCCAATGGGCTGACCGACGAGACCCGGTTCTGGATTGACGACATGTACATGATCACCATCCTTCAGGTGGAGGCCTTCCGGGCCACGGGCGACAAGGTTTACCTGGATCGGGCGGCCCTGGAGATGGTGGCCTACCTGGACAAGCTCCAGCAGCCCAACGGCCTGTTCTATCATGGGACCAACTTCCCGTTCTTCTGGGGCCGGGGCGACGGTTGGATAGCGGCGGGCATGCCGGAACTGCTCAGCGAGCTGCCGCCCGATCACCCCAAGCGTGCTCGGATCATGGAAGGCTACAAGAAAATGATGGAGGCCCTGCTCAAGTACCAGGACACCGACGGCATGTGGCACCAGCTCATTGACCACCCGGAGTCCTACAAGGAGTCCTCCTGCACCGCGATGTTCACCTATGCGTTTATCACCGGCGTCAAGAAGGGCTGGCTGACGGACCCGGCTTACGCGGAAGGCGCGCGCAAGGGCTGGCTGGCCTTGCAGAACAACATTGACGCCGACGGCAACGTGGACAAAGTGTGCGTCGGAACGGGCCAGAACAACAGCCTGCAATTCTACCTGAACCGGCCGACGCAAAAGGGCAATCCCCACGGCCAGGCCCCGGTGCTCTGGTGCGCGGTGGCGCTGCTGCGGTAAGTTGGCGGGCTATGAACTTAAATGAGGCAGTTGGTCGGTGGCCGGTCCGGCATGGAAAGGGAAGGTCCTGGATGAGTCAAAAAATCGGAGGAATCGGAGGAATCGGAGGTTTTAGAGGGGGGAGATTTTTCGGGGAAGGGGCAAAGACCGGCAAGCGGCTTAAATTGCAACTATTTGCATACTAGCATTTTAGGACATAA
>JBEKOF010000196.1:0-9118 GCA_049522055.1 Verrucomicrobiota bacterium | reverse complement strand
ATCCGGCTGCCGTCTGGGGAAATCCGGCGGGTGCATAACAGTTGCGCGGCGACGATAGGGCAGGTGGGGAATCTGGAGCATGAGAACGTGGTGCTGGGCAAAGCGGGACGGTCGCGGCACCGGGGCACGCGGGGGATCAGCCGCGGGGTGGCGCGCAACCCGGTGGACCATCCCAACGGGGGCGGGGCGGGCAAATCCAAGAGCGGAGGCGGCTGGCAGCAGCTGACCTCGCCGTGGGGCCTGCTGGCCAAGGGCTATCGGACGCGCGACAAAAGCCGGCACTCAAACCGATTTATCGTCGTCCGCCGGGACGGGCGGCCGATGAAGCGCAAATAAATGAAATAAGATATGGGACGATCAATTAAAAAAGGCCCGTTTGTGGACGATCATTTGCTGGAGAAGATCGAGGAGAGCAAAGACGCGAAATCGAAACTGCCGATCAAGACCTGGTCGCGGCGTTCGATGATCACGCCGGATTTTGTGGGGCTGACATTTAACGTGCATAACGGGAAGGTGTTCAACGCGGTATTCGTGACGGAAAACATGGTGGGGCACCGGCTGGGGGAGTTTTCCCTGACGCGCACGTTTAAGAAGCACGGGGCGCATACCGCGAAGGCCGAGGCGAAATAATATGGAAGTACAAGCGATCACCAGGAACGTGCGGATGTCCGCCCAGAAGATGCGGGAGGTGGTGCGGCAGATTCAAGGTCTGCCGGCGGCGCAGGCGCAGGCGGTGCTGGCGGTGGTGCCGCGCAAAGGGGCGCGGGTGGCGGCCAAGACGTTGCGGTCGGCGCTGGCGAACGCGGAGGATTTGAAGGCGCACAAGGAGGGATTCGGGGACTTGAAAACCGAGAGCCTGCGGGTGAAAAGCGCGGTGGCGGGAACGGCCAGCACGTTGAAGCGGTTCACGCCCAAGGCGCGCGGATCGGCCGGCCCGATCCTCAAGCGCAACTGCCATGTGAAAATAGTTTTGTCAGACGAATAAACATTATGGGTCAAAAAACCAATCCAATCGGTTTGCGGGTCGCAGTCAACAAGGACTGGACCTCGAAATGGTTTGCCGAGAAGAAGGAATTCGGCAAGCTGCTGAGCGAGGACCGGGAAATCCGGCGGATATTGAAGTCGAAGCTGGAGGGGGCGTCGGTTTCCAAAATCCAGCTCGAGCGGGCGGCCTCGCGGTGCCGCATCACGATATTCACGGCGCGCCCCGGGGTGGTGATAGGGCGGAAGGGAGCGGAGATTGACAAGCTGAAGGAGGAGCTGGGGAAGATGACCGGCAAGGAAGTCTATGTGGACATTCAGGAGATCAAGCAGCCGGAGTTGGACGCGCAATTGGTGGCCGAGAACATCGCGGTGCAACTGGAGCGCCGAGTATCCTTCCGGCGGGCGATGAAGAAGGCGGTGCAGGTGGCCATGGATTTTGGGGCGGAGGGGATCAAGGTCCGGGTGGGCGGGCGGCTGGGCGGGGCGGAGATTGCCCGGGTGGAGAAGTACCACCAGGGGCGGGTGCCGCTGCACACGTTGCGGGCGAGTATTGAGTATGGATTCGCGGAGGCCAACACGCTGTATGGCAAGCTGGGGATCAAGTGTTGGATTTGCAAAGGGGATGTGGCGGTGGCCCGGAAGCTGGCGCCCGGAGCGGCGATGACGGTCGCCGCGCAGAATTGAGAAAGGAATTATCCAGATATGCCATTGATGCCCGCCAGAGTCAAGTATCGGAAAATGCACCGTGGCAGCCGCATGGGGCTGGCGCAGTCCGGGGGCACGGTCGCCTTTGGGGAGTACGGGTTGCAGTCGTTGGAGCGGTGCTGGCTGGACACCAAGCAGATCGAGGCATCGCGGGTGGCGGTGACGCGGTTTATGAAGAGGCGGGGCAAGGTGTGGATCCGGATATTTCCGCACAAATCGTTCACCAAGAAACCGCTGGAAACGCGGATGGGCAAGGGCAAGGGGCCGCTGGAGTCGTGGGTGGCGGTGATCCGGCCGGCGAACGTGATATTTGAAGTGGATGGGGTGCCCGAAGCGGTGGCCCGCGAGTCCATGCGCCTGGCGGCGGCCAAGCTGCCCATCCGAACCAAGTTTATATCCCGTCACCGGATGGGATGAGCAGGATATGAAGATCAGCGAGATCAAAGATATGACGGCGGACGAATTGACGGTCAAAAGCCGGGATTTGCGCCAGGAGATTTTTAATTTGCGGCTGCAGCAAGCCAGCAGCCAGTTGGAGAAACCGGCCCGCCTGCACACGTTGCGGCGGGACGTGGCGCGGGTGGAAACGCGCCTGACGCAGCTTCGCCGCAAAGCGGCTTGAAGGGACCCGAGACGTTATGCCTGAAACAACTGACATCGCCCGCGGCCACCGCAAAGAGCGGCTGGGCAGGGTGCTCTCCAACAAGATGGCCAAGACCATTGTGGTGGAGGTGGAGCGGCGCTATCCGCACGCCAAGTACAAGAAAGTGGTGACGGCCCACCGCAAGTTTTACGCGCATGATGAAAAAGGGGAAGCGAAGGTGGGGGACCTGGTGATGATCCAGGAGACGCGCCCGCTTTCCAAGCTCAAGCGGTGGCGACTGATGCAGGTGGTGGAGCGCTCCCGCGAGGCGGCGGCAGCTTGATCAGGAATTTATGTTACAAGTTCGATCCATTCTGGATGTGGCAGACAACACGGGCGCCAAGCGCGCGGCGGCCATCGGTGTGATCGGCCGCAACCAGCAGTACGCGGGGATTGGGGACGTGATCAAAGCGCACATCAAGGAGGCGGCCCCGGACGGGACGGTGAAGAAGGGGGAAGTGGTGGACGCGGTGGTGGTGCGGACGCGGCAGCAGATCCGGCGCTCGGACGGGTCGTGCCTGCGCTTCGACAGCAACGCGATAGTGATTATTGACAAAGAGAACAACCCACGAGGGACGCGCATCTTCGGCCCCGTGGCCCGGGAGTTGCGCGACCGGAAGTTCATGAAGATTATCTCGCTGGCGCCGGAGGTCATCTGATTATGAGCCATTTTCACGTCAAGAAAGGGGATGAGGTGGTGGTGATCGCCGGACGCGACGCGGGCCGGCGGGGCAAGATCCTGCGCATTGCCGGCAAGAAGGGCCGGGCGGTGGTGGAGGGACTGCACATGATCAAACGGCACACCAAGAAGAACCAGCAGAACCCGCAGGGCGCCATTGTGGAGCGGGAGGGGACGGCCCACATCTCCAATCTGATGGCGGCCGAAAAATTCGACGCGCGCGCGGCCGCCCGCGCCGGCGGGACCGGCGAGGCGGCGGCGGAAACCCCGAGCCAGACATGAAAGCAAGACTTTACGAGAAGTATGTGAGCCAGGTCCGTCCGGCGTTGCAGGAGAAGCGGAAGTACCAGAACGCGCATCAGGTGCCGCAGCTGGAGAAAATAGTAGTGAACATGGGGGTGAGCGCGTCGCTGGAAAAGGGGGCGGTGGAGGACGCGGCGCGGGACATGATGATGATCACGGGGCGCAAGCCGGTGATCAACAAGGCGCGGCACAGCATCGCCAATTTCAAGTTGCGGGAGGGGCAGGTGATCGGCTGCCGGGTGACGTTGCGGCGGGACCAGATGTATGAGTTTTTCGACCGGCTGGTGGCCACGGCGCTGCCGCGCATCCGGGACTTTCACGGGCTATCGCCGCGTTCGTTCGACGGGCGGGGGAATTACACGCTGGGGGTGGCGGAACAGACGATATTTCCGGAGATAGAGATGGACAAGATCAAGCGCAACCAGGGGATGGACATCACGATCGTGACCAACGCGCCGACGGACGGGGAGGCGTTGGACTTGCTCAAGCTGATGGGACTGCCGTTCGCGGAACCCAAAGCGGAGCCGAAAACAACCACCGAGCCCAAAGCAGCATAGAATACTATGGCCAAAAGATCCTGGATAGAACGGAACAAAAAGAAAGCCGCCACGGTGAAGAAATACGCGGCCATGCGGGCGGAGTTGAAGGCGCGGCACGATTACGCCGGGCTGAGCAAATTGCCGCGCAACGCCAGCCCCAGCCGGGTGGTCAACCGCTGTTCCATGTCGGGCCGGCGCCACGGCTATTTGCGCAAGTTCGCCTGCTCGCGGCTGACGTTTCGGGAGGCGGCGTTGAACGGGTTGATCCCCGGAGTGACCAAAGCGAGCTGGTAGATATTTATGACAGATCCCATTTCAGACATGTTGACGCGCCTGCGCAACGCGGGGCTGGCCTTTCTGCCCGAGGTGGAGCTGCCGCACTCGAAACTCAAGGAGGGCATCGCCCGGGTGCTCAAGCGGGAGGGGTATGTGGAGGAAGTGGCGGTGGAGGGCGGGAAAATCAAGAAGATCAAGATCAAGCTCAAGTACAACGGCAAGAAGCCGGTGATCGAAGGTTCGCGCCGGGTGAGCACGTCAGGGCTGCGCCGACACGCCGGGGCGGCCACCGTGCCGCGGGTGCGGGGCGGGATGGGGACTTCGATACTTTCCACCTCGGAAGGGATTATGACGGGCACGCAGGCGCGGAAGAAAAACGTGGGCGGTGAGTTGCTCTGTGAAGTCTGGTGAATTATATGTCGCGAATAGGAAAAATGCCGGTGGCCGTGCCGCCCAAAGTGAAGGTGGAGATCGCAGGCCAGCAAGTGTCGGTGGAAGGCCCCAAAGGCAAGCTGCATTTTGAGCTGCCGCGCCGCACCACCGCCAGGCTGGACGGGGGCAGCGTGATCGTCAGCCGCGCGGGGGAGGACGCCGAAGCCAAAGCGCTGCATGGGTTGAGCCGCGCCATTGTCAATAATATGATCAAGGGGGTGAGCGAGGGATTTGTCAAGAAGCTGGAAATCCAGGGGGTGGGTTTCAAGGCGGCCGTGCTGGGGGACAAGGTGAATTTATCGCTGGGATATTCCCATCCGCTGCATTATCCGATCCCCGGCCAGATCAAGGTGACGGTGGAGGAAAACACCAAGCTGACGATCGAAGGGCCGGACAAGCAATTGGTGGGGCAGGTGGCGGCGGAGATCCGCAGCTACTACCCGCCGGAGCCTTACAAAGGCAAGGGAGTGCGTTACGCGGGCGAGAAGGTGACCCGCAAGGAAGGAAAGACGGTGCAATAAACAAGCGGCGGCGGCAAGATCCGCGGCCCAAGGCCATGAGAAGCGAAAAGAAACAAAAGCTGGCGCGGTTGCGGCGCTGCCGCATCCGCAAGAAGGTGATCGGGACGCGGGAGCGTCCGCGGATGAGCGTGCGGTTCACCAACGAGAATATTTATGTGCAGTTTATTGACGACGGGGCGGGGGTGACGCTGGCTTCGGCTTCGACGCTGCAGCAGCCGGCGGCCGAGCGGGCCACGCTGGCGGCCAACGCGGCCAGCGCCAAGAAGATCGGCGCCGTCGCGGCGCAGGCGGCCAAGAGCAAGGGGATTACGAGCGTCGTCTTTGATCGCAGCGGGGCGCGTTATCACGGCAAAGTGAAGGCATTGGCGGATGCCGCGCGCGAGGGGGGCTTGAAATTTTAACCATGAGCAAGATTAACCTTTTGGAACCAAAAATACTGTGGCTGAACTAAACAAAACATCCGGTGGGCCCTCCCGAGGGGGCAATCGCGGTCCCGGCCGCGGACCGCGCCGCGCTCGCACCACTCCGTCGGAGGGCGGGGAGACCTCGGCCGAGGGCGGGGCCGGCGGCAAGGAATTAAGCGAGAAGGTGGTGTTCATCAATCGCTCGGCCAAGGTGGTCAAAGGCGGGCGGCGTTTCAGCTTCAGCGCATTGGTGGTGGCGGGCGACAAGCAGGGCCGGGTGGGAGTGGGTTTGGGCAAGGCGGTGGAAGTTTCCGAAGCCATCCGCAAGGGCGGCGAGATGGCCAAGCAGCAAATGGTCTCCGTCTCGCTGCGGGACGCGACGATTCCGCATGAGGTGTTGTGCCGCTATGGCGGGGCCAAGGTGTTGTTGCGGCCGGCGTCTCCCGGCACGGGGATTATCGCAGGCCCGACGGTGCGCGCGGTGGTGGAGTCGGCCGGAGTCAAAGACATTTTGAGCAAGTCGCTGGGATCGAACAATCCGTCCAACGTGGTGAAGGCGACGCTGGCGGGATTGCAGCAGTTGCGATTGCGGGAAGATATTTACCGGGAGAGAGGGCTGGAGATAAAGAAAAAGCCCGCGGCGCAAGCCGTGCCGACGCCCGCGACGCAAACCGCGCCGGCGCCCGTGGCGGAACCCGCCCCGGCGGCGGCGGTTCCCCCGGCGCCTCCGATTGCTCCGCCGACGAACTGAAATATATGCGTTTACATGATTTGAAAAATCGTCCGGGCGCCAAACATCGGCGGAAACGGCTCGGCCAGGGTGAATCCAGCGGGCACGGGAAGACCAGCGGTCGCGGGGGCAAGGGCCAGACCGCGCGTTCGGGGAGTTCGATCCGGATCGGTTTTGAGGGCGGCCAGATGCCGCTGATCCGGCGGATACCCAAGCGCGGGTTTAACAACACGAATTTCGCCATCCGCTATGTGCCGGTTAATTTGGAGGTCCTGAACAAATTTGACGACGGGGCGACGGTGGACGAGGCGGCGTTGCGCGAGCTTGGGCTGGCCAAGGGCGGCCGGCGCATCAAAATCCTGGGCGATGGCGAATTGAAGAAGAAACTCACGGTCAAGGCCCATGCCTTCAGCGCGTCGGCGCGGGCGGGAATTGAGAAATTGGGCGGGGCGTGCGAGGTGGTCGGGGTCGCGGCCAAGCCGGCAGCGGCGCCGGAGAAGAAACCCGCGGCGCCCGTGTAAGCCCTTGTATATTGGGATCATTCGATGTTTTCCTCCATATTAACAACTTTAGGCAACTGCTTTAAGATTCCCGAGCTGAAGTCCCGGATCGTCTTCACACTTTTGATGTTGTTGATCTGCCGGATGGCCTCGCTGATTCCGACACCCGGGCTGAACAGCCATCAACTGGCGGATTGGTTCCACGCGGGCGGGGGGAAGAACCTGGGGTCCGGGTTGCTGGGGATGTACAGCATGTTCACGGGCGGGGGATTTGAAAAATGCGCCATTGGCAGCCTGGGCATCATGCCTTACATCAGTTCCACGATCGTGATCCAGCTTTTGCAGGCGGTGCTGCCGGGATTGAGCAAATTGGCGCGGGAAGAAGGCGGACGGACCAAACTGATCCAGCGCGGACGCTATTTGACGGTGGGCCTGTGCCTGATCCAGGGCGCGGCGCTGGCGTTAAGCTGGGAACATCCGACCAGTGTTTTCGGGAACGACTTTCCGGGGAATCTGGTGCAAAATCCGGGTTGGTGGTATCGCATCCAAACGACTCTGATTCTGACGACGGGGACGATACTGCTGATGTGGCTGGGGGAACAGATCACGGACCGCGGGATTGGCAACGGCATATCGTTGATCATTACGATAGGAATTCTGGCCCGGCTGCCCGCGATGGGCCAGGGTTTATGGGACATGTTCGGGGCGGTGGACGCGTCGGGGGACCATCAGTACAATATCTTTCAGTTTATCGCGATGCTGCTGTTGCTGGGCGGGGTGATCGCCGGGATCGTGGCGGTGACGCAGGCGCAGCGGAAGATTCCGGTGCAGTACGCCCAGCGGGTGGTGGGGCGGAAAACGTATTCGGGAGGCAGTTCGTTCATGCCCTTGCGGGTGAATTACGCGGGGGTGATGCCGGTAATTTTCGCCTCGGCGATTTTGATGTTTCTGACCTTTATCCCGAAATTTCTGGGCCAGCGGTTCAATAATCACGCCGTTGGAGTTTTGATGGTTCAACTGGCCGACAGTCTGAACCGCGGCTCGATTTTGTACCTGATATTGTATGGTTTGATGATCCTGTTTTTCTCATATTTCTGGGTGGCGACCCAGTTCAATGAGATCCAGATCGCGGACGACATGAAGAAGGGCGGGGGCTATATACCGGGGGTGCGGCCCGGGCAGGCGACCAGCGATTTTCTGCACCGCACGATGAGCCGGATCACTCTGGCGGGGGCTATCTTCCTGACCGCCATCGCCGTGATCCCGATTATCATGAGTTCCTGGATGAAGATTCCGCAAAACGTCTCCCAGTTTTTTGGGGGCACGAGCCTGCTGATCATGGTGGGGGTGATGTTGGACACGATGCGGCAGATGGAGGCGCAATTGTTGACGCGCCAATATCCCGGCTTTTTGAAGAAGGGGAAAATCAAGGGGCGCTTCTAGTTCCCATGGAGCGCGCCCGGGGGCGACCGGGGCCGCGTCCGCCCATCCAATGATCATTTTAAAAAGTGAACGGGACATGGAGGTGATGAGAGCGGCGGGAGGGGTGGCCGGGACGGTGCTCGATGAGGTGGCGACCTTCATCCAGCCCGGGGTGACGACGCGGGAAGTGGATGATTTTGCCGCCGGGCGGATGAAGTTTTACGAGGCCAAGAGCGCCTTTTTGGGGTATCGGAAGTATCCGTGCCATATTTGTATTTCGGTCAATGAGCAGGTGGTGCATGGGCTAGCCGGGCCGCGGCGGCTTGAGTTTGGGGACATTGTGAGTCTGGATGTGGGGGTGTTGTATCGCGGTTTTATCGGCGACACGGCGCGCACGGTGGCAGTGGGGGGATGCGACGCGCAGGCGCAGCGGTTGATGGATGTGACGGAGCAGGCGCTGCATGTGGGGATCGCCCAGGCGGCGCCGGGGAACCGGGTGGTGGATATATCGCGGGCGGTGCAGAACTTTGTGGAGTCCAACGGGTTCAGCGTGGTGCGGGAGTTTGTGGGGCACGGGGTCGGGCGGTCCATGCATGAAGAGCCGCAGGTGCCCAATTATGTGGAGAAGAACAAGGCTTCGCCCAAGTTGCGGCCGGGGATGACGCTGGCCATCGAACCGATGGTCAACGGGGGGCGGCCGGAGGTGGTGGTGTTGAAAGATGGCTGGACAGTGGTGACAAAAGATGGTCAGCTATCGGCTCATTTTGAGCATTCGGTGTTGATCACCGAAGGGGAAGCGGAGATTTTGACATGGCCGGCAAAGACGGCATCCAAGTTGAGGGCAGGATAGTGGAAGTGCTGCCCCGGACGTTGTTCCGG
Source organism: Verrucomicrobiota bacterium (assembly GCA_049522055.1). Lineage (GTDB taxonomy): Bacteria > Verrucomicrobiota > Verrucomicrobiia > Limisphaerales > Palsa-1400 > JBEKOF01. The sequence goes on along the minus strand of JBEKOF010000196.1, from coordinate 101 downwards.
GTGGAACTGGCCAACGGGCATCGCCTGCTGGGTCATCTCCCGGCCGCGCGCCGCCGGAAGGCGGCGGCCATGGCGGTGGGCGACCCGGTGAGGGTGCGGCT
>JBEKOF010000195.1:0-9123 GCA_049522055.1 Verrucomicrobiota bacterium | reverse complement strand
CCGACGGGTATCAGTCACCGAGAATTAGCCCTCTGCCGCACAATGGGCAAGACAATTGCGGCGCAATGGGGCAAGACTATTGCGCTGTATTTAAACACCGCTGGACTCTATGGTATGTCCCATCCGGGCCATGATTTGACCCGATCTTTGGCTCTTCTATTCATAGTGGCGGGCGGGATTTTTTGCCGGGCCGCGCCCGGCATGAGCAAACCACCCCGTTTGCCTGTCAATGTTGAGAGCCGAAATGATGATGATGAGTTCGGAAACCGAAGCGCAATTGATCGCCCGTTGCCGTCAAGGCGACGAGGAGGCCTGGAGCCGGCTTTTTGATCTTCACTATGGGGCCGCCGGGCGGTTTGTGTTTCAGTTGTCCCCGGGGTTCTCGCAGGAGGACGTGGAGGAAATCTGCCAGGAAACCTTTTTGGCCGTCATCAGGAACATCCGCTCGTTCCAGGGCCGGAGCCGGCTGCAAACGTGGATTTTCCGCATCGCCGCCAACAAGTCGCGCGATCACCGCCAGCGCCAGCAGGCCGCCAAACGCGGCGGTGGCCTGACGCCCGTTTCGCTGGACGCGGAGATCGCCCAGACCGGCCTGGCGCCGGATCCGCCCAGCCCCCTGCCTGGCCCGGACGCCCTTCTGCTCAATGCCGAGCGCCAGGCGCAGCTCGGCCTGGCGCTGGAACAATTGGGCCAGCTCTGCCGCGAAATTATTGATCTGCGCTATTTCGGCGATTTGAGTTATGATGAAATCGCCGCGGAGTTGAAATTGAACGCCAAAACCGTCAGTTCGCGCTTGAGCAAATGCCTCGACCGCCTTGAGAATGCTCTCCGGCAGCTTGGCCGCGGGAAATCCGCGCCTTTTTCCGTCTAATAATACATGCCGGCCTCCGATCCAAATAAGAAAATGGAAGACTTGCTCCGGGCTTACGCCAAAAAGCGCCGGGAGGAGGCCGGGCCGTTGCCGGAGTTGTCGCCTCACGTTCGCGCGCGATTGCAGCAGGAAGTCCGGCGCGCGTCGGGCCAATCCGCCCTCCCGTACCGGAGGCGATGGGGGCTTCCGATGAATTGGTGGGTGAGGCTGGCTTTTGGCGGCGCGGCCGCCGCCCTGATCCTGCTGATCGTTTGGCCCAGGGCGCAGATTGACCTCAAAAGCAGGGCGGTCGCCCAAGAAGCGAAGAAAACCGCGCCGCCTCAACGGATGCTTGCCGCGACCGGCCAATCGAAGAAGGTTGCGGAAAAGCCGGCGGCTGCTCCCGTCGCCCCCGCCGTCCCCGCCCCTGCCGCGGCCTTGCCGCCCGGCGGCGGCTTGGTTTTGGATCTCCACGGTGCGTTGCCCGGCAATCCCATTGCCGCTCCCGCAGCCGGACAGCCCTCCAGCGATGCCATCAATGTTTCAAGAGCCGCGCCGTCAATCAGCGGCACTGCCGCGCCCGCCACCAATGCGCCTTCCAGTCTGGCGGCCCTGAGCGATGATGCCGCGAGTCGAGCCGCCTATGATGCCGGCGATGTTCGGCTCGGAATTGGCGGTGGCGGTGGCGGAGGCGGATCTGGCGCTGGTCGTGGCGGTCGTGGCGGCGGCAGCGCCATCGGTGGCGGAATCGTTGAGGGCCGTCCGCCCGAGCTTGCCGCGGCAGCGCCACCCAAAGATGCTCTGCTCGGCGCGGATAAAATGGCAAAGACCGATGTGCCCCCCGCCAGCCCACCCGGCTTGGCGCTAAGAATGGTTCGATCAAACCAGCCGTCGGGTCAAATGACTTTCGCCATGAAGAATACCGCGGCCTTGCCGTCCGCGGTGCTGGCCTCATTTCAGATTGAGCGGACGGGGCAGCAGATTCGCGTACTGGACGCCGACGGCTCAGTCTATCAGGGGCAGGTGGCAAATCAGGTGGTGATGGAAAAGGAGCCGCCGCCCGGCAATTTCGCCGGGGCAAACAAGGCCGGCGCGGGCGCGCCGCCGCTCCAATCTTCACCGCAGAATACTCCGCCGCAGCAGCCTGCCCTGCTGGGCGGCTTCACCTTCCAGGTCAGCGGACTGAACCGGACGCTCAACCAGAAAGTCACCCTCACCGGGAGTTTTTCCAGCGCGCCGCTGCAACAATATGCCAATGCGTTCAAAGCCGTCGCCGGGGAAATTCAAAGCCAGGCGGCAAACCAATCGCAAACGGCCAACAACGCTTCGCCAGTGGCCAACAACGCTCCGCAAACGGCCAACAACCTCCAGAACAACATTCATAACTTCAACAACAGCCAGCAAAACATCCTCACCATGGCGCAAGTCTGGCAGGTGACAGGCCGCGTGCAAATCGGCCCGACCAACCAATTCGACCTCCAAGCCGTCACCATTCAGCCGTGAGGAGCATATCCGAGTGGAACTTTTATCCCGGCCCCTCCCGCAGCCGGGAATACGCTCCAACCGCCGCGCCGTTGGCTTGCCGAAAATGTTTGCGCGGAGGAGCCGTTTCGTCGGAAAGTAGCACCTGTGCCGAAACGAGTTTCCATGGCGCAACGATTCCGTTTTGAACTGGAGTTGGTCAAGCGGGGCATCACTCGCATCGCCGGAGTGGACGAAGCGGGCCGCGGGCCGCTGGCCGGGCCGGTCCTGGCGGCGGCGGTGGTTTTCCCGGTCGAATGGATCTGGCGCGGCCTCCCCGCGCCCCTGCGAAAGATCAATGATTGCAAGCAGCTTTCCGCCGCGGCGCGGGAAATCTTTTACACCGAACTGACCTCGCGCCCGGAGATTCATTTCGGCATCGCGCAGGCCGACGCCCGGCTGATTGATCAAATCAACATCCTGCAGGCGACCCATCGCGCCATGAATCTGGCTCTCGAGCAATTGCGCCCGCCCCCTCACCACGCCCTGGTGGACGGCCTGCGCGTCAGGACACTGCGCTTTCCGCACACCGCCATCGTCAGTGGCGACGAGTTGAGCTATTCCATCGCCGCGGCCAGCATTCTGGCCAAGGTCAGCCGCGACCGGCTGATGGTGGAGTTTGACCGCCAGTATCCCGGTTATGGCTTCGCGGGGCACAAAGGCTACGGGACGCCGGCGCACCTGGCCGTCCTCAAGGAGCGCGGCGCGTGCCCGATCCACCGGCAATCCTTCGCCCCGGTGCGCCCGGCGCAGCGGGAGTTACCAGGTCAAGCAACGGTGTAATGTTCAGTTCCGTGACCGTGCCGTGATGGGGACGTCCGCGCTTTTTCATTCGTTTTGTAAAATTGGCCCGGTCGTTTCCTGAACATCGAATCGGAAGAGGAAACGCGCGGGAAAATCCGGCGGCGGCTCCCGGTCAATGCTTCCAGTCGCGGCCGCGCTCTCTTGAGGTAGGCAAATTCATCGGAGAACTATTTCGCCAAGGCGGGTTCCCGATCGTTTCCGTGATGTCGTTGTAAATGCGGCTCATACCGCCAATCGGTTAGAGGTTTTGCGCGTAGGCGATGAACTTGCGATAGTTCGTCAAGATGGATTGCAACGCCGCCACAAAGGCGCACTCCGTCAGGTAGGCCGGATGGCCTTTGGCCGCCTCCAAAACGATTTCAAACGGGCGTGGACGAACCACCGGCGGGGCGCTGAGTATCCCCGGAAAAGAATCGCGCACCACGGAATTGCGGGCCGGGAAACCGTCAATCAGGTCCCGTTTGTCCAGCGGCAGAAACGCATCGGCGGCCTTTAATGCCGGCTCGATCAAATTCTTGTTCAAGGTCGCCCCGTTCACGATGCCGTAGAATCCCGCGCTCGTGTCATCCACGTGCAACGAAATGATCCCGTGGAAGCAGCGCGAAGTCAGTTCCGCCTGCAACAAGCCCACTTCCGGCTCCATGGATTTTCTCCAGAATTCGCGGTTCAAATCCTTCCCCCGACGCGAGCAGCGCGTGTTGTCCTCGAACCCGGTCGGATTGCAAACAGGATAAATAGACAGGCAATACCCCGCGGCCAAATCGGCGTAGATTTCCAGGAATTGCAGAAATTGCACCGCGGCATGCGCCCCTTCCGGCTCATCGCCGTGGATCGCCGCAAAAATCCCGACCCGAATGGGCGCGTCCCCACCTTTGGGGCCGACGAACATATAGCGCGGGAGAACATACGACTCGCCATTCACCTCAAACCGCGCGTCCCGATTGATGACGATGTTTGGAGAATTGACCGCGACTCGATCCAAAGGCGCCAGCAACTCCGCAATCGAGCGCCGCGAGCTTGTTCTAGAACTTCCCGCCTTCGCAATGCCCAAAGGCGATGCCACACTCAATGAATTCCTCATAAACTTTTCGCTTTGTCTTCTTAGGAACCTCCGGTGGACCGGTCAGCATCCGTCACAATTTTATTAAATGTTATTCAGCCGTTGCTCTGCTCGGGTTTGTCAAAGCGCAGCTTTTCCACTCGTTCAACCTGCACAACACGCGAATCATGAACCGTGATTTGCACCGCCCCGTATTTCAGCGATCCAACGTGCTCGCGCACCAATTGCAGTCATGCCGGTAATTTATCCGTGGCCTGTCCTTTCGCCATAGCCGTTTCGCTTTTCACATCGTTGCTCATTCGAACTTCGCCATACTACAGCAAATCCATATCATGTCAATAGAGTTAATGATATTTATTTATATTTTCATATCTATATGTCCATAAAATAGTTACATATTGTTTGGTGTTTATGAAGCAGTAATATACTACAATTAATCTAGATTTTATACCCCGTTGAATTCCGTGTCCGGTAATCAATCTCTAATCACAACTGCATTCTCTTCTATTGCAAGCACAGCCGCCCTCCTCAAGAAATCAGCCCAAAAAATCAGCCTGCCATTGGGTCTTTCTTGGGCATGCTAACCCGGATTTTCGGCTTACAGCGCCAGATCGCCAAGAACCACCGATGTTTGGGGGCGGCATGGGGTGTTCACCCCATAGACCAACTCAGGCAACTCACTACACTCATCATTGCGAGTCCCACCAATCCGCTAGGGCGGATTGGGCGGGGTCCGGTTCGTGCTCAACGGCCGGACCCCGTTTTTTTAGTCTCCACAATTGTCAAAAAAACTGCCTCATCGCCCTGGGCGCAGTCGCCTCCCGCTCGCGTCGCTCAAACTATCGTCCCGGAAGCCGCGGCCGAATCGGCGGCTTGTTGGTCCCGGCGTTTTTGCTCGGCCACCACGGGCGCTGCGCCGCCAGGTTCGGTCGCGATGGTCGCCAATCCCATGCCAAAGCCCGTGAGTGGGTTGTTCCAGCGCGCATTGCCCGTGAGGGGATCGAGGCAGAACATTTCCCCGTAACACGTGGCCAGAACCGCGTCGTTTTGCAGGACCACGTTGACGAAGCCGGAGCCTTTGAGATGGGTCGCCCAGACCTGCGTGCCCGTGATCCGATGCAGCGCCACGACCGATCCTTTGATGCCGACGAATACCAAGTCTGATGTTTTCATAAATTGCGCCTTGTCGTCGAAAGGGTAACAGACTCACGCCGCTTTGACGAGGGCCTTGACCAGCCCTTCGATCGTGTGCTCTTTGGCTTCCAGGGCCGGTTTCAGGCCCAGGGCGGCGATGGCCTGGCTGGTTTGCGGGCCGATGGAGGCGAGCTGCAGCCCCGGGAATCGTGTCAACAATTCGTTCAGGTTGAAGCGCGCGTGGAAATTCGCCACGCTCGACCCGCTGGCAAAGGTGATCCAGCCCGCGCCTTCCTCCAGCAGGCGCGCCGCCGCCCCGTTGCGGTCTTCAGTCTCGGGGACCGTTTTGTAACAGGCCACGTCATCCACAATCGCGCCCAGTTCCTCCAGTTGTTTGGGCAGATCCCCGCCGGCCGCCTCGGCGCGCAGGAGAAGTATCTTCAGGTTCTCGATGCTCTCGTACTTGGCGAGCGCGCCGGCGATGGCGCCGGCGATGTACTCCGGCGGCGTCAGGTCCACTTTCAGATGGAGCCGGCGCAGTTGGGCGGCGGTGGCGGGGCCGACCGCGGCGATTTTCACCCCGCCAATGTCGCGCAGGTCTTCAAAGGCCTTGAAGAAAAACTCAAAAAAAGTATTGACTCCGTTCGGACTGGTAAAGACCAGCCAGTCGTAGGCGTTGAGTTCGAGCAGGACCTCCGCCACGGCGCGGCGGTCGGTGGGAGGCTCAATCCGGATGGTGGGAATCTCCAGCACGTCGGCTCCCAGTTCGAGCAGGCGCCGCGACAACTGGCCGGCCTGTTCCCGCGAACGGGTGACGACCACGCGGCGGCCGAAAAGCGGCAGCTTCTCGAACCAATCCAGCCGCGGGCGCAATTTCACAACATCACCAATGATCGTGAGGGCGGGAGGCTTGAAATTCTCTCGCGCCACCACGTCCGCGATCGTTTGGAGCGTGCCCTCGATGGATTGCTGCCGCCCGGTGGTTCCCCAGCGCACCATCGCGACCGGCGTGTTTTCGTCCATGCCGCCGGCCATCAGTTCGCCCGCAATCTGCCCGATGCGGGTCACGCCCATGAGGATGATTTTGGTGCCGGGCATTTTGGCGGCCTGCGCCCAATCCACCCCCGGCTCATTTTTCGCCGGGTCTTCATGGCCGGTGAACACCGTGAAGCTGGAGCAATGTTCCCGGTGCGTGACGGGAATGCCCGCGTAGCCGGGAACGGCGATCACGGAGGAGACGCCCGGAACGACTTCAAAGGGGATGTTCGCCGCCGCCAGCGCCTCGGCTTCCTCGCCGCCGCGGCCAAAAACGTACGGGTCGCCTCCTTTGAGCCGGACGACCGTCTTGCCGGCGCGGGCCTTTTGGACGAGCAACTGATTCAGTTCTTCCTGCGGCATCGCGTGATCGCTCGAGCGTTTGCCGGCATAAATCATTTCCGCGTCGGGCGGGGCCAGACGGAGGATGTCGCCCTGGACCAGCGCGTCGTAAATCACCACCTCGGCGCGGCCGAGCAATTCGGCCCCGCGCAGCGTCATCAGTCCCGGGTTCCCGGGACCGGCGCCAACCAGGTAAACTGTCGGGATGCTATTCATGGCGTCGGCTCAAAGCCCGTCTTTCCGCAGCCGCGCCGCGACCAGTTCCCCCAAAGCGGCCGCGTCGCTCAATAGGCCCTTTCCCTCCGCGCGCTGGACCTTCTCGGTCAAATGCGCCACCGCCCGCAGATAAATCCGGCCGCCGGTCACGCACGCGTAAGCGCCCAGGGGCGTTTGACATCCGCCGCCCATGGCGCGCAGAAATGAGCGCTCGGCGGTGACGCATTGCGAAGTCTCGAAATGATCCAGGTGCCGGCAAATCTCCCTCATGCGGTCGTCCTGTTCGCGGATTTCCAGGCCCACCGCCCCCTGGCCCACGCAGGGGAGCATCTGCCCGGGTTCCAGGAACAAGGCCGCCAAGCCGTCGGGCACACACTTGCCTTGCAACAGGCCGGAAGTGGAGACGCGCATGAGCAAGCGGCTCAGGCCGGCGGCGGCCAGGATGGTGGCGTTGATTTTTGGCTCGGCGGCCAGCTTGCGCAATCGCGTGGGCACGTTCCCCCGAATATCCACGGCGGTGAAATCCGGGCGCAGCGCCAGAAGCTGGGTTTTGCGCCGCGCGCTGCCGGTCGCCACCGTCCAGCCTTTGGGCAGATCGGCCAGTTTCATCTTCGGGGCCAGACCACTGTCAACACGATAGATCAGCACGTCGCGCGCGTCCTCGCGTTCCCCGGCGACGCCCCCCAGGGCCAATCCGGCGGGCAAATCGGTGGGGAGGTCCTTCAAGCTATGCACGGCCAGATCGGCGCGGCGCTGGAGCAGGGCGGCCTCCAGCTCCTTGGTGAAAAGCCCGCGCGTGGCCAAAGCGGCGGCCTGGGCGGGGGCGGCCGTCTGCAACTTGTCGCCGGTGGTCTTGATGATCTTTAGTTCAAAGGCCAGTTTGGGGAATTTTTGGCGGCATTGAGCCAGCACGCCGCTGGCCTGGGCCAGAGCCAGCGCGCTCCCGCGAGTAGCGATGAAAATCGTGCTCATGCTAGGCGGGCGGTCAACCGTTGCCAACCGCCAGGTCCGGGCGGGCGATCAACTCCGCCGCCGCCGGCAGCAGCTCCCTGGCCTTGTCGCGAATCAGGGCCTGGCACCGGGCGGCTTCCTCTTTGCGCCGCTGTAGGTGATTGTCCGCGATTTCCTGGAGGTCATCAATGTTGTAAAGATAAACATTTTCCACGAACTTGATTTCTGGATCAATGTCCCGTGGCACCGCGATGTCTATCAGCAGCAACGGCCGGTTCTTGCGCGCCTTCATCAGCCCTTCCAGCCGGGCGCGGGTGAGGATGTGCTGAGGCGCGGCGGTGCTGCTGAGGACAATGTCAATGGTGGAAAACTCCCCCGCCCAATCGTCAAAAGGAATGGCGCGCCCGCCCAATTCCTGGGCCAGGGCCAGCGCGCGCTCGTGCGAGCGGTTGGACACCAGGATGTTCCGCGCGCCCCGGCTCCAAAGGGCGCGGGCGGTTTTTTCGCCTGTCTCGCCCGCCCCAATCACCAGCACCGGGTGTTTGCCCAGCGAGCTAAAGATCTTCTCCGCCAGTTCCACCGCCACGGACCCCACGGAAACGCAGCCGCGCTGGATGTTGGTTTCGGTGCGGATTTGTTTGGCAACGTTGAAGGCCCTTTGAAAGATTTTGTTCAAGGAGGCCCCGGTGTGCCGGTGGCGAAGGGCCAACTCGTAGGCCTTTTTGAGCTGGCCCAGGATTTCCGTCTCGCCCAGCACCATCGAATCCAGACCGCACGCCACCTGGAAAAGATGTTCCAGACCCCGCGCCCCGGAGTGGCAGTAGATTTCCTCCTCCAGAGGCTCCTCCCAGCCATGGTACTCCAGCAGGAATTTCCGCAGCGCCGCCGCCGCCGGCGGGTCCGGGGACGCCGTCACGGCGTAAATTTCCACGCGGTTGCAGGTCGAGAGGATGAGGGCTTCGGCGGCCCCGGTTTGGCGGCGCAGCTTCTCCAGCGCATCGGGGATGACCGCCTCCGAAAAGGCGAAGCGCTCCCGCATCGTCACCGGCGAGGAGTGATGGCTTAATCCAATGACCAGGAAAGGCATGGCGGGGGGAGCTTTTTAGAATTTGTGCGCCGGGGACAGAAGGTTGACTCCCCAGAATGTCAACAGCACGAAAGTGAACGCCCCGATGGTGCCCCAGGCGAAGCGGCGCCCGGACTGGGCAAA
>JBEKOF010000194.1:0-9153 GCA_049522055.1 Verrucomicrobiota bacterium | reverse complement strand
GGAGGAGCGATTGCGGAGTGGGTTTGGAATCCATGGCCGGAAGTATATGTGTATGGCATATGCAAAGGCAACAAAAAAAGAGCGAAAAATCAAAATTGAAGAATTCTGTCCTGCACCCCCCGGCAGCATGGCGGCGTCATTTATCTTCACAGCCGGAAATCCATTAGATAAGCTTGCAAAGGACGGACGTGAGAGCAAAAATGCTTATGTGCTGATAAAGTCACTTCTCAAGGAAAGGCGAAATATGCCCTCTGAAAATGATTTGTTTTTGGTTTGTCGAAAGACCGGCAGGACTATTGGTTTGAATCGCAGGCGCTGGCGGGGCCGGTGGATGGTCCCGATGATGGGACTGGCGGCGTTGATCTGGTATCTGGTGAGAGTGATCCCGAAGCCCTCGCGGGCGGCTTATCCGTGCCAGCGGGTGGCGGCGCCGGTGGCCCTTGGGGGCATCGCGTATTGTCTGAGCATGTTCGGCTTGGTTTCCGCCTGGCGCCAGGCCCGGAAGTTTATCAAGCAAAACCGCTTCGCGGTGGCGGGGGGCTGCCTGGCGCTCGGGCTGGGTTGCGCGCTGGTGGTGGTTCGGCAGAACGAGGCCACCGCGCTGGCGGAGAACACGGGGACTTTTGCTCCGGCAGAAGGCCCGAATCAACCCATCGGAATCGCGCGCGGCATCTATCCGGGCCGGGTGGCCTGGAGCTATGACCTGAGCGCCTGCTGGTGGGACGGCACGTCGCGCTACTGGTTTTCCACCAACTTTAATGACCAGACCAAGATCACGAAAACATTGAACAACGTGATCTGCTCGGTGGCCGGCCAGAAGGCGGTGAGCAATTCCTGGGATGTTTTGTTCAAATACAAGAACGGCGGAGCCGCTTATGCGAGAGGCGAGAAGATTGCCGTGAAGGTGAACCTGAACAATGGCGGGGCGGGGGCCCGGAATCAAATTGACGCCTCGCCGCAGTCGGTCTATGCGTTGTTGGACGGATTGGTCCATGAGTTTGGGGCAAATCCGGCGGACATCACCATTTGCGACCCAGCCAGGGAGGGGAAATGTTCGGCGGTGTCAAACTATTGCCACGCGGCGTTTCCCGACGTCGTTTATGACGTCAACCTGGGCGGATTCACGCCCAACGCCTTCGCCTATTCCGCGCCGGGGCCGACGGAAACCTCGCTGTCCACGACCATAGTCAACACCAAATACTTGATCAACATGGCGATTTTAAAGCGGCATTGCACCCCGTCCGAGACTTATGGGACCGACGGGGTTGATTATGGCAACGCTTCGGTGACCATGATTTTCAAGAGCTGCTGGGGAATCATCGGCAACAAGCGAGCCACCCAGCACCCCCTGCTGCATGACTGGAATTATCCGATGGCCAGCTACAATCAACTGGTGGATATTTTCGGGAGCAAGAACATCAACGGGAAAACAGTCTTGAACATCCTCGACGGGCTTTATACCGGGGACCGGTGGAACAGTCCGCCGCACCAGTGGCAAATGGCTCCGTTCAACGGGCACTGGCCATCGAGCTTCTTCGCCTCGCAGGATCCGGTGGCCCTGGAGTCGGTGGGGCTGGATTTCTTGCGCTCAGAAATGCCGCTGATCAAAAACGCCGACCGGCATCTGCATGAAGCCGCGCTGGCGGACCACGCTCCCTCGGGAACGGTCTATAAACCCGACGGTGTTCCGTTGCAGAGCCTTGGGGTGCATGAACATTGGAACAACGCCAAGGATAAGCAATACAGCCGCAACCTGGGGACTGGCAATGGGATTGAATTGGTCACCATCGCGGCTGGCGCGGCTTCGGCCAGCATTAACACCCCCTCACAGATCATCGCCGACAACAACAATCACTGAACCAATACAATCCGTCCGTCCTGGAGGGGGGCGCGCGAGGAGGGCGCGCCCCGCCACCCAAGACCGATGCATTGCGATTAAATATGAAAAGCGCATTTCTGAAACTGGGCTTGGCCATCGTCACCGCGGTTCCAGCCTTGAACGGATACTCAGCCGGCGCGCCTAGCGTTACCGCGCCGCCCAATGCGCCGGGCAACGGATCGGCCCTGCCGGGCAACGGGCTGGCCCAGCATCCATTCCTTTATGCCGGAGAATGGGATACGCGCAAACCCCTGCAATCCATGTTTCTGGTGCGCGATGGCAGGGTGGTCTGGCACTATTCCATTCCGCTCCACAATGCCGCGGGGGGCGTGCAAGAGTTCGATGATGCCACGTTGCTGCCCAATGGGAACATCATTTTTTCCTGTATGTCCGGCGCGGGTGAAATCACTCCCGACAAGGATATTGTCTGGCAATATCAGGCTCCGGCCAACACAGAAATCCATTCCATTCAGTCCCTCGGCCGGGATCGCGTTCTGCTGATGCGCAACGGCAATCCGGCGCAGGCCATGATCTTCAACACCGCGAGCAACAAGCTGGAGAAAACCATCCCCATCCCCACCACGGTCACGGGGACGCATGGGCAATTCCGCCACATCCGCATGACCCCGGCCGGCACCATTCTGGTCGGACACATGAGCGAGGGCAAAGTGGTGGAGTATGATCAGGAGGGCAAGGAAGTCTGGTCCTGCAAGGCCGAGCACGCCTGGTCGGCCATCCGGCTGAAGAACGGGAACACGCTGATCTCCGGGGATGCCAGCCAATATGTGCGGGAGGTCAATCCGCAGGGCGAAACGGTTTGGGAATTCAGCAAGGCGGATGTCCCTTTCAAGCTCGGCAACATCCAGTGCGCCAACCGGCTGGCCAATGGGAACACGGTGATATGCAATTGGATTGCCGGTGACAACAACACCTCGCACTGGCCCGGCACAGTGCAGGTCTTCGAGGTCACCCCGGCCAAGCAGGTCGTCTGGGCATTGTCCTCCTGGAAAGATCCCGACCTGGGGCCGGCGACCAGCATCCAGCTTCTGGATGAACCGGGCGCGCCGGAGGATCAGCAGCGTTGATTTTCCGGCCGAAAAACATCCAGCAATGGATTGACCGGGCGGACGGGGTGGGGCAGGATTCCTGACACGAACTTCTTATGAAAAATATCAAGCTATGGATCGCCCCGATGGCGGCGGTCGTCCTTTTGAGCGCATGCCGGCTGCCCACCCAGGACTGGCCGCAATGGCGCGGCGCCAACCGCGATGGCAAGAGTGGCGCGTTCTCTGTTCCTGCGACGTGGCCGACGAACCTGACGCAAAAATGGAAAGTCAACGTGGGCCAGGGCGACGCCTCCCCCGTGCTGGTCGGCGCAAACCTCTACGTCTTCGCCCGGCAGGATGCCAACGAGGTGCTGCTCTGCCTGGATGCCGCCAGCGGCAATGCGCGGTGGAAATCAGTTTACCCGGCCGACTATGTTGTGACTGGCCCGGCTAAAGACCATCCGGGTCCGAGAAGTTCGCCGGTGGTGGCCGACGGCAAAGTCTGCACCCTGGGGGTCGGGGGCATCCTTTCCTGCTTCGACGCCGCGACAGGCGCGGTTCTCTGGCGCAAGCAATCCACCAACGATTATCTGGGTATTCCTTACAAGACCGACTCCTCCATGTCGCCCATTGTGGTGGATGGGACGTGCATCGTGCATGTCGGCAAGGCGACCAACGGAGCGGTGATCTCGTTTGACCTGGGGAACGGAGAGCCAAAGTGGAAATGGGCCGGCGACGGGCCGGCGAATTCCTCCCCGGTGATCATGACGGCCGGGGGCAAAAAGCAACTGGTCACCTTGACCGCGAAAAAGCTCGTGGGCCTGGACTTGGCCGACGGCAAGCTGCTGTGGCAGGCGCCGTTCGAGGCGGGCATGGGGAACAACGCCACGCCCGTCATCTCGGGAGACACGGTCATTTACACGGGACAGGGCAAAGGGGTGTCGGCCGTGAAGATCGAGGCGCATGGCGACGGTTTTACGGCTACGCCGCTCTGGAGCACCACCAAGTTCGGCGCGCGCTTCACGACGCCGGTGCTCAAGGACGGCATGCTCTACGGTTATAGCGACCGCCTCTTCTGCGCGGATGCCCGGACTGGCGCGCCGATCTGGGACCAAGCGGCCAATCTGGGGCAAACCGCGGCGCTGGTGGATGCGGGGACGGTGATGGTGGCGCTGGGAGGCAAGGGCGACCTTCTCGTTTTCAAGCCGGGAAGCAGTTACACCCAGTTGGCGCGATTCACGGTGGTCGCTTCGGAAACGTGGGCGCACCCGGTTGTGGCCGGAAACAGGGTTTTCGTCAAGGACAAGGAGTCGGTGGGGTTGTGGACCATCGAGTAGCTCCATGATTTCAAAATCAGCCCGAATGCGCCCCGTACTCGCGGCCGCCGTCGTGGCGCTTTCTTTTGTCCCTTTCGCCGGACGCGGGGATGAGACAAATCGCGCGTCCGTCCCTGGCATAAACGCCGGCCCGTTGGTGGCGAAGGCGCGCGCCGCCGCCCTGGCGATCCAGAGGCATTCGTGGGAACAGGGGGTGCTCGCGGTGGCCTTCCTAGAGGAAGGCGATGACGAAATGGTCGTCCAGATGGCCAAGGCGTCGTTGATTTACCAGTCCAAAGAGGGTGTGCCGGCGGCCAGCGGCGGCGCGCCGGTGGATCCGCTCATGGCCGGCGAAGCCATCTGGCGGGCGGCGCAAAGCACCGGCGACCCGGCCCTCGGCCAAGCGGTGACGAACATGTTGGATTACGCGCTGAAATTGGCCCCGCGCGCCGCCGACGGCACGATCTTTCATACCGGCCAGGCGATCTGGTCGGACAGTTTTCACACCTCGCCGCCGTTTCTCGCCATGGCCGGGCGTTACGACGAGGCCATTCTCCAGATTGAAGGCCATCGCAAACGGTTGTGGGACCCGGAAAAGAGATTATTGTCGCACATCTGGGACGAGAGGGGGCAGCGGTTTCTGGACAGGAAATTCTGGGGAGGCGGCCAAGGCTGGGCCGCCGCCGGGCTGACGCGCGTCATCCGCGCGCTGCCGGAAAATCGGGCTGCGGACAAGGCGAAGCTGGCGGGTTATTTGAAAGAGTTGATTGACGGGTGCCTGGCCCATCAATGCCCCAGCGGGTTGTTCCACAACGTGGTGGACGATCCGGCGACATTCGAGGAGACCAACCTGGCCCAAATGCTGGCCTACTCCATTTACGAGAGCGCGCGGGGCGGGTGGCTGCCGCGCGATTACCTGTCGGCGGCCGACCGGATGCGCGCCGCCGCGCGGGCCAGGGTGGATGCGGATGGTTTTGTGCAGGGCGTCTGCGGCGCGCCGCATTTCGACCAGCCCGGCATTTCCGCGGAGGGGCAGGCCTTCTTCTTGATGATGGAAGCCGCGGCGGCGAAGTTGGGTGAGAGGACGGGTTCCAGCAAATGAAATCTAAGCGCCCAATTTTTGCATATCGGCGGTTGGAAGAAGCAGCATGTTTAGTTTCCTTTGCGGTGGGTTCTTTTTCGTTGTTTTTTGCAGGTCCGTCGATGGTTGCTGTTTGTTGTGGCTTTGTGCTTTACGCTGTAGGAGTGATGCTTGGTGTCTCCGCCATGCGCAAATGGAAGCGTGCTTATCGTAATGCTTTTATAGGACTTTTGTTAGCTTCCATTATATTCTGGTACTGGATGGTGCTAACGGCAGCGAGATATTGAAACAAATAAGCAAAGAATCCGCCCATAAGTATATGTCAAGCATGATAAAAGGACGACAGATTCCATGAAGACATGCTCCTACTGCGGCGGCACATATCCGGATGACACCTCGATCTGTCCCATTGATCACACCCCGATCGGCGTGAAGGCGACGACCTCTGCGCCTGGCATCGTTTCAGCGGCACATCCGCACCCAATTGAATTTGAGTACAGGTCGCTCTCGCCAGAACAGATGCAGGACGCCTGGGTGACGCTGGTCCGATGCGGCACGCTGGTGGCGGCAGACTTGGTTGTGATGCGACTCCGCGGGGCGGGGATTGACGCCTTCATTCCCGACGAGTACCTGATGCAGGCGGACGGATTCAATTTCAACACGTTTGGATATGTTCGGGTTCAGGTTGCCCCAAAAGATTATGCAGCAGCCCAAGCCGTTCTCTCCGAGCGAGGCACAGACCCGTAAACAGCATGCAACCAAAGGCAGTTCGCGTTATTGCAGCCGTAGCCATCCTTGAGTCTCCCGAGAGACAGTGGGTATTGGCGTGGTTAGGTCCAGGCCAGCGCCAATTGTTCCAGTTTGGCGAGAGCTTGGCCGGAATCAATCAGTTCTTCCGCGAGGGCCCAGCCCTCGGTGAGGGATCTCGCTTTCTCGGCCACGAATAAGGCGGCCGCGCTGTTCAGGAGGATGGCGTCGCGCTTTGGGCCTCGTTCTTCGCCGCGCAGAAGTTGGCGGACGATTCGGGCGTTGGCGTGTTTGTCGCCTCCGGCCAGGTCGGCCAGACTGGCGGGTTGCAGCGGAAATTCGCGCGCCGACATTGTGGAGATGGAAAATCCCCGTTCTTGATAGAATTCGGCAATGCAGTTATCGCCCAGAGTGGAAAGTTCGTCCAGATGGGCGTCAGGGCCGGAGGAGGGGACGGCGCCGGAGACCACTATCGCGCGGCGGAGGCCCAGGAGTTGGAGGACTTGCGCGATGGGGCCGCACAATTGCGGTTGGGGCACGCCGACCAGTTGGACGGCAGGCTGGGCGGGATTGAGCAGGGGACCGAGAAAATTGAAGATGGTTCGCTGGCCGTGCGCGGCGCAGAGTTTGCGCGCGGGGGCGATGGCGTGAAAGGCGGGATGGTATTTGGGCGCGAAAAAAAAGGCGAAGTGGTGTTCGCGCAAGGCCTGCGCCGCCTGCTCCGGCTCCAGATCAATTTTCACGCCCAGGGCTTCCAGCACGTCGGCGCTGCCGGCCTGCGAGGTGATGGCGCGGTTGCCGTGCTTGGCGACGGTGACACCGGCGGCGGCGGCGATGATGGCGACGGTGGTGGAGATGTTGAAGGTGTTGAGACGGTCGCCGCCGGTGCCGCAAACATCGAGAATTTGGCGGGAACGGGTTGGCGCGTCGAGCGGCGGCTGGATGGAGAGGGAGCGCAAGGCACGGGCGAAGGCGGCGATTTCAGCGGGGGTTTCGCCTTTGCGGGCGAGGGCGGTGAGGAATTGAGCCTTGATTTGCGGCGGGATGTTCTGGTTGGTTAGTGCCTGCACCGCATGGGCAATCCCGGTGTCGGTCAGCGATTGGTTATCAGCCAGTTGTCGGGTCAAGGTTTCCAGCACGCGCGCAGTCTAGGAATTTTTGACGGGGTTTGCCAGTATTCAGTTTTTTGAGGGTTGATCACGATGAAGACGGTGGTTTTGCAGACACATACGGCGGCGCTGTTTGAGGAGGCGGTGCGGCAGGCGGCCGTTTTGCTGCGGGCGGGGCAGTTGGTGGCGCTGCCGACGGAAACGGTTTATGGCCTGGCGGCCAATGCCTGGGACGCGGTGGCGGTGGCGCGCATTTATGAGATGAAGGGAAGGCCCGCCGGGAATCCGATCATTGTCCACGTGGACGGTTTGGAGCTGGCGCGGCGCTGTGTCGCCTCCTGGCCGCCGGAGGCGGAGAAACTGGCGAAGGCTTTCTGGCCCGGACCGCTGACGCTGGTGTTGCCGCGTTCGGCGCAAATTCCGGGCATCGTGACGGCGGGCGGGCCGACGGTGGGCGTGCGCTGGCCGGCGCATCCATTGATCCAGGCGGTGGTTGGCGCTTGTGGATTCCCGCTGGCGGCGCCGAGCGCGAATCCGGCGAGCCGGGTGTCTTCCACCAACGCGGAGCATGTGCGAAAATATTTTGGCGGTAAAATTCCGCTGATCGTGGATGGCGGGCAGGCGCAGGTGGGCATAGAGTCGTCGGTGGTGGACCTGAGCGCGGCGCCAGCACGCTTGTTGCGTCCGGGAATGGTTGATGCGGAGTCGTTGCTGGCGGCGCTGGGAGAAGGGGAATTGCGAGTGGCCGCGCCAGATTGGTCCGGCGGCACGGAGACGATGGCGCGCAGCCCGGGTCTGCTGCCAAAGCACTATTCGCCGAAAGCCAAGCTGGTCGTCCTGTCCTGGCGCGACGAAGCTGATTTGGATTTGCAGGTGAAGGCCTTGAGATTTCCGCCGGAGAGAATTTGCCTGGTGGCGCACAGCCGGATTCCGTTGTCGGGCGGTTTTGGGCGGGTGGCGGTGCTGCCGCGGGAGGCGGAGGGATTTGCCCGCGCGCTGTATTCGGAATTGCACCAATGCGACGAGGCGGGGGCGGGTCTGATCGTCGTGGAAGCTGCGCCGCCGGTGGAGGAATGGCGCGCGATCGCGGATCGGCTCTCTCGCGCCGCGCGAAAAGAGGGATGAGGAGCGGGACGATTGACGAATAAGTTGAAGTGGGCCAGACTGGCCGGCGTCCAAAGACGAATTAATGAAAAGAACAGGTGTTATATGGTGCTTGCTGTGGTGCGTTGTAGCGGCCCACGGGCAGACCAACAAAACCCAATCCCTGACGCTGGAGGCAGCGGTGCAGATGGCGCTGGAGCACAACCTGAATTTGAAAGTTCAGCGTTATGTGCCGTTGGTGGATACGTACGGCCTGCAAGCGGATTACGGGAGCTTTTATGAGCCGGCGTTCAGTGTGATGGGAAGGGACACCAATGCCAACAATCCAGGGAGTTACTTCGGCCAGGCCTCGCGGGTTGACAGTCAGCAATATCAATTTGGCATTGGCGCTCCCGGCGGCGGAATGGCGCTCACGCCTTGGGGACTGCAGTACGGTTTGCTGTCCACGCTGGACAAGTCGGCGTATCAGATTTTTAACAGCAACGGACTGCCTGTGGCTTCGTTCCCCCAGGACACGACGTTCGCCGGGATCACGCTGGATCAGCCTTTGTTGAAGAATTTTTGGATTGACAGCAGCCGGGCGGCGATATTGGTCGCCAAGAAAACCATCCAGTACGATCAATTCGGCTTCACCCTGGCGGTGATGACCAATATCAGCGCCACGGAGCAGGCGTATTACGAATTGAATTATGCCTTTGAAAATGTCAAGGTGCAGGAGGACGCCGTCAAGCTGGCCTTGCAGCTTGTGGAGGAGAATCAAAAGAAAGTGCAGGCGGGAGTGCTGACGGACCTGGACGTGGCGCAATCCCAATCCCAACTGGCGAGCAGCCGGGCGGCGTTGCTGGCGGCGCGGCAACTGGTGATACAGGAT
>JBEKOF010000193.1:0-9166 GCA_049522055.1 Verrucomicrobiota bacterium | reverse complement strand
TTCAGTTCTTTGCTCATGTTCATTCACACCAATTCCTGGTGTCTTTTTCCCATGAGTCAACGACCCTTTTGGCCTCCTCTCAGTTTCGCTCCCCCAGTGTCTTTTAATTTGAGTCAACTCGTCGAGGCCATACTATTCTATTTACTCCTTGCTGTTCGACTTTAAGTTTGCCACTCTCTGAGAGTGTAGCTTAATGTAGCTCATGTAGCCGAAAGATGCAAGCATCTACCTATGAAAAACGAGCTTTGCCGAGGATTTTAACGGGATAAGTCGAAACGAGAGTTCGATTCCCTTCACCCGTTCCATTATTGATGGCTCAATGACTTGCGCAAAAAACACCTGATCTCCAACCCGGGAAATGGAAATGTGAAGAACAACCTTGACTGGATTTGCCGGGGGAACAGGCTGGAGAGGTGAGTGATTTGCTCTGGTTCGTTGCCCATACCCGGCCGCGTTGTGAAAAGAAGCTCTTGCAGTATTGTGTGCGCGAGGGCCTGTCCGCCACGCTGCCCTGTTATCGCGCCGCTCACAAGTATCGAGGCAAAACCGTGGTTTTTCAGAAGCCGCTGTTTCCGGGTTACCTGTTTCTGCGGATTTCAGCCGGGCAAAAGGGGCTGATTTATCGCAGCGATTACTTGGCAAAGCTCTTGGGGGTCTCCGACCAGGCGCTTTTCATCCAGCAACTCGAGGACGTGCTGCGCGCATTAGAGACGGAATACGAAATACGCCTGGCACCCAGGATCGGAGAGGGCATGCGGGTCAAGATCAAAAACGGACCCTTGCGCGGGATGGAGGCGTGGGTGGAAAAACGCCACGGCATGAACACCGTGCTCCTGCGGCTGGATTTCATCGGCCAGGCCGCAGCCGTGAAATTGGAGGCAACAGATCTGGAGGCGATTTAATTTTCCGGCGCATCCAAAAGACCGCCTCCCGCCGGCAAGACCATTCTTCCGGCCAGGGGCGATTCCGGCCATGTTCAGGGCAGGCCTTTAGGCGCACCAAGGAATCCGCCGGAATCGCCGGGCAACTCCAAATCCACAGATGCTTATCACGGCCAGTCCTGCGCAGAGCGTGCTTGGTTCAGGAATAGGATCGGCCGGATCGTCGTCGTTAGCGGTGATGTAACCATACTCGACCACGATGCTTCCGTACGAATACCCATTGCCTCCAAAGAAAAGGTACGATGGGCCGCTTCCAGAATAGGTCCCGATCGAATCGGCAACCGCCACGGTAAATGTGAATTGGCCCGGGCCTGCGCCTTCGTAAAGGTGAAAATCTTCCGGACTGACATTCACCACGTCTTGAGCAGAAATGACACCATCAGTGCCTGCAACGCTTGCGCCAAAGGCAGTGGAGAGGCCGGCAAACGGACCCGCGGTGCCCGTTGCCGTGGTGGACAAACCCTCAAAAGCTGTAACGGCCACCGGCACCGTCGCGGTGGCGTTGGAATACAGCGCGCTGCTGCCTGTGGCGTTGAAAACCAGCGACGCGATGGTGTCGGATGAATACATCGTGATGGTCATTGCACTAAGAGTCCCCAAGGAGGTGTCAAACTGGTTCAGACTCAAGCTCTCGCTGGAACCAGTGGCCAGAGGTGAAGAGGCGGAGCCGTAGTCCGCAACTACCGGATCCCACACGATGACGGCGAAGGAGGAATGGGCAAGAGCAGCCACGGCACAAACCATACACACGGGGACGTTGTAGCGTCTCATGTTCATAACTCAACTCAATCCTGCTTTTTCTATTCTCCTGGGGCTTGCTCAACGACTCGTGCCACATAATCATTATTTGCCCATCAACCGGACTTACAACTACGCATTTCGGACTTGAACTTCCGGTTTTCGGACAGATCAGAGAATGGCTGAAACCGAATACAAGGTGGGTTTCCCTCAAAATTGGCCGATATTCTGAGGCATGAATTTGCGCCGGGAGTATTCGGGTTTTCGTCAGCGAAGCGTCACAGATTACAAGCCCGGTTTAGGGCTTCGAGGCATGAGTGCGACGTAAACGCCAAAACACATGAGGCTCCAGGACAGCAGTTGTCCAGGTTCGGGCACCGCTGCCATATAGGTGTAATCAACCTCTACCGAGCCAAAGGCGCTGGCGTCCCCCGCAAAAGACAAGCTGGAAGGCCCATTTCCAGAAGAAGATCCATCAAAAGCGGCGTCCAGGGGAAACTCGAGGCTGCCGCCGCTTCCGCTTGCTTCATAAGCGCTAAAATCGGACGACGGGACCTCCGAAACGCTCTGGAGCGAGAGGGATGTCTGCGGGCCGAGGGAATAGGTCGGCGACGCTGGTGTGCCGGCAGCGATGGAGCCGCTGAAAGGTGTTGTCGTGAGGGTCAGCAATGATTGCTCCCCATCGGGACCGGAGACGGTAATGGTCCCCGAGGCCTCAGCATCGCTGAAGGTTGTCGCCGCTCCGACATTGGAAACGTCCGCCTGGAGAAGCCCTGTCGTGGTCAAGGTTACCTCTATACCGGTGAGATCGCCCAAGGAGGCATCGAACTGCGGAAACGCCAGGTTGACGGGGAAATCGTCCCCGCCTACGGAGAAAGGGGCGGAAGCGGAACCATAAGCCGCCGTGAAGGATTCGGTGTCAGCAACGGCTGGCAAGCCAGGATTTGCGAGCGCAGTTCCCACCATAAGCAAGGCCAAATTCTGCTGATACTTTTTCATACGTGCTCCGGTTGTTCAGTGGGGCGGCTTTCAAACCCGCGCCCTTCGCCCGCATTTGCGCAACAGATAATATACTCATGAGTGTAACATGATTCAACCTCCGATTTGTTTGCTGTTGTAAGAATGCCGTCGCCATGCTCTGGATGGGCGGCGCCCTTCTCGGTTACGGCTGCAATTCGAGGGAGCCGGCATTGGTGGGGGTGAGGAAAAAACCTCCGGCGTTGGTGGTGTCCTGGAGGATGGCTGCCCAGGCGTCCTGGGTTGTCTTGCCGTGTGCGAAGGTGAGAGTCAAAAGACCGGTTTTTGGATTGATGGAGCCGGTCAAGGAATTGGTCGGCAGGGCGCCCAAGTTTTTCAGTGAGTTGGCCCGGACGGCAATGTTGGTGTAGGTGAGGAGCAGACCCGCGTTGGAGATGACCAACTCTCCGTTGCTTAATGAAATGGCGGAGGTGTTGGCGGGCGGGTTGGTCCAGAGCGCGCCATGAACGGACAAGGTGTTGGTAAAGCCGTTGGTGTAGCGCGCGGGGGAGCGGAGCGGATTTTTGATCCAGGCCAGGGCACTGGAGGGGGCGGCGGCCTGGAGATTTGTGAGATTGATCCAGCCCAGCAGCAAGCCAGCGCCGGGGCGGGCGGTGGTGTAGAGGCTGGCGAAAACAGGAAGGTCGCCGGCCTGAGATACAGGCACGGTCTGGTCATAATGGGTCCCATCGGCCAGTTCGCCGCTGAGAGTGACGACGCCCGCATGGTTGGTGACCAGGGCGTAGCCGTCGCCAGGCGGCGACACAGCCGAAACATCGGTGGTCGGTGAAAAAAGGACGGTGTACTCGGCCGACGGCAGGACTCTGGAAGCCCACCTGGCGGTCAGCGGAGAGGCGGAAACGGTTCCGGTAATCTGCGGAACCTCCCTGTCCAGTGTCAAGGCGACCGGGACCGGACCGGCATCGAAGTTGGCGTGGCCGGAAGCGTCGAACTTGTTGGAGAACGGGTAATTCGTCCCAGCCATCAACAACTTGCCGCTAAAAGCGCCTGTTTTCCCAAGCGCGAGGTTGTAGAGCATCCCGGAGGCTGCCTCGCTGACGGCGGCGGCGGGATAGAAAAGGCCGTTGTAAGTCCCGGCCACAGGGGGGAAGAAATTGGTGATGAAGGTGACTGTCAATACCAAGTTTGAATGCATGACAAACGGCAGGGCCGGAGTGTCGCCGCCGAAGCCGGCGCTGCTGACCCAGTTGCTGAAAAGGGAGAACTTGTCCGGCATGGCGGTAATCGTATAGTTCTCGCCCAGGTTGAGCATCGCGCCGTCGGCGGGCAGGGTGTTGCCGGCGACGGAGGCCGCGCCCTTGAAAGTGCCGTTGCCAGATCCGGCATTGGTCACAGTCAACCGGGACCGAACTTCGTAAAAGAACTTTCGGGAAACCGCGGCGGATTGGTTGCTGTTAACATCCACGCAATATACTGTCAGGACGTTGGGGCCGGGCGAGGGATCGAGGGCGATGGACCAGTTGAACCCCCCGCCGGCGCTTGCGGTCAGCGTGGCAGAACCACTGGAGGAGGTGACGGTAAACCTGTTCTCCAAGGACCAGATGACATCGGTGATTGGGAAGTGGCCGGAGGCGGTGCCACTGCCTTTGAAAGCAGGCCCGGGGGACCGCAAATTCGCCGCCGGGGAGGATATGGCCACACGGGGAGCAATCGCGTCGAAAATCGCTGTCAAGGCAAAGCCGGGCGCCATGATGAAAGACAGGGTCGGAGTGGAACTGCTGCCGTTGGGGCCGACCCATTTGCTGAAGGTGGAAAACGGGTCCGGTCTGGCCGTGACCGTGTAGCTCTCGCCAAGGTTAAGCATGGCGCCGTTGGTGGGAAGGGTGTCGCCGCCCACCGCGGCGGCGGCGGTGAATGTGCCATTTCCAGTACCAGACTTGAGCAGTGTGAATAAAGCCGGCACTTTGTAAAAGAAGCGATGGAAAACAATGGGCGAGCGGTCTCCGGAAAGATCCTCGCATTGCACCGCCAGGGTGTTCGTGCCGGGCGACGGGGTCGCCGCGATGGACCAGTTGGAGACCGCGGTGCCCTGAGTCAGCGTCGCCAGATTAGAGATGACCGACCCGGCGGCGGCGTTGGTCAACCAGTAAACCACATCGGCCAGCCGGACATTGTTGGAATTGACCCCCGCCAACAGCGGCGCGCTGGCGGCGGTTCCTTTGAAGTCAGTCAAAGTGGTGCGCGCGCCCTCCGCCGGAGCGGTGATGGAAACAGCGGGGGATTGCCGCTCGGTAAAATCCGCTGTCAAAACGAGGTTTGACTGCATGACAAACGAAAGAGTCCTGCCGTAGCCGATAATCACCCCGTTGCTGACCCAATAGTTGAAAACCGAGGAAACCGGACTGGCGGTGTCGGAGTAGCTCTGGCCAACATCAAGCATCTCCCCGTTGGCGACGCTGAATGTGCCGGTGCCACTTCCCGTCGCCAGGACGGTCAACCGCGCCGGCATTTCGTAGAAGAAAACCCGGTAAGCCGCCGGCGAGACGTTTCCCGAAACATCCAAGCTTTGCACAGAAAGAATGTTCGTGCCGGGGAACGGAGTCACCGCGAAGGTCCAATTGGAGGCGCCGCCGGCGCCCGTGGTAACGGCGGCCAGCCCTGTGATGTTGGAACCATTGAAGAGATTGGTGATGGAATAGATCACGTTGGTCAGCCCGACCGCGTCGGGATTCGCATTGGAGGAGAACGGCGCATTGGTGGCAGTTCCGGCAAACACCGGGGAACTGGTCCGGGCATTGGGCGTCGGCGAAGATATCGCAACGCCGGGCGGCGTTACGGTCAATACCGTCACGGCGCTGGTGAGAGCGCCCCAAGTGTTGCTGATGAGCAGCGCATAGCTTCCGACATCACGGGGAAAAACGGGGCTGATCCTCAGAGTGTTGGACAGGGAACCAAAAATGTCTCCGCCGTCCGTTAAATTGGTTCCATCCCTCAACCATTGATAGATCATGGGCTGCAACCCTTGGGCCTGGTAGGAGAAGATGACCGAGGCGCCGACCAGCACGTTGGTCAGGCCTGGCGGAGGGCTGGCGAGGGTGAGAAAGTACGGCGGGATGAAGTCAGGGCCTATTTGGAAGATGACGCCCGAACCGTTGGTTCCTCCGGCGGCGCAGGTGCCGTAAAAGCCGCCGGCGCCGTCGGCGGTCAGAGCCGCGGATGGATCCGCGCCGTCTGCATTGTCAGACTTGGCGTCCAAAGGGCTGAAGGAATAGGCGCCAAAATCGCCCGCGGGCGTCATTCGGAAAAGGGTCCCGGATCCGTTGAATCCGTTGGTCGGGACGGTTCCATAAAAACTGCCATCCGCACCCAGACTCAAGGCGGCGCCGGCTCCGGCATTGAGCTGCGGGAATGAATGGAGCAAGGTTACGCCACCAGTGTTGGTGATTTCAAAAATGGAGCCGCCCCCCTGCGAGCCTCCAAAAGCGCTGGCCCCGTAAAAATTTCCGTTGGTTCCCTGCACCAGCGCGGAATCCGGGGTGATGGGATTGCTGCCAGGCGCCAGGCCGTTGAACGAATAAATCTGGGTGAAGCCGCCCGCCACCGTAAACTTGAAGAATGTGCCGGCATTGTCCACACCGCCTTGCTGAGTTGTGCCGTAGAAGGCGCCATTGCTTCCCAGAGTCAGAGCATTGGCAACCGACCCGTTGGTGGTGGCCGAGCCGCCAGCCGACGCCTTCAAGGAATACAAGCTGGTGAACACGCCGGCAGGTGTAATTTGAAAGATCGTGCCCATGTTGTTGGAGCCGCCGTATTCCGTCGTCCCATAAAAATTACCGTCCTTTCCAAGCACCAAAGCCCCTGTCGGCGCCGCGCCGTCCACGCTGGTTGCGCGGCCCGAAAACCTGGTGGTTTCCGCGCCGAAGGTGTGCAGGGTGGCGAAGGATCCAGAGGGAGAAATCTCAAAAATCGTGCCGCTGAAGTTGGAGCCGCCGCTCCGGGTGGTCCCATAGATATTTCCGTTGGTTCCCAGCGCCAAATCGCCTGGACCCAGGTCGTAAACGACCTCGCCGGAATCGTTGGTGGCCGCCGGGAAAGAATATAGGTTGGAGAGGCTGCCGGTCGCGCTCATGCAAAAGATGGAACCCGCGCCGTTGTCGCCGCCATCCCAAGTGGTTCCGTAAAAGTACCCATCGGAGCCTGGCAACAGGCTGGATGCCGGCGCCAACCCATCCCAGTTTGTCACAGGTGAGGCATCGGGAAACTCCGGGGCCGTGAACGTGTGAAGCACCGAAATCGGACCCGCCACCAAAATAGCCGGGCAGGCCAGCAGGCATGGCGCCAGGGCGACAAGCAACATCAGCCACGCCCGGCGGCGTTGACCAGACGACTGGATAAGGGACGCGCGGATGCCGACTGTCATCATACACATTAAGAGGTTGGACTTTTGTCAAAGCCCTGCTCCGAGTCAAGGCATTATGCCCCGAAAGCGCGGATGTCACAAGAATGTCACGCCGCGGCCTCCAGAGAATTGATCCCCGGAAGTCGGGGGCGCGGGGCGGCTTGTCGCACAATTGTCACAAAATCTCCTTTGATCTGACGCGGAAAGATGGTACCAAAAGACCCGCAAAAAGCACTGTAAAGCCAACTAATAATGAATCTAATACATAGATTAGCGGGCGTTGTGGCCGGGGCGGCCGCCTTTCTCGCGCTGGCCACAGCCGCGGCGGCCCAGGTTTCCGCGGACGCGCTCCTGGACAAGCTGGTGGCTAAGGGCATTCTCAAGCAGGACGAGGCGGACCAGCTCAAGAACGAGGCCCTGACCAACACTCCGCCGCAGATGGGCTCGAAGTTCAAAATCAGCGACGCCATCAAAGGCATGGAGTTGTACGGCGACCTGCGGATGCGCTACGAATACCGCGGCGCCGAGCTGGATCCCAAGACCGAACCCGGAGTGTACGATACGGCCAACCGCTGGCGCTACGCGCTGCGCATCGGCATCCGCGGCGACTTGACCAATGACTTTTATTACGGGTTGCGGCTGGAAACCTCCCAAAACGAGCGGTCCACTTGGAACACCTTTGGCAGCGTCGGCACGTCTCCCTACAATGGTCCCTTTAGCAAAAGCAGCTATACCATTTATGTCGGGCTCGCCTACCTGGGATGGCGCCCGACTTCGTGGCTGGACGTTTCCATCGGCAGAGTGCCGCAGCCCCTCTTTACAACCCCGATGGTTTGGGATTCGGACTACACTCCGGAAGGAGTGGTGGAAAAAATCAAATTCACCCACGGCCCGGTGGACTATTTCGCGACGCTGGCGCAATATGTTTACCAGGACACCACCCCATCCAGCGATTATCAGATTCAAGGGGGATCCACGGCGGCGTTGGAATTGGGGGACTTCTCCGACAACAACGCCTACCTTCTCGCCTGGCAGTTGGGGGCGACTTACCATCTTGACGCCGAAATATCCGCCAAGGTGGCGCCTGTCTTCTACACTTATGTGGGGCATGGCAACGCCAGCGCCGGATATTCCGGCCCTTTTGTCGGACAGGGAATAGTTGGATTCACCTTCGATCCGGGAAGCAGCACCAGCGGCGTCCCTGGAGCGTTTGACACCACTACCAGCTATAATCAGACGGGAATAAATGATCTTTCCATCATTGAATTGCCGATGGAGGTGGACTTCAAAATCGGCTCCCTCGACGCCCGGGCATTTGGCGATTTCAGCATCAATTTGAAGGCGGATGACCGCGCCCGCGCGGCGTACAATGCCGGCACCGCGATTGGCGGGCCGTCTGTTTTCCCAGGCGGGCTGCAATTAGGTCAAGACCAAGCCATGCAAATGGGTCTGGCGGTCGGGAACAATCTGGATTTGCTCTATGGCTCAAAGCCGAAAAAAGGGACATGGGAGGCGCGCGTCTATTGGCAGCACGTCGAACAATATGCGCTGGACCCGAACCTGCTGGATTCTGACTTCTTTGAGGGCCGCGGCAACCTGCAGGGAATTTACGCCGGGTTCGCCTACAGCCTCACCGACGCCATGATTGGCACCTTCCGCTACGGTTTGGCCGAGCGCATCAACAACCAACTGGGCACCGGCGGTTACAACGCCGACTTGCCCCTGCCCAACCCCATCAACCGGTTCCAAATAGTCCAAGTGGACGTGACTTGGAAATTCTAGTTTTCACGGAAGCATCGCTGAACCGCTCGCGCTGTCACCCAATTGTCACAGCCCCTGCCTTGACTCCAATTGGATTTGCCGCAAAATGGGGGTCGCAGGAACAGATCAACAATTATGCGCGCGCGTTCAAACATAAGGCGGGTCAATCCGGCCCTTGGCGCATTTTTCCTGGCCTTTCTCGGCGCGTGTCGCGTCCTCGCCGTTGACGCCGACCCCAACCCCTACTCGGTTATCATTGAAAAAAACGCC
Organism: Verrucomicrobiota bacterium; assembly: GCA_049522055.1. Classification (GTDB taxonomy): domain Bacteria; phylum Verrucomicrobiota; class Verrucomicrobiia; order Limisphaerales; family Palsa-1400; genus JBEKOF01. Next base: position 79 of record JBEKOF010000193.1, on the reverse strand, counting down.
TTTCGTCTGACACCGCTCCCGCCCCCGGCGCCGCCAACCGCTGAAACCCTTGGTTTGCCGACGGTGTTTTTCAGCGGCA
>JBEKOF010000192.1:0-9185 GCA_049522055.1 Verrucomicrobiota bacterium | reverse complement strand
GGGTTTGCGATCCGATGCACGGCAACACCGAGACCACCAGCACCGACGTCAAGACGCGGCGCTTTGAGAAAGTGCTCGCCGAGTTGGAAGCCACCTTCCACATCCTCGGCGAAAATGGCGCGCGCCTCGGCGGCGTTCACTTCGAACTCACCGGTGACAACGTGACCGAATGCCTCGGCGGGGCGTGTGGCTTGAGCGAAGCCGATCTTTGCCGCGACTATCGCAGCCCCGTGGATCCGCGACTGAACTACGAACAATCACTGGAAATGGCCCTGCGCCTGGCCCAGTTGCTGTCGAACCAAAACGCCTGAACAAGTTCTTATCACATTGCCCCCCGTCCGGGTTTGCGATTGCTCCCGTCTAAGGTAGGGACGGCTCGCCGAGCCGTCCGCGTTTGGGATTGCCCCCATCCAAGCGATGGCAGAATTTTCAGCCTTCATCCTTCAGCCTTTTTCTTGTTTGGCACGGATGCAAGAAAATGGGGATTCTGAACGAAATTTAATGTACAATTCAGCTAATCTTAATGTTGATCATGTCAAGTAGTAGTGAGATATGAGAATTCTCGTGATAGAGGACGAGCGGAAGGTGGCGGAGTTTGTCGCCCGCGGCCTGCGCGCGGAACGATTCGCCGTGGACGTGGCCAACGACGGCCAGGCCGGCTGGGAGATGGCAGCCAACTGCCAGTACGATCTGGTGGTCCTCGATCTGATGCTGCCCAGCCTGAGCGGGATCGAAATTCTCAAACGCCTCCGGCGCCGGGGTTCCCAAGTGCCCGTTTTGGTTCTCACAGCCCGCGCGGACACCCCCGAGAAGGTGGAGAATTTCGAAGCCGGGGCCGATGACTATCTGACAAAACCCTTCGCTTTCGATGAATTGCTCGTCCGGGTCAAGGCGCTGCTGCGCCGGGGATCGCTGGACCGATCCAGCATCCTTCGCATTGGCGATTTGGAGATTGACCGCCAAAGGCAGCAGGCAAAGCGGGCTGGAAAACGAATCGAACTCACGTCCAAGGAATACAGTCTGCTGGAATATCTTGCCGCCAACGCGGGCAGAGTCCTGTCGCGCACGATGATCATCGAACATGTTTGGGACGAAAGTTTCCAAGGGCTTACGAATATCGTGGATGTCTATGTGCGCCATTTGCGCGGCAAAGTGGATGATCAGTACCCGAAGAAACTCATCCGCACGGTGCGGGGTGTCGGTTACTCCATCAGCGAGGAGGCCGAGACATGAATCCCCGATCCATTCGCTTTCGCCTCATCATCTGGTACGCGGGTTTGTTGACCGCGGTCTTCCTGTTGTTCGGCGTCGCTCTTTACCAGGTCCTGCGCGGTTATCTGGAGCACAGCCTGGCCGAAACGCTCGCCCGGCGCTCCGACCAGATCGCGGTGTCGCTCTTGGCCAATCTGGACAAAACCGGCGAGCGTTACGTAGCCGAGGAGATCCAGTCCCGCTATGCCCCGGAGAACTACGACCGCTTTATTCGCATCACCAAGCCCAACGGTATCGTACTTTACGCCTCGGGACCGGCGGCGGGTTTTGATCCATCCGGATTGCGCCCCCTGGTGGTAAACGCCGTCCGGGGCGACTTCACCCGCAAGGAGACGCTGGCCGACGGAATCCGCCTGCTGATGACAACCAAAGTTTATCAAGCCCCCGACGGCGAGAGGTTTCTGATTGAAAGCGGCGCGCCGATGGCGCCGATTGAAACGATCCTCTCCCATTTGCTTCTCTCGCTTCTTCTGGGCGTGCCGTTGGTGGGCTTAGTGGCGGTGGGCGGCGGCTTTTTTCTCGTGGGCCGGGCGCTGGCGCCCGTGGTGCAAATCGCGCGGAGTGCCGAACAGATCACCCTCCACAATCTGAACGAACGACTGCCGTTGACCAATACCGGCGATGAACTGGAGCACTTGTCCCGGGCGCTCAATCGCATGATCGCGCGGTTGCATGAGGCCTTCGAGCAAAACCGCCGCTTTTTGGCGGACGCCTCGCATGAACTGCGCACCCCGCTGGCCGCCTTGCGCGGCGAAATGGAAAATGTGGTCCAACAAGCCCGAACGCTGCCGGAATTGAGCGACCGGGCGGGCAGCGTCCTGGAGGAGGTGGATCGTCTGGCGAAAATTGTGGACGCCCTTTTTGCGATTTCCCGCCTCGACGCCGGGGAATCGCAACAAGGGTGGGAACGATTTGATCTGGCCCCGCTGGCCGTCAGCACGACCGATCAGATGTCTTTGCTGGCTGAAGACAAGGGAATTGGCGTTGCCTGCAACGCGGAGGGCAAAGTCAGCGTGGATGGCGACCGCGCCCGAATCAAACAGGTGGTGGTCAATCTGCTGGATAACGCCATCAAATACACGCCGTCGGGCGGGATGATCAGCCTCAATGTTCGCGCCCGCAACGGCCAAGCCGTTTTGGAAGTGGTGGACACCGGAATGGGAATTCCGGCCGGCGCATTGCCCCATATTTTCGAGCGCTTTTATCGGGTGGACCAGGCGCGCTCGCGGGATGCGGGCGGGGCCGGTTTGGGACTGGCCATTGTCAAATCCATTTGCGCCGCCCACGGCGGGAGGGTGGAGGTGGAAAGCGTGGAGGGGAAAGGAAGCCGGTTCCGTGTGGAATTGCCCCTGGCATCCCAAGTCACCAAATAAATGTTATGGAATCAGAACCAATCACTCCGTCCGAGCCTCAGCCCTCCGGCGCCCCGCCCCGGCGGATCGGGCTGATTTGGCCCTTGCTCGGGGTCGGGATCGTGGCCGGCGGTCTTTGGCTTCTTGCGCGCAAACACAAGGAAACAACCCCCGATCCGTTGCGCCTCCAGCCACCCGTTGTGGCGGTGGCCAAGGTGGACCGCGAAGACCTCTACAATGAAGTGACCATCGCGGCCGAATTCCGCCCGTACCTCGAAGCTGAATTGAACGCGAAAGTCTCCGGCTTTTTGAGCGTCATCAATGTGGATTTCGGGGACAAGGTCAAGGCCGGGCAGCTTCTGGCCGTGCTGGAAGTCCCGGAATTGAAGGACGATCTGGATTCGGCCAGGGCCGCGCAAGGACGGGCCGGGGCGGACTACACGAACGCCCATCTCCTCTTTACCCGGCTGGTCGCCGTGAACAACGAGCATTCCAATCTCGTCGCACAGCAGGACATTGACACCGCCGAGGCCAAGGACAGCGCCTCCGCCGCCGCTCTGGCCAGCGCCAAGGCGGACGCGGAGAAATATCAAACGCTCCTCGGATACACCCAAATCACCGCCCCCTTTGACGGAGTGGTCACCGCCCGCTACGCCGACCCCGGCGCGCTCATCCAGGCCGGCACCTCTTCCGACACCCAGGCCCGCCCGCTGGTGCGCGTTTCGGACAATTACCTGCTCCGGCTGGATTTTCCCGTTTCCGTGGACGACGTCAGATACATTCACCTGGGGGACAAAGTGGAGGTGCGAGTCCAATCCTTGGGCGACAAGCTCTTCCGCGGCCAAGTTTCCCGCTTCACCGGCAAGGTCAATCACGACACCCGGACCATGATCACCGAAATCGAGGTCCCCAATCCAAACCTCCAATTGGTCCCGGGCATGTACGCCGCCGCCACCTTCAAATTGGAACAGCGCCCGCACGCCCTGGCCATTCCCATCCAGGCGGTGTCCTTCGGGGACGACGCCTCCGTTTACCTCGTCAACAGGAGCCATGAAATTGAGGCGCGCGCGGTCACCCTGGGACTGGTCACCTCCACGCGCTGCGAAGTCACCTCCGGCCTCAACGAGGGCGACCTGCTCATGATTGGCGGGCGGTCCTCCGTCCACCCCGGTGAAAAGGTCGCCACCAAACCCTGGCCGGAGCCTGTGCTGCCATGACCCTCCCAGTGAAGCGGAGTGAATAATGCGATACCGATGAAAATAGTCTTGACTTAAGACCAACCTCTTTCTTCATTATGTCCCGATTCGCCATCCGCTATCCCTATTTCATCGTGGTCCTCGGCCTGATGATCTGTGTGCTGGGCGTGACCAGTCTGACGCGCATGTCGGTGGATTTGTTTCCCCCGATCAATATTCCCGTGGTGGTGGTGGCCACGTTTTATTCCGGCATGCCGCCGGAGCAGATCGAAAACGACATCACCGGCCAGTTTGAACGGATGTTCACGCTGGCCTCCGGCATCGAACACCTCGAGTCGCGCTCGCTGCCGGGGGTCAGTCTCATCAAAGTTTATTTCCAACCCGGCTCCAATCCAGATTCCGACGTGGCCGGCATCGCCAATCTCGCCATGGCCAGCCTGCGCTATCTGCCTTCCGGCACACTGCCGCCCATCGTCATGAAATTCGACGCCTCCAGCCTGCCCGTCTGCCTGGTCACCTTGAAAGGCCAGGGCCTCAGTGAGGCGCAACTCCGGGACCTGGGCCAGTTCACCATCCGCAACCAGATGGCAGGCGTGCCGGGGGCCTCGGTGCCGCCGGCCTTCGGCGGACGTTACCGCCAAATCATGGTTTACGTGGACCCTCTCAAGCTGGAAGCCCATCAACTGAGCGTGATGGACGTCGTGCGCACCGTGGACCAGGCTAATCTCATTCTCCCCGCCGGCGATGTGAAAATCGGGCCCTATGACTACAACGTCTATGCCGACAGCCAGATCAACTCGATGGATGATGTCAACCTGGTGCCTTTGAAAACGGAGGACGACGCCTCCGTCCTCGTGGCCGACGTGGGCAAGGCCCAGGACGCCTCCCAAATTCAGTTGTGCAAAGTCCGCATCAACAGCCAGCCTTCAGTTTACCTGCCGGTCTTGAAGCAGGGCGGCGAGGCCAACACCATCGCCGTGGTCAACGGCGTCAAAAAGGTCGTTTCCAAACTCTTGGACGTGCCCCGGCAACTGGTCACCCAAGTGGTCTTTGACCAATCCCTCTTTGTCAAAGCCGCCATTGAAAACCTGGTCCATGAAGGCGCCATCGGCTTGTTTCTGACCGGCCTGCTGATTTTGCTTTTTCTGGGCAGCCTCCGCGCCACCGCCGCAGTCTTTCTTTCCATTCCACTGTCGGCCTTGGCCGCCTTTTTTGCGCTCGACCTGGGCAACAGCACCGTCAACTCCATGGTGCTGGGCGGGCTGGCCCTGGCCTTCTCGCGTCTGATTGATAACTCAGTCGTCGTCCTGGAAAACATTTATCGCCACCTCGAACTGGGCGAGCCGCCCCAAGTGGCCGCGGAACGCGGGGGCAAGGAAGTCGCCCTCCCCGTGCTGGCGGCGACCCTGGCCACCGTGATTGTTTTCTTTCCGGTCACGTTTCTTTTTGGGGTCAGCCGCTATCTCTTTGGCGCGCTGGCCCTGGCCGTGATCCTCGCTCTTTTCGCCTCCTATTTCGTGGCCATGACCGTGGTGCCGCTGTTCTGCGCGAAGTGGATCCAGAGGCCCGAAGCCGACGAAGAGCTTGGAACCGAAGCAACCGCGCCACCGTCCCGCAAAAGCTGGAGCGCGCGTTTCAACGCCTGGTTCAACCGCAAATTCAAGTATATGCTGGACCGCTACGACGGCGTGTTGAGCATCGCGTTGCTGCGCCCGCTGGCCACCGTCCTGGGCATCACCGCCGTTTTTCTCCTCAGCCTGGCCCTCTATCCCCGGGTCGGCCAGGCCTACTTTCCGCGTACCGATCCCGGCCAGTTTGTCATCAATGTCAAAGCCCCGTCCGGCACCCGCCTGGAACTCACCGATCAACTCATCGGCCAGGTCGAGGATTTGGTCCGCGCCGTGGTCCCTAAACGCGATCTCAAAATCATCGTCTCCAACATCGGCATCACCCCGGGCTTTTCCTCCATTCTCACGCCCAACTCCGCCCCGCACACCGCCTTCGTCCAAGTCGGGTTAAACGAAGGCCACCAACTCAGCAGCTTCGCCTGCATGAACCGGGTGCGCGCCAGGCTCCAAAAGGAGATCCCCGAACTCAGTGCTTACTTCCAGACCGGCAGCCTGGTGGATGCCATCCTCAACCAAGGCATGCCCGCCCCGCTGGACATCCAAGTCAGCGGCATGGACATGAATGCCGACCACGCCGTCGCGACAACAATCGCCCAACAAATCCGCGCCCTGCCCGGCGTGAGCGACGTGCTCGTCCCGCAGGACGTGGATTATCCCGCTTTGAAAATTGATATTGACCGCGAGCGCGCCAGCCAACTGGGCCTTTCCGCCCAGGAAGTGGTGGACAGCCTCATCACCGCCCTGACCTCCAGCGGCATGATCGCGCCCAGCTACTGGATTGACCCCAAAACGGGCAACAATTATCTGCTCACCGTCCAATATCCGGAGAACACAATCAAAAACCTGGCCGACCTGGGCTCGATGCCCTTGCGCTCGCCGCGCCTCAAGGAATTTACCCGGCTGGACTCCGTCGTCCGCTTTTCCCGCATTCTCAGCCCGACCGAGGTGGACCACTATCAAATCCGCCGCGCCGTGGATATTTATGTCGCCCCCTCGGGCGAGGACTTGAGCCGGGTCTATGCCGGTGTGCAGAAGATCATTCACCAGACCCGCTTGCCGGAAAACATGGTCATAGACGTGCGCGGTTCGGTGCAGGCAATGCGCGCCTCCTTCACCAGTTTCGGCCTGGGCCTGATTCTCTCCACCCTGCTCGTCTATCTGATCCTGGTGGCTCAGTTTCAGTCCTTCCTGGATCCGTTGCTTATTCTCTTGGCCGTTCCGACCGGATTGACCGGCGTGCTCCTCATCCTGTGGCTCTTCGGAGGGACCCTCAACGTCATGTCGCTCATGGGCGTGATCATGATGGTGGGCATTGTCGTCTCCAACAGCATCCTCATCGTGGATTTTACCCGCCGCCTGCGCCAGGAAGGGAAGACCGTTCGTGAGGCCGTGGCGCTGGCCTGCCGGGTGCGCTTGCGCCCCGTGTTGATGACCTCGCTGGCGACGTTGATCGGCCTCCTTCCCCTGGCGCTGAAACTGGGCACGGGCGGCGAGGCCTATGCGCCCCTGGCTCAGGCTATCATCGGAGGACTGGCCGTTTCGGTGGTATTGACGGTGTTCATCGTCCCGGCCGGTTACTTGCTCCTTTATGGAAAACACGATGCCCCTCCTTCCGCCGGTCCCAAAGAAAACGCCGTTTCATGAAAAAAACCCTTTGCTTCATGCTCTTGGTCTGCGCCGCCGGCTCGCTGCCCGCCGCCGATCCGCCGCGGCGCCTGACCTTGCGCGAAGCCGAAGACATTGCCCTGGCCCAACACCCCCGCATTTCCTTCGCCAACCTCATCGCCCTGGCCGCCCAACAATCCGTCAAGGAATCGCGCGCCGCATTTTTTCCCAACATCTATGCCAGCGCCACCGCCGTGGGCGTGGCGGATACCAACAACACTCGCATCGCCGCCGGTTCTCTCAACAATCCCAATGTCTATGAGCGCGCCGCCGGCGGCCTCACCATCCAGCAACTCATCACCGATTTTGGGCGCACGTCGGAATTGACCCGAACCTCCAGTCTGCGCGCGCGCGCCGAGGAGATGAACCGGGAGGCGACCCGCGAAGAAATCCTGCTCGAAGTCAATGCCGCCTTCTTCTCCGCCTTGCAAGCCCAAGCCGTTCTGGCGGCGGCGCGTCAAACCGAAAATCAGCGCGCCCTGGTCCTGCGCCAAACCCAGGCCATGGCCACCAACAAAATAAAGTCCGACCTGGACGTCAGCTTTGCCGGCGTGGACCTGGATCAGGCCCGCCTGCTGGTGGCCAAGGCCGACAACGACTTGCATTCCGCCTTTGCCAATCTCTCCACCGTGCTCGGAGAGCGCCAGACCGAAAGCTTTGACCTGGCCGACGAGCCGATGCCCGACCGGGTGACCAACAGCGCCCCGGATTTGATCCTCCAAGCACTGGGGAACCGGCCGGACCTGGCGCGCACCCGTTACCAGCGCGACGCCGCCAAGGAATTCGCGCGCGCGGAAAACAAATTGAGCTATCCGACCCTCAGCGCCATCGCCAGCGGCGGCCTGACTCCCCTCGGCGATTCCCGCCTCGGCGACAATTACGGCGCCGCCGGAGTAAATCTCAATTTCCCGATCTTTACCGGAGGACTCTACAAGGCCCGCCAGCGCGAGGCGGCGTTGCAGGCCGATGCGGCCGACCAGACCGTGCGCGACCAGGAAAACACCATTGCGCGCGACACCCAGATTTCCAAGCTCAACCTCGACTATTCATTCGCGCGTCTGGCGCTCACGGCGAGCCTGCTGCAAAACGCCAACACCGCGCTGGAACTGGCGCAGGCGCGGTTCACCCTGGGACTCAGTTCCATCGTCGAATTAAGCCAGGCCGAGTTGAACCAAACCTCCGCCCTAATCGAGCAAGCCGCCGCGCGCTACGACTACCACACCCAGCGCGCCGCCCTGGACTTCCAACTCGGCCGCCTGCATTAACGCCAGTTGAGCTGAGTGTCGCCGCGCTCTTTTCGCAGATTTTAATGCTAAATTCATCCCCCATTAATGTTCGGGGCGTAGGATAAATTAGGCAGGGGAGAGGGAATGGTTAAGTAACACAGCCTAAATATGAAAGGAACGCCTGATATGAAACATCCAATGCTTTTGCTCTGCTTCTGTTGCGCCAGTCTGCTCACTGCGTGCGCGTCTAGTCCTCCGCTCCCGCCGGTCGGCCCGGCGCCCGGCCCACAAACACTCGCCCCTCCTGGAGAAGGGGTCCTGGTGGTTTATTCCGCATGGTCGTGTTTCGACAATTACCTCACCGCCGATCACAGCGGCTACAACATCTATTCGAACGACGGGAAACTCGTCAAATGGGTTCCAAACTTCATTGAAGGAGATTGGACGGTCGAGCCGCCCACGCGCGTTCACCTCCCAGCCGGCTCGTACACGATAAAAGCCGAAGGGGGAATATATGGGTGGGTTTATGTCCCGGTTGTTATCAAATGCGATCAAACCACGCCAGTCTATCTGGATGACGAGAACCATCCTATTGCCTCTATGGCAAGCATGAACAATGTGGTGAAATTGCCTGACGGAGAAATCGTCGGCTGGGCGGCAAACCCAGGCACGAACTGAGTTCATGGCATGGAAGCACTGTGATAGCGGGGACGCCGACCCGGTCGATGGGCTTGCCTCGAAAAAACGGACAGTAAAACCGAGTCATTTAGTTAGTTGTTTTTGAGTTCGAAGTCAACGGGCGAAAGGTAATCCAGCGCGCTGTGGGCGCGTTGGCGATTGTAGAAG
>JBEKOF010000191.1:0-9221 GCA_049522055.1 Verrucomicrobiota bacterium | reverse complement strand
CTCGTTTTACCTTGCTGTCGAAGACCTAAAATAGTATCAAGACCCGGAGACCCAAACATGAGTCCCAAACGACCGGCTTACTCAGACCCCGCCGGTGTCTTTTTCCCGTGAGTCAACGGGCCTGGAAAATATTTTATTTGCCGGGGACTTCTCTCCTGATTTAGCATCATCCTTCCATGGCATGGGTATTGGATTCCATGCGTTGACCGCGCGGCCAGCAATGATTAGTTTGAATAATGTCCGCCGCCGCCGCCGTCTAAACGGGCTAATGGGATGGAATGGCCGTCCGGCTGCTCGCCGGCGGATGGGTCTTGTTCACAGAAATTTGAATTTATGCAAAGAAAATTGAGAGTCCTATTCATCGTCTTGGGGTTGCTGGTCCTGGCCGGCGCGGCGGCCTCCTGGGCCTGGCATGGCCGTCACTCCAGCAAACCTTTGTGGCGCACCGGCACGGTGCGAAAAGGAGACCTCACCGCCACCATTACCGCCACCGGCACCGTGGAACCGGAGGAGGTCGTGGATGTGGGAGCGCAAGTCTCCGGCCAGTTCCTGGAGTTTGGCAAGGACAAGAATGGAAAGCCCGTTGATTATGGATCCATTGTCGAGTCCAACATGCTCCTGGCCAAGATTGACCCAAGCCTCTTCAAGGCCGCCGTGGACCTGGACAAGGCGGTGGTCGCTTCCGACAAGGCCGGGGAAGCACAGGCCGAGGCCAATTTGGAGCAGATGAAAGCCAAGGAGGTCGAGGCCGAAGCGGACTGGAATCGGGCGCAAAAGCTGGGGCCTTCGGAAGCCCTCGCCCCCACCACTTATGATTCCTACAAGGCCACCTACGAAATTGCCAAGGCCAACGTCAATATGGCCGCCGCGGCCGTGGATTCGGCCAAAGCCGCCATCGTCCAAGCCTCTGCCACCCTGGCCAGAGACCAGCAGACCCTCGATTACTGCACTATTACCTCTCCCGTCAATGGCGTCATCATTGACCGCCGCGTGAACATTGGCGAAACCGTCGCCTCGAGCATGAGCACCCCCAGTTTGTTCCTCATCGCCAAGGACCTCACCCGCATCCAGGTCTGGGCCTCCGTCAATGAAGCCGACATTGGCAACATCCATCCCGGCCAGGACGTCACATTTACCGTGGACGCCTATCCAAACCGGGTGTTCCATGGCACCGTCAACAAGGTCCGGCTCAACGCCACCATGAATCAAAATGTGGTCACCTACACCGTGGAGGTCAACACCGACAACGCCGATGGCAAGCTCCTCCCATACTTGACAGCCAATGTCAACTTCCTGGCCGGAAAGGCGACCAATGTCCTCCTGGTCCAAAACTCCGCCTTGCGCTGGCAACCCCAGAACGATCTCATCGCCCCGGAGTTCCGCCATCCGGCTAAAGCTGCCGGCGCGGTTTCCGACGGCGCCAGGGCTTCGGTTGATCCTCCGCCTCCCGCCGCAGGACCCGCCGCTTCCCGCGGCAGTGGCCGGCAAGACGCAAAGCCCGCCGACAGCGAACAGCCCGCCGTTCCAGTGCAAATGGGAACTTTATGGGCGGAGGATGGCAACTTTGTCCGGCCCGTGCCGGTGAAACTGGGATTGACGGACGGGACCTGGACCCAGGTGGAAGGCGAGGGCCTGGCCCCAGGCACCATCGTGGTCACCGGCGCCAGAAGCGTCGAAGCCGCCGCGGAGGAAGCCGCCTCCGGCGCCAACCCCTTCATCCCCCAAATCGGCCAGCGCCGCGGTTCCTCCAACGCCATCCCCACCAGGCGCGGCGGCGGCATGGGCTTTTGATCGCAAGGCTTCCCTATGGAATTGCTCGAATTGCACGACGTTTGCAAAACCTACCACTTGGGCGAGATGGACTTGCAGGTCCTCAAAGGCGTCACCCTCTCCGTCGCCAAGGGGGAACTGGTCGCCTTGATGGGGGCCAGCGGATCGGGCAAGAGCACCTTGATGAACATTCTCGGCTGCCTGGATCGTCCTAGCTCCGGCCACTATTGGCTGGATGGACAGGAGATTTCCGGCGCCTCGGCCGATGATCGCGCCAGGCTGCGCAACCGCCTCATCGGCTTTGTCTTCCAGAGTTTCAATCTCCTGGCCCGAACCTCGGCCCTGGACAACGTCGCCATGCCGCTGACTTACGGCCGCGAATACGTTCACGAACTGGAAATGAAGCAACGCGCCGCCGAAATGCTCCGCAAGGTCGGCCTGGCCGACCGCATGGATCACCAGCCCTCTCAACTCTCCGGCGGCCAGCAGCAGCGCGTCGCCATCGCCCGCTCCCTCATCAACCGCCCGCGCCTCCTCTTGGCCGATGAACCCACCGGCAATCTGGATTCCCGCACCAGCGAAGAAATCCTGCAAATGGTCCGCGATCTCAACGAAAAGGAAGGCCTGACCATCATCCTGGTCACCCACGACCCCAATGTCGCGCAGCATGCCAAACGCATCATCCACATCCGCGACGGCTTGATTGACGGCGCGGCTGAGCCAAAAACATTGGAGAAACACACATGAGAGTTTATCGCACTTTTAAAACCGCCATGCGCGCCTTGCGCAGGAATGTCATGCGTGCCGCCCTCACCACCCTGGGCATCGTCATCGGCGTGGCGGCCGTCATCGCCATGATGGAGATTGGCAACGGCTCCTCCCTGGCCATCCAGCACACCATCGCCACCATGGGCGCTTACAACCTGATGGTCTTCCCGGGCAACACGATGCTGGCCGGCATTAGCACCGGCACCGGCGGCAGCATGATGCTCACTCCGTCCGACGCCGAAGCCATCCTCACCGATTGCCCGTCGGTCACCGCCGCCGCCCCGGTCGTCTGGGCGCGCGCCCAGGCGGTCTATAACAACCTGAACTGGCAGCCCGGCAACCTCTACGGAACCACCCCGGCATTCTTGGAAGTCCGCGATTGGAGCGACATGGCCCAGGGCAATCCCTTCACCGACCGCGATGTCCGCAACACCAGCAAAGTCTGCGTCATTGGCAAAACCATTGTCAAAATGCTCTTCCAGGACGAATCCCCCATCGGCAAGGAAATCCGCCTCATGAACGTCAACTTCAAAGTCGTCGGCGTCCTCAAGGCCAAGGGCGCCAATATGATGGGCTCCGACCAGGACGACATCATCCTGGCTCCCTGGACCACCATCAAATACCGCGTCTCCGCCGTTTCCAGCACCACCACCGCCGCGGCCGCCGCCACCACCACCAGCATTCTTCCCAGCCAGGTTTATCCCGCCGCCCAGGCCTCCTTGTACCCGGTCCCTTCCGCCTCCCAGCAAACCGATACGCCTCAGCCGGTGCGCTTTGCCAATGTCAATCAAATCGTCGTCGCCGCCAGGTCAGCCGGCGAAGTCCAGTCGGCCATTGATGAAATCACCGCCCTGCTGCGCGAACGCCATCACATCCGCCCCAACATGCCCGAAGATTTCACCATCCGCGACATGACCGAAATGATCCGCACCATGAGCTCCACCACCGAGTTGATGACCACCCTCCTCCTCATCGTCGCTGCTATCTCCCTTGTCGTCGGCGGCGTCGGCATCATGAACATCATGCTCGTTTCCGTCACCGAGCGCACCCGCGAAATCGGCCTCCGCATGGCCGTCGGCGCCCAGTCCGGCGATATCCTCCACCAATTCCTCATGGAGGCCATCGTCCTCTGCCTGATCGGCGGCGCTGTCGGGATTGCGTTGGGACGCGCCACTTCCATCCTCGTGCGCATGATCAAACACTGGCCCACAGCCGTCTCAGTGGGCGCGATCGTCGTGGCGGTCGCCGTCTCCGCTCTGGTCGGCGTCCTCTTCGGATTCTACCCGGCGTGGAAGGCCTCTCGTTTGGACCCCATTGACGCGCTCCGTTACGAATGAGACCTCAATTTTCATGAAGACAAATTCTCCCCTCGCCCCGCCACTCCTCGGCCTTTCCTTGGCCGCCTTGTTGGTCCTCGGCGGCTGCATGGTCGGCCCCGACTACAAATCGCCCCAAACCCAGACGCCGGCGGCATGGTCCGGTGCCACCAACGGGCCGGCTGCCGCCAACACCCAATTGACCACCAACACCGTGGATCTGGCCCAATGGTGGACCCAGTTCCAGGATCCCAAACTCACCGAACTGGTCGAGCAGGCCTTCCGCACCAATCTCGACGTCCGCCTGGCCGTGGCGCTTCTCGTGGAGGCCCGCGCCCAGAAGGGCATTGACGCCGGCGGCCTCTGGCCCTCCTTGGCGGCCTCCGCCTCCGAATCCTACGGGCGCCTGGGCCGTGGCGACAACGGCCAGCACTCCCACAGCGCCGGACTCAACGGCGCCTGGATTCTCGATCTTTTTGGCGGCACGCGGCGCCAACTGGAATCCGACGAGGCCAAAATCCTGGCCGCCCACGAAAATATACATGACGCCCAGGTCGCCCTCGCGGCGGAAATCGGGCTGGACTACATCCAACTCCGCGGCGCCCAGGAACAAATCGCCATCGCCCGCGAAAACCTGACCAACGAACAGCACACCGCCGATTTGACCCGCCGGAAACTCCAGGCCGGCTTTGAGAACACGCTCGACGTCGCCCAGGCCGACGCCGAGGTGGCCACCACCGCCGCGGCCATCCCGGGCTACGAGACCGCCGTCCGCCAAAACATTTTCGCCCTCAGCGTCCTCCTGGCACGGCCCCCGGCCGATCTCCTGGATGACTTGTCCAAGCCCGGCCCGGTTCCCCTGACACCCCCGCAAGTGCCCGTGGGCTTGCCCTCCGACCTCCTCCGCCGCCGGCCCGACATTCGCCAGGCCGAGGCCAGTTTGCACGCCGCCGCCGCCCAAATTGGCGTGGCCACCTCCGACTTCTATCCCCAATTCTCCCTCAACGGCTCTGTCACCTACCAAAACAGCGTGGCCCGCGATTTGTTCGCCGGCCCCAGCCGCACCTGGTCCATCGGCCCCTCCGTCAATTGGCCGATCTTCTCGGGCGGCAGCACCCTCTCCAACCTCCGTTTGCAAAAGGCCATGACCGATGCCGCCTACATCCAATACCAAAAAACCGTCCTCTCGGCCTTGCAAAGCGTCGAGAGCGCCCTGGTCGCCTATGCCTGGGAATGGGACCATCGTCAGGCCCTCAGCAAGGCGGTGGACTACAATAACAAGGCGCGCGACATCTCCCGGCTCCTTTACCAGCAGGGCACGACCGATTTCCTCAGCGTCCTGGACGCCGAACGCTCCTTGTTCGGCTCCCAGACCGCCCTGGCTTTAAGCAAGCAATCCATCTCCACCGATCTGGTGACCCTCTACCAGGCCCTCGGCGGCGGCTGGGATGTCAACAATTAACACGTCACCCTCCATCCTGCCTGTGGCGCGCGGCCAATTCCTTGGAAAATCCAAACTGCCGGGCAGTTATTCCCCGCTGTTTTCTTCACGCGGCTCAATCTTCGCCACCACGGCCGTCCTGCCGAGCAGCGCCCAAAGGTCTCCAAACAGAAAGTGGTCGAACGTCCGAATGTGATCCTTGAGGATTTGCTCCGTGCGCATATTGGGGCGGATGTCGAAGTAGTAAACCCCATCCAGCGGATTCAGTTTGACAGTGTATCCCTTGAAGTGACCTGGAAGGAATGTTGCGTTGACCCCGTATTCTTTCGGCTTTCTGCCTTTCCGTTGGACGTCGTTTAGAAAAATTGCCACATGTGGCACATCTTTGCCAGTCAGTTTCGCCAGCAAGAATTTATCAATGAAAATCTTGTCGAGCCGATCTTTGCTGCTGGTCTTGACCGACCCTATGATTTTTACGAATGAACCAGACCTGATGACCAAATCATGCTGGTAGCTCATAAAAAACTCAACCTTGCCGTCAACCTCCACTGGGACACTGACCTGGCCAGCGGCGCAATCAATGCCGACACGAACCAACATCAGGCGTATAAACCTTTCGAATAAATCCCCGTTGATCTTTCTGGCCTTGTTGGACATCCCGGCCGGCAGGGCGTCCAGCGAGGCGCCGATGGCCTGTTGAATCGTGTAAACGGCCCGGTTCACCACCTCGCGATTTGCCGGTGTGCCGACACGTTTTGGGGATGGCTTAACGGCGTCAAGCACCTCAAGGAATTTCTTCATTTGCCTTTTCGCTGTTCTTCCGGGGTAGAGCGGGTTGTAGTTCAGAGGGCGGGTGACATTGAATGAACCATCTTCCTTAAACTGGAGAAAACGATAGTGCGTCTCATTTCTGGATACGATTTCGGCCTGTATCGCCCCAGGCCTGGCCGCAAAGCCCCAAAACGCCTCGCAGAATTCAAAGTAATCCGACAATTCCGTGAAATTCGTTTTATTGGAGGCGCGCTTTACTAGTTCCGTTAAACTCATCGGATGCTCTCCCGCCGTTGGGCCGTTTCGGCGTCAAATTGCAGCCAGTCCGACACGGATCGTCCCCCGGTGTTCTCCAGCCGCTTTATGGCCCATTGGTTATACTCGGCATTGGTGTCGCACCCCAGCCACTGCCGGGCAAGTTGCTCGGCGACGACCAGCGTCGTCCCCGAGCCGGAGAACGGATCCAGCACCACGTCGCCGGGATTTGACGACGCCAGCACCAACTTGCGAAGAAGTTCCTCCGGCTTTTGTGTTGGATGCGGGGTCTTCTCGCCCATCCCATTGCACGTGGTCGGAATATCCATCACATCTTTGGGTTTCGCCCCCTTTGGGTTGGGAATCCAATTCTCCCGTTCCTTGCCATTCCCGTTTTTTCCATATTGACTGGTTTCAGCTTGGGGATGACTTGGGTATTTCAGGGTGTGTGCGCCATAGGGAATCCTCACATCATCAATGTTAAACGTGAAATCCTTGCTTTTGCGAAAATGAACGATACTCTCATGGGATCGTCCCCAATCGCCTCCGAGGTTCGCCTTGTTCTTGTAGTGCCAAATGATCCAACGGCAGCCACTGAAAAACGGCATCGCCGCCACTTTCACGTCCGCCAGAATTTCAGAAAACCCGCAGACGTAGAGCGTTCCCGATCTTTTCAGCACCCTCGATGCTTCCCTCAACCATTGGCATGACCATCCCAAATAGTGCTCGTGGCTTTGGAAATCATCCCAATCAGCCTTTTTAAGGTTATAGGGAGGATCGGCGAAAACAAGATCAACCGACTTGGCAGGCAACCCCTTCAGCCAGACAATTGAATCGCCAAGATACAACCTTCCATGCGGATGCTCGTAATGCAGCTGAAGCCCCCCGGCGACATCCACATGATGCTGGGTGCCATTCTGGTGCTTGACTTCCAACTCCATTTGTGGAGGCGGTCCTTTGAGTTTCACCGGCATAATCCAATTTAAAACGAAAAACTCCCCAACTTCAAGCTCATCTGGCTTCACGAGTTCGAGCCTCCCAAACCTGGGCCGTTTCTTAGCCCGTTTGGCAGCTTTTCAGCGGCTTGCCCAAAACTATTTTTCAAGATGCCAGCCTCAAAAACTCCCTTTTCCAGCGCAAAAACCTCCTCCCCAGCCGCTTCCATCAAAAAGCACAAATTGCAAATCGTTACCACCCTGGGAATGACATTTTTCCAAAACTGTGGTTCAATCGCCCGTTGTGAGCACGTATGTCAAAAATACGAGGGCAGCAGGCCCAGGGAAAGGTAGCCAATTCGGCCCTGCTGTCCACGGGAATTGCGCATTCTCGGCAAAGTTTTCCGCATCGTCTTGCTGAATGACAAATCACAAATTCTCAATGACAGATTTTCAATTCAGACCCAGCGCTTTGGTTGCGGCGTCAGCCGCGCCAAGTCTTGGCCGCTTGGCGACTTTGCCTTCAAAACCTCCTCCCTTATTGTCTGGCTTGGCCGGACGCAGGACCGCCGGCAACACGCCATCGGAAGAAAACGGGATCCTCAACTTTATCCTCATCCCCCGGGCCGCGACTACCCTTGCCAATCAAGCCTAATCAAGCCCAGTCAAGGTAAATCAAGGTATTTTTTATGTCCTCTGCGTTGCGATTCCGCGCCGCCATTCCTCAGCATCACGCCGTTGCCCCAAAGCATTCTCTCCAGCGCCCCAAACCTGCCCGCCGCCATCTTTTTCTTTCCAACCCCCGGCAACGGCGGTATTGGTCTGTTTTCACCCATTGATTACGAAAAGGACGTGCCAGGTCATCGGATTCACTCTCCTGCTTCTGGCGGGTTGTGCAAGCTCATCCTTTGTCACTCCTTTGCCGGAGCGGCCGCGTCCGGCTTTGCCCGCTTTGCCCGAGGCCCCGCCTGCCGCCGCGCGGGAATTTCGCGGCGTCTGGGTGGCCACCATAGACAACAAGGACTGGCCCTCCCGTCCCGGCCTCAGCGGCACTCAGCAGAAAAAGGAACTCCTCGCCATCCTCGACCGCGTCGCTCAGTTGCATCTCAACGCCGTCCTGCTGCAAGTCCGTCCCTGCTGCGACGCCCTCTACGATTCCAGGATCGAGCCTTGGTCCGAGTATCTCACCGGCGCCATGGGTGTCCCGCCCTCGCCCTATTATGATCCCCTGGCTTTTGCCGTCGCCGAAGCCCACAAACGCGGCCTCGAGCTCCACGCCTGGGTCAATCCCTTCCGTGCCCGCCTCGCCGCCCTTAAACCCGCCCGGTCCCCCGCTCATGTCACCCGCGCCCATCCCGAACTCATCCGCGCCGCCGGCGGCTATCTGATGCTCGATCCCTCCGATCCCCGCGCCCGCGATTACTCCCTGCGCGTGATCCTGGACATCGTCCACCGTTACGACATTGATGGCGTCCACCTGGACGATTACTTCTATCCCTACCCGGAAAAGGGCTACAACCCCGCCGATTTCCCCGACGACGACTTCTGGCGGCAATACCAGCGCGACGGCGGCAAACTCGCGCGCGGCGACTGGCGCCGCGACGGCATCAACACCTTCATCCAGCAGCTTTACGCCTCCATCAAAAAGGAAAAACCCTGGGTCAAATTTGGCGTCAGCCCCTTTGGCATCTGGCGGCCCGGCCATCCCGCTCTGGTTTCCGCCTCCCTCGATGCCTACGACGCCCTCTTCGCCGATTCCCAAAAATGGTTCGCCAGCGGCTGGGTGGATTACCTCTCCCCGCAGCTCTACTGGCCGACGACGGAAAAGGACCGCAGCTTTTCCGCCCTCCTGAATTGGTGGGGCGAACAAAACACCCAGCGCCGCCACCTCTGGCCGGGCCTGCGCGCGGGCGCCTGGGACGACCCGCCCCCCTCCCCCGCCCTGGAAACCGCCGCAGAAATAGA